>JAJFHF010000201.1 GCA_021775775.1 Hyphomicrobiaceae bacterium
TGTCATTATTGGCGCGGGGCCTTGTGGGCTCTTTACCGTCTTTGAGCTGGGCTTGCTTGATATACGGTGCCATCTCATTGATATTTTGGATCGCCCGGGCGGCCAGTGCGCCGAGCTTTATCCGGAAAAACCGATTTATGACATTCCCGCTTATCCGGTTATATCTGGCCAGGAATTAACGGATCGGTTGATGGATCAGATCAAGCCATTTGACCCTGAGTTTCATTTTAACCAGCGGGTTGATGAATTGAAAAAGCTTGATGATGGGCGTTTTCAAATCAAGACAGATGATAATGAAGAATTTATTGCCAAGGTTGTTGTGGTGGCTGCTGGTGGTGGTTCTTTTACTCCCAAGCGCCCACCGATTGCTGGCATTGAGGATTTTGAAGGTAAGTCTGTGCATTACTCAGTGCGCCGGATGTCTGATTTTGAGGGCAAAGACCTTCTTATCGTGGGCGGTGGGGACAGTGCGCTTGATTGGACATTGAACCTACAGCCCATCGCCAATAGCGTGACGCTTGTGCATCGGCGCGACAAATTTCGCGCGCATACAGATAGCGTGAATAAAATGTTGGCCCTGCGTGAAGCAGGTAAGATTGATTTTCACCTTGGGCAAATGGGAGAGCTGAAAGGGGCCAATGGCCAGTTGGAAGCTGTGAGCATTAAGGGACCTGATGGTGAGATTGATGTGAAGACCAATTGCCTGTTGCCGTTCTTTGGCTTGACCATGAAATTGGGTCCGGTTGCTGACTGGGGTTTGAATTTGAATGAAAACTTAATTGATGTTGACACGGAAAAATTTGAAACCAGCGTGCCGGGTATTTTTGCGGTGGGTGATATCAACCATTATCCGGGCAAATTGAAGCTGATCCTTTCCGGTTTTCATGAAGCGGCGCTGATGGCGCAAGAGGCCAATAAAATCATCTATCCTGATAAAAAGGTGATTTTTCAATATACGACTTCGTCATCTAGCTTGCAGAAAAAGCTTGGTGTGAAGTAGGCGATACGCGCCATCTTAAGTGATTATATATGGAAAGCCGCTTGATCGATGTGATTGAGCGGCTTTTCTTATGTTCACCCCTTATACAATCAATCATATTGGCGCTTGTTCTCAGTTGTGCCCATTTTCATTGATAGAAAAATGGTTATCAGTTAGCTTGAAATGGCTTGGTCTTTTTAAGTTTGCGTAATCATGGGGGGAGTTGGTTTATGGGGGGGGGGTTTTTAAGAACCTTCAATCAGGAGCTGAAGGCGCAGAGAAAATTGCCTCTCCTTGGGTTACCTTGTGGGGGATTGGGGTTGCTTCATTTGTATTTATTGGTTTCGCTTTGTGGCTGTGGAGCGGTCCTGAAAAACCACGGCCTATTGACCTTGATGCACTTGCCATAAAACTAGCAGCTAAAATGCCCAAATATCCCTCTGATGTTGCTCAGGAAATTGCCGCTAAAGATGTTGAAATTGCGGCCTTAAAACAAACGCTAAGAGATTTACGCGCTGCACAAGCCAAGGCTCCGGCTGATATGCAAGCGGTTTTTGAGGAGGCCTTTGCCTCCCTTGAACGGGGCGAGATTGAGCAGAGTCAGCAAATTTTTCGTAAGAAATCTCAAGAGCCCCAGCAATCAGACGAACAAAAGGCCCGCCATTTTGCTAATATAGGCACACTGGCTGCGTTGAATGATCCAAAACGTGCTCTTATCGCTTATCGTAAATCTGTCAAGCTTGATCCGGGTGATGCTCTAAATTGGAATCGGGTTGGGATTCTTTATTATAGAACGGGTGATTTAGATAAGAGCGAAAAAGCTGCGGTTAAAGCCAAAAGTTTAGCCCAGCAGCAAGGTGATAAATTGTTATTGATAACGAGCATTAACATTTTAGGGGCCAATGCAAAAATGCGTGGTGAGCTAGCAGCTGCAGAGATTTTGTTTCGCAAGTCTTTGATATTAAGCAAAGAGCTTGATAATCAAGAGCGTCTGGCTGTGAGCTATATTAATTTAGGGGAGATTGAACGAAATCGTGGCAACCTCAAAACGGCAGAGATTTTATTTAGCAAGTCTTTGATATTAAGCAAAGGGTTTGATGATAAACAAACAGTAGCAACAAGCTATAATAACTTAGGTGCCCTTGCACTAACTCGTGGTGAGCATGCAGAGGCAGAGGACTTTTATCGCCAATCCTTGGCTCTGTTCAGAGAGCTTGGAAATAATGAGGGAATCGCTCAAAATTATAACAATTTAGGTTTAATCAAACAAAATCAAGGTGATTATAAGTCAGCAGAGAACTTTTATCTCCAGTCTTTAGTTTTAGACCAAGTGCTTGGCAATAAAGAAGGTATATCCATAACTTATAATAATTTAGGTATTCTTGCTTATTTAATTGGTGATTTTGAAACAGCAAAGAGCTTTTATCTCCAAAGTTTAGCAATTGACGAAGAAATTGATAATAAATCAGGAATAGCAAAAACTTATAATAATTTAGGATCTATTATGAGAGTGCAGGGAGATCTTGTCGCAGCTGAAAATTTTTTTCATCAGTCATTAGAAATGATGAAAAAGATTGGTGATATACGGGTTATAGCTTCTAGCTATGCTAATCTTGGAAAAATTGCCAAGACCCGGGGTGACTTGGCTTTGGCTGAACGTTTCCATCAGCAATCGCTTGGGCTTAAGAAAAAACTTGGCGACAAGCTGGGCATGGCGACTAGCTATGGTCAACTTGGGCTGATTACGCAGGCGCGCGGTGATTTGTCGGGGGCTGAGCGTTTATACCGGCAATCACTTGCTATTGATAAAGAGTTTGGCAATAAACAGGGTATAGCAGGCAGCTATAACAACCTTGGTTTAATCGCGCGAATCCGCGGTGCTTTGAAAGCAGCAGAGGATTATCATCGTCGCTCCTTATCGTTGAAGGAAGAGCTTGGTGATAAACAGGGGATGGCCAATAGCTATAATAATTTAGGCTGGACAATGCGTTTGAAAGGGGCTGTGCAACAAGCAGAGGTTTTACACCAAAAAGCATTGGCTTTGGCCACGCAAGGGGGATATAAAAAGGAGCTTGCTGAAGCCTATTATCATATGGGTTTTGTCGCCGTAGAGCAAAATAACTTTACAAAGACAAAAGAGCATTGGCTCAAGGCGCGCCAAACATTCAAAACCATGGGGGCTGCACGGACTGTAAAAAAAATAGACCAATTACTTGAAAAGCTAGAGCAACAATCTGTAAATTAATAGGCCGTGTGGGTTTTATTTAGCCCTTATACAACCAATCATATTGGCGCAGGAGAAATTTTGTTGGCATGCGTTTGAGGCCGAAATTGCGGATTTGGCGCAGGGTTGAGCGGGCGTGATAAAATTGGCAATTATAAATGGATTTTGACAGCACACGTTGGCAGCGTTTAAACCGCTTGCTTTGAAATAGTGGCGGTACTTTCTCTACATTCTGGTTGTGATCTGCGATGAGAGTGCTTAACAAAGCTGCGTCTTCTATGGCCATGGCTGCCCCTTGGGCTAGGAAGGGGGGAACGGCGTGAGCGGCATCGCCCATCACCATCATGCGCCTTTTGTGCCAGGTCTGAAAGGGGCGCAATATCATGAGGGGCCAGGCGACCCAGTTTGGTATGTCCATTATAGAGGCGCGCACAGCTTTGTTCCAGGGGCGCAGGGTTTCAAACAGTTGTTCTTTAGGGACTGTGTCACTCCAAGATCGTTGTTTGGCACGTCCTTTTGTCACCGCGACTAAATTTAATTTTTTTCCCTTTGAGACTTGATAATGAACAAGGTGACTATCGGGCCCGAGCCACACTTGTGTGTTGGTGGTTTGGAAAAGGTCTGGGGCTTGATCCCAGTCTATCATAGCGCGCCAAGCGATCAATCCTGTTGAGGTGGGGATGGTGTCTTTATTAATCTGATGGCGCACACGAGACCAAATGCCATCGGCGCCGATCAGCAGGCGGCCAGTTACTGTCTCTCCATTTTCCATTTCAGCTTTGATGGCAGTTTCAGTTTGTGAATAGGTGACAAATTTTTGTCCCAACTTGAGTTGGATAGAAGATTGCCCTGTCGGTTGCAAAGTAGATGTGTTTTCAATGGCGGCGAGCAAAATGGATTGGAGGTCTTGGCGCGCGATGACCAGATAGGGGGCGTCATAACGTTCGATCATGGTTTGCCCGAGGGGCACTTCATTTAGGTGTAATCCGTTAAGCGCATCATGAATGATGATTTTATCTGGGGCACTGGCCTTGGCGGTGATTTCTTTTTCAAGCCCTAGCGCCCAAAGGTGGCGAATGGCATTGGGGCTTAATTGAAGGCCGGCGCCAAATTCGTTAAAATCATCCGCTTGTTCAAGCACTGTACATGCAATGCCGCGCCGGCCTAATTCTAGGGCCAGCGTTAGGCCGCCGATACCAGCGCCAATGATGATGATTGGAAGCTCGTTCTTGTTACGCGTCATGCTTAGCGTGCTCTATTTAAGCGCTCGTGGCGGTGGTGGGCACGTTGCACCCAGCTGGGCGGGTCTGGGTTTGAGCGAGATCTGAGCTATGTTGAAACAGCGTTGAGCAGTAAGGGCAGACGATTTGGGTTTCTTGTCCCATATCTAGCGCGACATGAGGATGGTCAAAGGGGCTTTGTGCACCGATGCACTTAAATTTCTTTACCCCAATTTCTATCTTTTCAGCGCCGATATCATTGCTGAATTGCGGTGTTCCCACTTGTGCCATAGCTTATCCTTACAAATTTAAGACGAATGTTTTGTATAACACTCAATTGCCCTTTACAAAAGATAGCCTTGTGAAAAAAGAGGTGATAGAGACAGATAACCGCATTCGTTATTCTGCGGGCATGATTTATTGGAGTTATTGATGGAACCGACCGGCACATTTTTATCAGATGGCATTGAACTGGCCTATTTTGAACAAAAACCAGCTGAAAATAGCCTGAAAAGAGAGTTTCCTATTCTCTTGGTGCATGGGTTTGCCTCTCACTCACATATGAATTGGATCAATACAGGGTGGTTTTCTAGCTTGACGAAGGCTGGCTACCACACCATTTCTTTTGATAATCGCGGGCATGGGATGAGTGAAAAGCGCCATGATGTGAAAGATTATGGCGCTCATTTGATGGCAGGGGATGTCAAGGCCCTCACTCAGCATCTGGGGATTGGGCAAGCGCATGTCATGGGCTATTCTATGGGAGCGCGGATTTCAGCTTTTGTGACGAAGCTTTATCCTGAGATTTTGGCCAGTGTTACATTTGCCGGCATGGGGTATAATCTTGTGCGCGGTCTTGGTAACCCGGAGCCGATTGCGCGTGCACTAGAGGCACCTCGCGCTGAAGATGTTACCAATCCAACCGCGCGCAGTTTTAGAGATTTTGCTGAAGCGACGAAAAGTGATTTGCTCTCGTTGGCGGCTTGCATTCGCTCAACGCGAATGCCGGTTGAGGTGGAGACATTGGGCGAGATTAAAGTGCCAGCGCTGGTGGCGGTTGGTACTACAGATGTGATTGCCGGCTCTGGTGAAAAACTGGCGCAGCTTATTCCGGGCGCTGAGCATTTGCCGATCCCAGAGCGCGATCACATGCGCGCTGTTGGTGATGAGGTTTATAAGCAAGGTGTGCTGGATTTTTTAGACAAGATTTAAAAAAGTAAATAAATCTATATAAAGACTTATTGGCCCTTGAAAATTGGAGCGCGCCGTTCTTTAAAGGCTTGTTGCCCTTGGGCGTAATCTTTGCTGTCATAACAAGCCTTGGTTAAGGCGTCGTGATTGACAAAATCAATATGTTGATCATTTTTGGCTAAATCATCTATGGCGGTTTTTATGCTTTGTATTGTGAGGGGGGCGTTTTGTGCGATTGTTTTGGCCAAAGCTGTGGTTTTTTCCTCTAGATCTTCATCATTGTAAATGTGATTTAGGCCGCCAAACTCTTTGACTTGTTCTGCCTTATAAAGGGCGCCTGTAAAAATCATTTCTTTGAGATGATGAGGGGGGATTGCTTTTAGCAAAGAGGATAGCCAGCGCACATCAAAGCCAAGGCCCAGTTTTGCTGGTGGTAGCGAAAAAGATGTTGTGGTGCTGGCTAGACGGATGTCAGCGCTTAGGGCTATTAACATACCCCCGCCAAGGCAATAGCCTTGGATCATGGCTATGGTTGGTTTCTTGCAATTTTGTAAAGCTTCAAAAGCGTTGTTGTTTAACTGGTTATAGTTGGTTGCCGCCTCCCCATTGCGCAATTCTTTAAATTGGGAAATGTCTGCACCGGCGGAAAAAGCTTTTGCCCCTGCGCCGCGTATGATGATGACATGCACATCATCGTTGTTTTCTAACTCTTTGATAGATTTGGGGAATTGCTGCCACATGTCTTGTGTTAGTGCGTTTAGTTTATCTGGGGCGTCTATGGTGACCCAGCCTAAGGGGGCACTAATTTTGATGTTAATTTGTGGCATTTATGGCCTTTGCGTTCTCTGGTTTTGTCTTCATTATTTTTGATATAAAGCTGTTATTACAACTAGCATTTTTAATCATTTTCACCAATTCAATTCAATTCAATTCCTTACCAAATCATTAACAAAAGGTTAACGGTGTGTGGCTTATGGATTACAGCTAAGACTTTCCAATCCTTAACAAAATTCTTCGAATCAGATAATTGTGTGAAGGTGTCGTGGGGGCTTTTTGCTGGATAGCTTGACTTGCAATTTTTAATTTTTGATTTTGCAGTTTGGTTTAAGGTTTGATCTTCTTTCTTTTTGCCGCGGCGGTTGAAAGGGAAGAGATACTGAGAAGCACTTATAATTCCAATCGTTTAAAACATGAAAATAATTATCAATATTTGAGTTTTAGAGATTTCTTATAGTCTCAGTCTTTGGAACTTATTGATAGATGTTTCATCAGCGTAGAAATTTCGTTTTGTTTAAAGTCAGATGCTTTTATCTTCTTATGATAGAGGGGCTGTTTGCAGGTTTGTTGTGGGGCATCGCTCTGAGCTGACCTGAACTTTATAATATGACGATTTTAAAAAAGTTTGCTGTTGTTTTGATGTTTTGAATTTTATGTCTCTTGAGTCCCACCCGCATTCAGTTTAACTGGCAAATTTGAATTTGAGGATTTGTCTGTGTCATTTAAGGAGGTCGTCCATGAGACATGTTCTTGGACTATTTGGTTTGTTAGCTGCTTCAGCATTGGTGGTCGTGTCGGCTGCCATGAATTGGCGCTTTGGTTTTGGTTTGGGCAAAACAGAATTTGATGGACAGGTTTATGGCCTGGCAAGTGTGGCCGCTGATTGTTTAAAAGCGATTGTGCCATTTTTAATCATCTATGCCTGGAAAACACGAAAGTGGGCGCAAGCTTTAGCTGGTGTGGCTCTTGCAATTATTTGCACGGGTTATTCCATTACCTCTAGCATCGGTTTTGCTGCGGTGAACCGCGCCGACAATACTGGTCAGCGGATGATCGAAGCTTCTAATTACAAAGATGTACGGGCTGAATTAAAACGGCTTGAAGATAAACTCTCTTGGATGCCAAAACACCGGCCGGCGAATGCTGTGATTGCTGATTTGGAGCGGGTGAATTCTACTCAGGTTAAAATGCGCGGGAAGAAGCGCTCGACGGTTGAAGCCTTAACCAAGGGCTGTAGCATCACCAATTGGGTGTCTCGGAAATATTGTTCTGAAGTTTTTAATTTTAAAAAGGAACTCGCGATTTCGCTTGAGGCCGTTAAAATTGACCAGAGAATTCGTGTCCTTCGCGGCAAAATGTCTAGTGCAACATCTGAGGCGGCGGCTGGCAAAGCTGACCCGCAAGCTGATTTGATTGCCAGTATTTTTGGCTTGAAATTGGAAGACACTCAAACAGTTCTAATTTTGTTGGTATCTTTGCTGGTTGAAGCTGGCTCTGCTCTTGGATATTTCGTTGTCTTTAGTATGTGGCGTCTTGATCCACGCAAAGCAATGAATGAAATTGCTGACGAAGAAAATAGAGTGATGGCTAAAGCTGTTAATAAAACGGCACTTGTTGCCAATCGTCTTGAGGTTAGCGCTGAAGTTGAGGATCAAATACGAGCTGATATTCGTGAAGAAGACAGATTAATAAAAGAGGCGTTGCAAAATGATAATGACAATCATAATGAAATTCTTGGTGTTTCAACTAATGAAACAACTTCGATAGAGATCCTTGATCCTGTTCGATTGCCAAAGAATGAAATGGATCAATATTACGAAGATCGTATTATGGAAGCGGAAGGTCAAAGCACCACTGCGACGGAACTTTATGATGATTATTGTACTTGGTGTATTGAGCAAGGCTCAAACCCAATGTCTCAAATACCGTTTGGTAAACAGCTTAGTCAAAGAAAAATTAAAAAGGCTAAGATTGCTGGACGCATACGCTATAAAGGGATCAAGTTGAAACAGAGTTCTCGTGATGCAATCGGGGGACAATCAGTGGCAGCAAAAATGATCGAAAAGCAAGAAAATGGAACGCAGGTAAAGGGGGCTGGAATTAAAATCTCAGCTACAAAGGTCGCCTGACCAAAATCAAATTGTTATTTTCTTAAACGGCTCTCTTTTGAGGGCCGTTTTTTGTATGAGGGATAGATTTTACGGTTTCACTCCCATTCTGGGCTTATCCCTAGATCATAGGATTGCCATGTTTCATTTGTTCAAATGGACTTTGGAAAATTATTTTCGTCCTATATTGAACTTTCGTGCTGGTGTGTGCGACAATAGGATAATAAGTAGAAACTAATAAGTAGGAAGCCCCATAACATAAGCAGCGATTAATCGTTGATCATGGGGAAGGGGCTTTAATTTTCTCTTTAAAGCTCTTAAATGAATATAGATCTGCTCATTTTGGGCGATGGTTTTGAAAAAACTGGTTTTTGAGAAAATTTTGATTTTAAAAGCAGTCTCGATGACTGAATGTTTTAAGATAACAGATTAGGTTAGGTTATGACCCTTCAAGCTGACGTGAAATCTTTTGGCCAGATAGATCCTGTTTGGGATAAAATTAGGCAAGAGGCGCAAGA
>JAJFHF010000202.1 GCA_021775775.1 Hyphomicrobiaceae bacterium
GAACAAAGCTGACAAGGGCTGCCACAATCTTTGCGCCGCGGCACCCAATTCGGAATGCGTACCAAACCACCCAGAGACAAGAAAGCCCCCAAAGGACACAAATAACGACAAAAGGCTTTAAAAACAAACATGGAAACAACCAGCCACATAACGGCATAAAGAACAAAGGGCCAATCACGCCAGAAGTAAAGTGTGATTGCGGTTTTAAACGGTTCAACCTCTGCAATCACTTCAGCCTGGCTGGGCCAGAAAATAGCCGTCAATATAATGGCACCAAGCACCACATATTTCACATATTTTAAAACCTGATCAACTTTGTATGGCACGCGAATGGGTTTAATCCCCAACCAGCCTCCAAGCTTTGAGCTAAATTCTTGGCCAGCTCCATAAGGGCACAGCCACCCACAAAATGTGCCCCGGCCCCAGATGAACAAACTAATTAGTACGGCAACCCATACAATGGTCGACAGCGGATCATATAAAAGAAAAGAAAAGTCAGGACTAAGCGCAAAGGTTTTCACCATCGCAATCACTGTCACGATTGAAAGCTGTGCCTGACAATACCAGCCAATAAAAACTAAGGTGAACAATAATATGGCGGGGCGTAAGTAGGTTAATTGAGCCGGCCGCGCCATCCAGCTTTGGCGCGCAAACAACATATAATAAAGACCAATGAGAAACACACCTAAAATTGACAAATTCAAAATCTGTGCTTGCCAGGAGCCAAGCCAGGGCGGGGCATCATCTGAGCGTAGATCAGCAACTGGATATTCATAGAACCGCTCCGGTGAGTGATACCCAGCTATTAAATGTTTCTTCACGACGATGGGTTGAA
This sequence comes from Hyphomicrobiaceae bacterium, assembly GCA_021775775.1. Taxonomy (GTDB): domain Bacteria; phylum Pseudomonadota; class Alphaproteobacteria; order Rhizobiales; family HXMU1428-3; genus HXMU1428-3. The sequence goes on from JAJFHF010000202.1 coordinate 836, forward strand.
AGGATCCTTTTTTCCTGGTGACATTCATCTGTAGATCCCAGGCAGCGGCCGGGTCAAAACCAAAACGCCGGTCAAGAAAAAACACATAGGCTTGTTCAGAGGCCTGTACCAATCCCTCTTTTAATTTAACATCGACATAAGCATCACGCATATTAATCGATAGATCATTTTGGCGAATGGTTATTTCTTCAGGAACGGACGCGGGCACAAAATGATCGCTTAATAAGCGATGACGCCCTTCCGCCATGATAAGAATAGGCACATTTGTCGCGCCTTGATAGAGCAACTTATCCAACCGCTTAAGGTTTTCATCAGAAAGAATATTGCGCGCAACAGTCGGTACACTCAAATCCGCCAAATAAACTTTGGTAAAAAGCCCATCAGGGTCATTCATAGCTAGACCATCTTGATCAATGACCGAGGTGCCTTTAAAGATGTCTTGAACATCACTATTTTTAAATGATTTAACTTTAATCAACCCCTCATCCAGCAACTGTTGCCAGGTCTTCTTCTCAAATATATCTGATTTAGCTTGGGCCGCTGGCCGCGAGTTCAGCCCCTTTAGCTTTTTACGTGCGATTTCAAGGGCAGAAGCTAGAATGGTTTCATTGATAATGCGCACAGAAGCCGTTGCCATCGCCACACCATTAATTTGGTTTTTAGCACGATCCGCCTTTTGAGTGCTGAGCGTAACCTTAATGTTTTGTGCAACAGATAAATCATTATATTGGTCGAGAAATTTATCAAGCGGGAGGCCGCCATGCCCATTTACAAACACAGGTTCATTATGTTCAAGCGCCTGCACTTGAATAAATTGCCCCTGAAAATCCATTTGGATAAGCAGATTAATCGGCGCCCCTGAAAAACCAGCTATTTTAACCAGGTCAAAGGTTTGAAACACATAACCAGTGGGCTTGGCGGCGGAATTTAGCAAAGAGTAAACAGGTAGATTTGGATCTTTTTCCCCAAGGGTAAAAGGAGGGATAATCATTTTCGCCAATTGCTCGTCATTAAAACGGGCCTGAACTGGGACAGCATTTAGAAAGAACCAACATATCAAAGCTGTGAAAATCCAAACAGTTCGTTGCATACGATCCCTATCCCAGATGATTTTGCCATACGCTTTTAAATATAAAAGTTCATTTGTATAAACAGAACTGTGAAAATGCTTGCAAAGCAAATTCATTTCAATGTGTTCACCACTACCAAACAGTCAATTTTTATCTTAAACGAAGGTCTAATAAGCATGTGATCAAAAACAAGCCGTCTCATGTATATTGTTTTTATGCGCAAGTGATTGGGATTGAATTCCCAATTCATTTTGTATCGTTTTTAATAGTTTAATCTAATTGGGTAAAGTGCGTTAAATTGAAAACGGAGATCTAGATGTAAGATCTTTGTCAGGATATTTCTTTTGGATGAATTTTTATTGCTTTAGTCTAAGGCCAACTTGTGGCTATGATTGAGCAAGAAGAATATTTCACAATGATGGGGAGTTATGTGATGTCGGGTGGGTTATTAGCTTTATTATCTTTATTGCCGATTTTAGCCGTTGCCTTTTTTCTGGTTATTCTGCGTTGGCCGGCCAGCAGAGCAATGCCTATATGCTATCTTGTCGTTGTCGCTTTGGCTCTTGGGATTTGGCAAGTGCCTCACCTTAAAGTCATGGCCGCTTCCATCAGTGGTTTAATCAAAGCCTTAGAGCTAATATTTATAATCTTTGGTGCAATATTATTGCTAAACACCTTGCGCCAAAGCACAGCCATTCAGACCATTCGCAAGGGATTTTCAGACATCACCCCAGACCGGCGCGTTCAGGTTATTATCATTGCCTGGTTATTTGGTTCCTTCATTGAAGGAACAGCCGGTTTTGGCACACCAGCAGCAGTAGCTGTCCCCTTAATGGTGGGCCTTGGCTTTCCCGCAATGGCCGCTGTCATGGCTGGTATGGTCATTCAATGCACGCCTGTCTCTTTTGGCGCACTGGGAACCCCTGTTTTGGTTGGTGTAAATGTCGGCTTGTCGGGCAACCCCGAGGTCGCAGCCTATTCCCAAAGCCTTGGGCTTGATTGGCTAGACTATTTAGCCCTGGTTGCTCAAAAAATATCAATTCTACATGCCATTTCAGGCATCTTAATCCCGCTTATTCTCATAGCGATGATGACCAGATTTTTTGGTAAAAATAAATCATATAGGGAAGGTTTGCAACTTTGGAAATTTGCACTATTTGCCGCTCTTGCTATGATCGTTCCTTATGTCCTCGTCGCTCATCTTTTAGGGCCAGAATTCCCTTCTCTTTTTGGTGGGATGATCGGATTGGCCATCGTGGTGACAGCTGCCAAACGAGGATTCCTAATTCCCAATGCCGAAGAAGCTTGGGATTTTCCCAATAAAGAGGAGTGGGATGAAACATGGCTCGGGACAATTGCGCAGCAAGAAGAACCTGTGGCCAGCCAACCAATGAGCCTGTTCAAAGCCTGGCTTCCTTATTTGCTAATAGCTCTGTTTTTAATTCTCACCCGGTTGCCCCAATTGCCATTTTTAGGTCTGTTACGCGGTGCAGATGCCACCTTCATCATTAGTAATATTTTGGGTACGGATATAGGCAATAAAATCCAACCGCTTTATTCACCCGGTGCTCTTTTCATTTTGGTCTCTGTGATCACATTCTTCATGCATAAAATGAGTGTTGGTGCCTATACAAAAGCTTGGCAACAATCATCAAAAACCATTCTCGCCGCTGGTGCGGCGTTGGTTTTTACGGTGCCTATGGTGCAAGTCTTTTTAAATTCAGGCGGCGGGGCTGCTGGTTTTGAACGCATGCCCATCTTGTTGGCAGAGGGTGTGGCTGGTTTGACCGGGGCGGCTTGGCCAATTTTTGCGCCCTTTATTGGTGGACTTGGCGCTTTTGT
>JAJFHF010000203.1 GCA_021775775.1 Hyphomicrobiaceae bacterium
ACCAGGTCCATTTCACCAGCCAAGCGATCCATCGCTTGTTGCGGTGTAAAGGCACCAGAGTTGACATCACCAATATTTTGCCACCAAAGCTGAGCAAGTTTTGGATAATCAGGCACGTTAACACCTGTTGGTGTCCAATTCACCCGATCAGGTGAGCGATAAAACTCAATTAACCCACCAAGTTTAGGGGCCCGAGCCGTAAAGCTATTATGACGAATAGAACTATCACGAATGAAGGTAAGGCCAACATGGCTCTTCTTCACATCAACAGTTTTGGAAACCACAAACTGAGCGTAAAGCCAAGCCGCTTGTGCACGTTTCGTCGGTGTTGATTTTAAAATCGTCCATGAACCAGCGTCCTGGTAACCAAGCTTCTGCCCTTTGGCCCAATAAGGACCATGCGGTGAAGGTGCCATGCGCCATTGCGGATTGCCTTTAGCATCAACAGTGTTATTGCCTTTGGATTTTGGCTGCACCATAGAAGCGGTAAAAGCCGTATACCAAAAGATCTGTTGGGCAACATTGCCCTGGGAAAGAGCCGGCAGAGATTGATAAAAATCATAATCTGCAGCTCCAGGAGGTGCATATTTACGAAGCCATTCGTCCCATTTACGGATTGCATAAACAGCAGCCGGACCGTTTGTCCCGCCACCGCGAACAACAGAAGCACCAGCAGGATTACAAGAATTTGCCTCCATACGAATGCCCCATTCATCAATTGGGCGACCATTTGGCAAACCTTTAGACCCAGCACCAGCCATAGACAACCACGCATCAGTCATCCGCCAGCCAAGATCAGGTGCTCTTTTACCATAATCCATATGGCCATAAATTTTAACGCCATCAATCTCTTTCACATGAATAGAGAAAAATTCAGCGATATCTTCATAAGCAGACCAATTTACAGGCACACCAAGATCATAGCCATATTTAGCTTTAAATCTTTTTTGAAGGTCAGGCCGGTCAAACCAATCTTTACGGAACCAATAAAGGTTGGCAAATTGTTGGTCGGGCAATTGATAAAGTTTACCATCAGGCCCGGTCGTAAAGTCCTTGCCAATAAAATCATCAATATCCAGCATTGGATTGGTAACTGACTTGCCAGCACCCGCCATAAAATCAGTAAGATTAACAGCCAATTGCAAACGAGAATGCGTACCGATTAGATCACTATCATTAATGTAGGCATCATAAAGGTTACGCTTGGTTTGCATTTGGGTTTGCACCGCCTGCACAACTTCACCCTCACCAAGCAATTGGTGATTGACTTTAATGCCAGTGATTTCCTCAAAAGCTTTTGTCAAAACTTTTGATTCATATTCATGGGTTGGAATGGTCTCTGAAAGAACATTAATCTCCATGCCCTTAAAAGGCTCGGCAGCTTTTACAAACCATCCAAGTTCTTTCTTCTGTTCCGCTTTAGAAAGCACAGAAGGCTGAAATTCGGAATTTATCCATTTCTCAGCTTCCGCCTCCCCGGCAAAGCTTGAACCAGCTCCGCCTAAGATGCTCACAAGAGCAACGGATGCCATAAGTTTGAGTTTCATTTTCTCCTCCTTTGAGGTTTCGAGTGATACCCAGTTCTTGGGTCTTAAACGCAAAAGCAAGCTCTTGTTTCCAAACTTTTATTTTGCGTACTTCTAATCGTTCCAGGCTTTAAACTTCAAACAAAACCTCAAACGAAAATTCTTATACTGTTCTTCATACCCATCTAAAAATCAGCAAGGCTACAAATACAGAAAATAGTGTTGCCCCCCACAAAGGGGCAGTTAAAAATCCCAGCCAAGCAAGGTGAATATAGGCAGCCGTAATCAAGGATATAAACAAACGATCGCCGCGTGTTGTATCAAGGCCCAAAATCCCCTGACGCGGATCGCCGCCGGGCCGGGCCATTTCCCACACATACATCCCCCCCAGCAAAAAACCAATAACGACAAAGAAAGTTGCTGTCTGCCATGTCCAAGCCATCCAACTTAAATCCATAAATCTATCTCCATCATCACACTTTTATTCATCAACATAACCCATCACACCCGGCCCAGAGCAAAGCCCTTGGCAATATAATTGCGCACAAACCAAATAACGATGGCACCAGGAATAATGGTCAACACACCAGCCGCGGCCAACAAGCCCAGTTCATAGCCAGAGGTGCTAGCTGTGCGCGTCATCACCGCTGCGATGGGTTTCGCTGCCACAGATGTTAATGTTTTGGCCAACAGCAACTCGACCCAAGAAAACATGAAGCAGAAAAAGGCTGTCACCCCAATACCGCTAGCAATCATCGGCATGAAAATTCTGGTAAAAAAGCGGGGGAATGAATAACCATCAATATAGGCCGTCTCATCAATCTCTTTGGGCACGCCCGACATGAACCCTTCTAATATCCAAACCGCAAGCGGGACGTTAAACAAACAATGCGCCAAAGCCACCGCGATGTGCGTATCAAACAAACCCATTGCAGAATAAAGCTGCAAGAACGGTAGGGCAAACACCGCTGGCGGCGCCATCCGATTGGTCAACAGCCAGAAGAACAAATGTTTATCACCCAAAAAACGGTATCGCGAAAAAGCATAAGCCGCCGGCAAGGCAAACAACACAGAGATAAATGTATTCATCAGCACATAGGTGATGGAATTAATATAACCGCTATACCAGGTAGAATCGGTGAAAATCTTAATATAGCTATCAAGCGTGAACTCTTGTGGCCAAAAACTAAAGCCCCCGAGGATTTCATTGGTTGTCTTAAACGACATGGTCACAAGACCATAAATCGGCAGCATCAAGAACAGAATATAAAAAATGGTCACAAACCAACGAGTGCGGATCATTGCGTCTCTCCCTTCATAGATAAGGTGTAAAACAACCAACAAACCAGCAGCGTCATCAAGAAATAGATCAGGCTCATAGCGGCGGCAATGCCAAGGTTAAATTCACCAAGTGCTGCTTTCACCAGATCGATTGATAAGAATGTGGTTGTGTTGCCAGGTCCACCACCCGTTAGCACAAATGGTTCGGTGTAAATCATAAAGCTATCCATAAAGCGCAACAAAAACGCAATGATCAGAACATGCTTTAATTTTGGCAATTGAATATAGCGAAACACCGACCAGCGCGAAGCCCCATCTATGCGCGCCGCTTGATAATAAGCCCCATCAATGGATTGCAACCCAGCATAAGCCAACAGCACCACAAGTGATGTCCAATGCCAAACATCCATCATCACAACAGTTAGCCAGGCAGACACGGGTTGGCGTGTAAAATTATAATCAATGCCAAGCGCATTTAAACTATAGCCAAGCAATCCAATATCAGGCAGAGCAAAAATATTCCACATCGCACCAACCACGTTCCATGGAATAAGCAAAGGCAGCGCCATTAATACCAAACAAACAGAGGCCCAAACCCCAGATTTAGGCATAGACAACGCCACGATCACGCCAAGCGGAATTTCAATCATCAAAATAGTAAAGGTGAACAAAAATTGGCGCCCAAGCGAGGCATGGAACCGGTCTGAATGTAAAACCTCGCGAAACCATCTTGTCCCTTCAAAAAAGAACAAATTATCGCCAAAGGTTTCTTGAACAGAATAATTCACGACCGTCATCAAGGGAACAACCGCGTTCAGCGCGACAATCAACAACACCGGCAAAACCAAAAACCAAGCCTTATTATTCCATGTTTTCTGCATAACCCTTAAGCCCCCATATCCACACGCCAATCATCAGCGTAAATATTAATCCCGGCTCCCTTAAATGAGACCTTAGGGTCAGCCGGGATCGGCTCATTTTCATTCAACACAAGCGCAATTTCACTGCCCTCTAACTGAGCACGTATAATTTTTTCACGGCCAATATCTTCAACTTTTGTGATCGCAACATCCATCCCGTTCGGGTCAAAATGAATATATTCCGGACGGATTCCCATCTCCACTTTGGCACTAGGTTGAACGCTGACCCCGCCAGACAATTGAATGGCTTGTGCCCCCAAATGAGCTGATGCCCCCTCAAGCGCAATAGGCAAAACATTCATGCCAGGAGAGCCAATAAAATAACCAACAAAAGTGTGAGACGGGCGCTCAAACAAATCTTCTGGCGTCCCAATTTGCAAAATCTCACCGCCCAGCATGACCACAACCTTATCAGCAAATGTCAAAGCCTCGGTTTGGTCATGGGTCACATAAACCATCGTGTGTGAAAATTGCTTGTGCAATAGTTTCAACTGAGAGCGCAATTGCCATTTCATATGTGGGTCAATCACCGTTAGCGGTTCATCAAAAAGAATAGCATTCACATCAGAGCGAACCATCCCGCGGCCAAGAGATATTTTTTGCTTTAAATCAGCAGACAACCCTTGCGCCCGGCGCTTGCTCCAGGCCCCCAGATCAAGCATCTCAATCGTCTCATTAACCCGTTTAAGGACATCGCTCTCACCCATGCCCCGATTGCGCAAAGGGAAAGCCAAATTATCAAACACACTCATGGTGTCATAAACCACAGGGAATTGAAAAACTTGCGCAATGTTACGGTCTTGCGTGTTCAGATGAGTCACATCTTGCCCATCAAACAAAATCTTTCCCTCAGAGGGCACCAACAAACCTGAGATGATATTCAATAAGGTTGTCTTGCCACAACCAGATGGCCCCAATAACGCATAAGCACCGCCATCATCCCAAACATGATCCACTTCTTTTAACGCATAATCATCCTCGTTTTGCGGGTTAGGACTATAAGCATGACGAATATGATCCAAATTAATGCGAGCCATGTTCGCCTCCAGAAACCATTTGTTGTTCTTGCCCGATATCGGCCTCAATTTGCGAGCTACTTCCACTCATCACACGCCCATCCAAATCAAAAACCATGAGTGTGCGCGTATCTAAATAAACTTGTATTTTCTGGTCCACATCAAAATCATGAATGCCGTGGGTTAGCATCACCCAAGTAATTTGCTTAGCTGGTTCTTCTTCATAAAAAATATGCACAAAACTCTCCGAGCCTGTTAGCTCCGTCACGCGAACACGAACATCTAAAGCCACGCTATGACCAGGAATTGGCTCAGGTGACAAATGGTGCGGCCGGAACCCGACGGTATAATTCGTATCAGCCATCTCTCTCAAATCATCCGGGACGCGGACAGTGATCCCTTTCGAAAGCTCAAAGACATCCCCTTTTTTCGCCATTTGAAGAACATTCAAAGGTGGATCGGAAAATGTCTGAGCTGTAACAAGGTCGCGAGGCGCACGATAAACATCAACAGTCTCATCATATTGAGTGATCCGCCCTTCAGATAAAGTGGCAGTATTGCCCCCTAACAACAAAGCCTCCGTCGGCTCAGTCGTGGCATAGACAAAAATAGCGCCTGATTCAGAAAAAATCTTAGGCAATTCTTCACGCAATTCCTCGCGCAATTTATAATCCAAATTCGCAAGCGGTTCATCAAGCAAAACCAAATCAGCATTTTTCACAATCGCCCGGGCCAGCGCGGTCCGTTGCTGTTGGCCCCCTGATAAATTAAGCGGTTTGCGATCCAAATAAGGCTCCAATCGCAATAGCTGCGCCACCCGTTTCACCTCACGGTCAATGGTCTCACGATCTTTGCCTGCAATCCGCAAAGGAGAGGCAATATTTTCATAAACGCTAAGGGCTGGGTAATTAATAAATTGCTGGTAAACCATCGCCACATTACGCTTTTGCACAGGCACACCGGTCACATCGACACCATCAATATAAACCGCGCCATTGGTTGGTTGATCCAATCCCGCCATAATACGCATAAGACTTGTTTTGCCAGACAAAGTCGGTCCTAATAAAACATTGAGAGAGCCCTTCTCCAAACGCAAAGAGACATCATCAATGTGCAAATCTCCCTCAACACGTTTTGATATATTTTTTAGCTCTAACATTTTTTAAATTCACTCCTCAAAAGATCTTCAAGCTTAGCAACAGCTTTTAGGCAAACATCCGATCTGACTGACAATCCAAACTTTCAATAAATTCATCAAGAACAGCCACTTCATCTGATGACAAGCGCAACCCCTGTTTGGTCCGACGCCACAAAATATCTTCCGCGCACACAGCCCATTCGCGCTCAACTAAATAGCGCACTTCCACTTCCCAAAGGTCATGACCAAAGTTCAGACCCAAATCGTTTAAATTTGATACCCCCTCAAGCATCTCAAAAGCACATGTCCCATAACGAGCGATATAAAGATGCGCACAAGCTCTACTAAGAAAGGGACGGGAAATAAGAAGAGTGTTCACCTGCTCATCAAATTCATCAACCAAAAAATCTCCGCCAGGCAAAGCAGCGCGCTTAGTCCACGCGGGCTTGCGTGTTCCTAAAACAGCCTCAACCATCTCAACTGCATTTTCTGATAGTTTGCGATATGTGGTGATCTTGCCGCCAAAAATATTTATGAGCGGCGCTTCATTTTCACTTTCATCTACTTTTAAAATATAATCCCGAGTCGCTTCTTGAGCTTTCGATGCCCCATCATTATACAAAGGGCGCACCCCAGAATAAGCCCACACAACATCACTTGGTTTTATCGGGTTTTTAAAATATTCACTCGCCGCAAGGCACAAATAATTAATTTCATCAGTCGATATTTTCACACCATCTAAGTCACCCGGGAAATCCCGGTCCGTCGTCCCAATCAAGGTGAAGTTTTTTTCATAAGGAATCGCAAAAACAATTCGTCCGTCACTATTTTGAAAAATATAACAACGCTGGTCATCATATAACGAGGGGACGACAATATGACTGCCCTGAACAAGCCTCACATTATCCGCCAGTTTTTGGCCAGCTCTATTAACTAAAAAATCATCTACCCAGGGGCCAGTTGCATTGACCAACACGCGCGCTCTGATTTCCTGACGGTCCCCATCATTGGTCTCAACCGTGATCCGCCACTCATCATCCGCCCTCTCAGCGCAAATAACTTTTGTGCGCACCATAATCTGAGCACCGCGATCACTAGCGTCTCGAGCATTAAGTACGACCAAGCGCGCATCATCTACCCAACAATCAGAATATTCAAAACCTTTAGAAAATAATTTTTTTAGCGGCGCACCAGCACCATCTTTTTCAAAATCTATGTTTTTCGTGACTTTAAGGCGCTTACGTCCACCAATATGATCGTAAAGAAACAAACCCAAACGTAACAACCAAGCCGGCCGTAACCCATTATGATGAGGTAGAATAAAACGCAGAGGCCTAATAATATGCGGTGCATTTTCCCATAAGACTTCACGTTCTTTCAAAGCTTCACGCACAAGTCTAAATTCATAATACTCAAGATAGCGAAGCCCTCCATGGATCAATTTTGTCGATCCAGAAGATGTCCCACTAGCCAAATCATTCATCTCAGCAAGGCAAACAGAGTAGCCACGCCCAACAGCATCGCGCGCAATTCCGCAGCCATTGATACCACCACCAACGATAAAAATATCATATGTGTCCGGTAAACCCACTCGCTCCTCCCAAAGCAAAAATCGATATCATCGAATATTATTAGCGAGACCATTTTTCTTAATACGAATATGTAACGAAAGAAAAACGAAAGTCAATATGTATATTACGAAACTATTGAGAAGAAAAACGAATGATACCTGATGCTTTCAAAATCCATTAGAATCAAAGCGATAGGCAATTTAACTCACAAAATAAGGCGGAATTTTTAGCGGATAACACGTTTTTTAAAACGCACCCTGAGGGAAAAATTTCATCAAAAAAAGAAATTTTCGCAAGAAAACGGCGGCTGTATCAAACAGTCAGCCTAAAGCAAATCATCCGTTTCAATCAAATTGACATCATGCTCATTACAAATATTTCGGATGGCTTCGACCTCACAATAATCCGTCACAAACGTATTTATCTGTGAGAGATGCGCAATACGTACAGGCGCACTCCGATCAAATTTGGTTGAATCCGAGACCAAAATAACATGACGTGCATTTGAAATAATGGCCTTAGTAACTTTAACTTCCCGAAAATCAAAATCGAGCAAATAGCCATCAGAATCAATTGCCGAGGCACCAATAACAGCAAAATCAACTTTAAACTGTTGAATAAAATCAACAGCTGCCTCACCCACAATCGCAGCGTCAGAACCACGAACCACCCCGCCAGTTACAACAACTTCAATTTGCTCATAACGACTAACTCGGTTCGCAACGTTCAAATTATTAGTAATCACCATAAGCTTTGAATGAGAAGTCAAAGCTTCGCTTACGGCTTCAACCGTTGTACCGATATTCATAAACAAGGAGGCATTGTCTGGTATGAGATCAGCTGCTGCCTTACCAATAGCCTCTTTTTCACCCGCAGCAATTGTTCTACGCTGTTCATATTCAGTATTTACCGTGCCAGCAGGGTAAACCGCACCACCATGCACCCGGGTTAACAACCGCCTGTCACAAATATCGTTCAGGTCTTTACGGATGGTTTGTGGTGTAACTTCAAATTTCTCAGACAATTCCTCAACACTAACCCGCCCTTTATTTTTGGCCAGTTCAATAATATCAGCATGTCTTGGTATCAAATACATAATGTGGCTCGCAAACTGAGATCTAAGCACAACCGTATAATGAACCAAAACGAAGGTAAATAGAAACCCACCTAAAATGTATAAAAATATCAAAAATTGACAACAAGGTCTCATCCAGAGTGAACTAGAAACATCAATAAAGAAATGCGCCACAAAATTCCAAACGCCGTTTCAAAAAAAGCAATGAAAGCCAGACAATGCCTCACTCAAATCGAAAAAAAATCAACTGCCTAAATCCAACTGGAAGCCATGACATGAGTTATCAACTTTGGGGGCAAGATCATGATACACAAGCACCCATTTTTTGCGTACATGGCCTCACAAGAAATTCTCATGACTTTGATAAACTGGCACAATCCTTATCCCAGCAGCGACAAGTCATCTGCCCCGACATAATTGGCAGAGGGCAAAGCGAGTGGGTATCTCATATTAATCTTTATGACTATTCTCAATATGTCTCAGACGTCGCCGCTTTAATCAATCAAACAAACAAAGAGATGAACCACAACCATGTTGATTTTATTGGCACGTCTATGGGCGGGCTGATTGGCATGATGCTGGCAGCCATTCCCAACAGCCCCATCGCGCGCTTGGTTATCAATGATGTAGGCCCTTTTCTAGAAGCAAGCGCCCTAGACAGAATTGCCTCATATACCGGCACAGCGCCAGCTTTCTCCTCACTCATAGAAGCTGAAGGCTATTTACGTAAGATCCATGCTCCCTTTGCCCCCATGACAGATGAAGACTGGCAAGCAATGGCTGAGCACGGAACAAAACAAACGACAGATGGATTATACCACCTCAATTATGATCCCAAAATCGGCGATGCCTTACGCGCAGGATTAACTGGCACAGATATAAACTTATGGCCACTTTGGGATTTGGTCCAATGCCCCACCTTGGTCATACGCGGTGAAAATTCAGATCTCTTGAGCCCAGCTACAGCGCAACAAATGTCCACCACAGGTCCCAAAGCAAAACTGATAGAAATTAAAACCGCTGGCCACGCCCCCTCCCTTATGTCCAAAGATCAAATTGATCTCGTAAAAACATGGCTCATTGACACTGAAATTTAAAAAAGCAGGTGCAAATTGATCTACATTAAAGACAAAATAGACCAAAAATGTACTATTTAGAGCGCTAAAAAAAGAAACTGTAAAAACAAAAAAGGTTTGTGCAATGACAAAGATAAAACAAGACAACACAACACAAGATACACCACAAGACACAGCACAAACCTCAACCTCTGACTCTCCAGAAACATCACCCAAAGTGACGCCCGAAAATCCTCAAAAAGAGCCTGTAGAAACCACCAAAAAAGCAAAAGAATTGCCCGATCAAGCTCCCACGAAAAATCAACAAAAATCCGATAGCATAAGAGAAGCCTTTGAAACAGGCACATACCCTTACAAAACAAAAATGCGCCGCTCAGCCTATGAACGTCATAAAGCTGAACTGCAAATAGAACTCCTGAAGGTACAAAAATGGGTAGAGGAAACGGGGAAAAAAGTTGTCATTTTATTTGAAGGACGTGATGCCGCCGGCAAAGGTGGCACGATAAAAAGATATACAGAACATTTAAACCCAAGAACAGCCAAAGTGGTTGCTTTACAAAAACCCAGTGAACGTCAACGCACCCAATGGTACTTCCAGCGCTACATAGAACATTTACCCTCAGCTGGTGAAATGGTCATGTTTGACCGTTCATGGTACAACCGTGCTGGTGTTGAGCGGGTAATGAGTTTTTGCACTGCAAATGAATATTTAGAATTCATGCGCCAAACACCCGAGTTTGAGCGGATGCTGGTCCAAAGTGAAATCATTCTGTTCAAATATTGGTTCTCCGTCACCAAAGAGGAACAGTTGCGCCGGTTTCAATCTAGAGAAAAAGACCCTTTGAAACAATGGAAACTCTCTCCAATTGACCGCGCCTCTCTAGATAAATGGGATGACTATACAGAAGCCAAAGAAGCAATGTTCTTTTACACTGATACCCCCAGCGCGCCCTGGACAATCATAAAATCAAATGACAAGAAACGAGCTCGTTTGAATTGCATGCAACATTTTTTATCTTCAGTGCCCTATCCCGATAAGGACAAGCACATCGTTCGTGGTCCTGACCCATTAATTGTAGGCTCAACCAATCATGTTAT
>JAJFHF010000204.1 GCA_021775775.1 Hyphomicrobiaceae bacterium
GGGGCAACACAACAACAATTAAATGATCTTGGGATAAGTCAGTTTTCCCAAATTTCTACCTTAAAATCACGTGAAGTTGGTTTTTTGCAATCCAAACTAGGGTTAACAACACAAATAACTGAATTTAGTTGGATTGAACAAGCTAAAATTTTAGCCTCTGGCGCTCTAACTGCTTTTGCAAGTGAACAGAACACGACGAGCAAATCACCTGAACCTGCAGAAAACACACAGATCGTTAAATCAACGCACAAAACCGATACAACAATAACAAAGCCACCTCAAAGGCAAAAAACACCATATGAGCAACGATTTGAATTTGGAAAAAATGACAAAGTTCACGGGCTCGATCACCTTGATGGTATAACCAAACAAGAACAAGATTTGTTAGCTGGGCAAGGCATTGCAAGTCTACACCAAGTTGCGAATTGGTCAGCAGCAGATATGCGCTGGGCCAGCACTTTATTAGGCCATGAAGACCAAGACAAGTTGTTTGCTTGGATTGAGCAAGCTAAAAACTTGATCGTATCTGGCGTTTTATTATCTGATGAAGAGCAAGGGGTTGATGAAGACGCTTACGAAAAACGCTTTTCCTATCAATCTAAAACGGTAATCTCTGAGCTAGGCGAACTCGACGGTATAAATCAACAAGAACAAGATTTATTAGCTGCTAAAGGTGTTGCAAGCTTAGCCCAAGTCGCGAATTGGTCAGGCGCTGATATGCTCTGGGCCAGTGCTCTATTGGGCCATGAAAACCAAGATCGTTTGTTTGCCTGGGTAGATCAAGCAAAGAGAGGGAACCAACCTGTAAAAGAAGAGAGTTCTGATAGCGCATCATCTACAAAAAACGTACGAGATAAAGAACAGCAATCCGATGATGAAACTTCGGATCAAAAAGATAGAGCTCCGCGCGAAGAAAGAGCCCGCCGCGAAGAAAGAGCTCCGCGTGAAGATAGGGCTCCCCGTGAAGATAGAGCTCCTCGCGAAGATAGAGCCCGCCGTGAAGATAGGGCCCCTCAAAAAGGCAGAGCTTCTTTAAAAGGTACAAGCCCTCTAGATGAGAAAGCGCCCTATGAAAGCCGCTTTGCTTATGGTGGAGCAAATAAGGAAAAAGGACAAAAAGAGGACGTTTTAGACGAAGGCACCTATGAGAGCCGTTTTGCTTATGAAGGGTCTAAGGATGCTGACACTGATAGCCCACCTCAAAAAACAAGCGCCCCTCTAGATAAGAACGCACCGTATGAAACCCGCTTTTCATATGATGGAGAACGTAGTGAAACGGAACAAGAAGAGGGTGAAGGCTCTTATGAAAATCGTTTCGCCTATAAAGATGATCAAACAGAGCAACAAGATCTCTCCACAGAGGCAACTGCTGAGACCAATGAAGCAGGTGTTCAAGAACAAGGCATTGATATAGCTGAAGAGAACGAAGGTTATTCTTTCACTGACAGTGATGATTTAAAACAAATCAAACACATATCAACAGGCTTAGAGAAAAAATTAAATTTACTCGGCATCTATAAATTATCGCAAATCGCTGATTGGTCCAAAGAGGACATTGGCAATATCTCAGAGCAATTAGAGCTAAAGGGGCGCATCGAAGAAGAAAACTGGATCGAGCAAGCGGCCCAAGCGATGGTTGATACTGATGATACGAACGAAGAAACAAAACAAGAAATCAGTGCTGCAGATTCTGAACTGACCTTTCTCGAAGATATATCTGATGCAGAATCAGAACAGCTATTTAATAAAGGTGTTGGAAAGCTATCACAGGTAGCCAATTGGTCTGGAGCAGATATGAAATGGGCTCAAACCCTTTTGGGCTTTAATAATCAAGACCGATTATTCGCCTGGGTTGATCAGGCTAAGACACTACTCATCTCTGGTATAGACTTGAAAACTCAAACGACCTCCATCCCAGGTGGGCCAGCTCAAGAAGATGAAAATGATCTAAAACGCATTCGCGGCATTGACAAGGAAACAGAAATAAAATTAAAGGAAATCGGTGTTTCCACCTATGCACAAATTGCTTCATTTGAACAAAGTGATATGGACCAGGTAAATGAAACTCTTGGGACCACTGGCCGAGTTGAGCGTCAATATTGGGTCGTTCAAGCCAAAGTGCTACGCGATGGTGCACAGACAGATTTTTCTAAATTATATGATGGGTCTACAGGTGTTTCATAAGTAGCAATACATAAGTGAAATCGATTTGAGCCACTATTGAGCTGGCGGGGCGGAGCTTATTGTTCAGCTTGGCCAACAAGCCCATGATCATCATATTTTTCCAAAAAAAGCCGAATGCGTTCAATGGAAAGATCATCATCTAGGCGCGGTGCATGTCCTTCATTTGCCACCGTAAACATCTGTAAGTTCGAGTGCCTATGAAACATTTCTTCAAAGGTCTTCTTGCTAAGAACATCAGAGTTTTCGCCTCTTATCGCAAGGATAGGGGCATGCTTCATCGCCTCAAATTGTTCCCACATAAGCGGAGCCCCTTTTGTGACATCAACCATCATAAGTGATTTTTCTAAGTTAGTGTCGTAAGCTGTATGAGGGCGCCCTTCAACTTCATTATAAATTTGGTGCGCCATACGCATCCAATCATCATCATTCAAGTCAGTAAAAATATTCTTATTTAATTCTCTAACGAGTTCAGCCGCTTTCCTCCAACTTGTCGGCGTGGGCAATCGGCCAATAAAAGCATGAACACGAATAAGACCATTTGTCTCCAATCGAGGCCCGGTATCATTTAAAATAACGGGGCCAAGCATAGAGGCATGAAAGGTCCCCAACATCATGGTTATCACGCCGCTCCAACCTGAAGCCAAAATAGCTGGCTTGTGTAGCCCCTTAACGGTCAATAAATTGACCACATCCAGCATTTCAATAAGCGGCGTGTAATTTTTCCAATTTGGGTCATTTTCAGAATGGCCTCGTCCCCGAAAGTCCAATGTATAAATTGGACGGCTACCCAATTCATGGGTCATCAAGGCCCGTGCGAGCGGATCAAATGAACGGCTATTCTCGGTGATATTTGGTAAGCATAACAAAGGTCGTTTTGCCTGATTTCCAGGGTAGTGTCTGGCATATAGGCCAATGCCATCATAGCTGGTAAAGGAAATGTCATGCCAGGCTTGGGCGTTTTGATGTTCCATAAGTGCCATAAGTCTTCATTTTACCGTTTGTTACAATGGGTAGAGCAAGTTTGCCTGAGAGGGAAAAAATTACCAATGAACTAAAAAACTAACAAAATACGCAGCCTCTATGCTTACTAAAAATCATTAAATATCACAGATAAATGTAACAAAAGACATCAATCAATGAAAGCCAATGTGCTTAGAGGGCATCAGAAATAATATAATGAACGTTGGCAAAAAAAAGAAAATTAATTTGACTTATAAACGTTAAAATTTGCCGCGATATAAATCCTGATGGCTCTTAATCGTTGATTTTCCGTTGGAAAGACGGGCACGATAAACTTGCAGATTAGCCATCACCTTTTGTACATAGTTGCGTGTCTCTGTAAAGGGAATACGTTCGACCCAGTCAATCGGGTCGATATGCCTGGAGCGCGGGTCACCATATTTTTTCACCCACTGGCGCACCCGGCCCGGCCCGGCGTTAAAGCCAGCAAAAGTCATAATATAAGAGCCACCAAACTCGTCATGCCTATCCCCAATATAAGCACTGCCCACCTTGGCATTAAAAGCTGGCTTTTGGGTAAGCCAAGACGTTTGGCTTTTAATTCTATATTTGCGAGCAATGTGTTTTAAGGTGCCGGGCATAACCTGTAATAGGCCGCGCGCGCCAGCACGGCTCTTGATATTATAATTAAATTCACTTTCTTGGCGGGCAATTGAATAGACAATGGCGTTCTCAGGCTCGCTTCTTAATAAAGCATATTTAGGCATAAACCTCACTGGATAGGCATAATGCGTAAGAGGAAGGTTTTGTGCCATCGCTGTTTTGCCGATGCGCACTGTGCTCTGATTATAGCCCAAACTAGCTGCAAGTTCAGCTAACAATCTAAGTTCTGCCGGGTCCTGCAAATGATAGCGAAGATGGGCAAAAAACAAACGAACAAGAGAGGCTCTATCAGCTTGGTGCGCTATGACAATAGCTTGAACTTCTTGCCGATTTACAAAATTATTAGCAATTTCAGCGCCCACTTTAGGCAGTTCAGGAATGGTTATTTTTGCTTTTTTATGATCAAGTTCATGAGCTGCTAATTGACCATAGTAAGTGTTAAACAAAGTGGCGCTTTGGGCAAAGTTTTGCTTAGCTTCAGTCTGCTTTTTTAAAGATTTTTGGGCGCGCCCCAACCAATAAGTCGATTTGGACAAGCTGCGCGGTCCATCAGCTGCTTTTTTAAAGTTTTTAAAATGCGTCTCTGCCAGTTCGGGTTTCTTTAAAAAACGCAACGCAATCCATCCACTTAAGAACTCAGCTTCTTTGTATCGATTAACTGATGGGTTCTCATGATTAGATGCAATTTTATATGCGGTGTTATAATCACCACTATCAATGGCAGCGCGCGTGTTTGTGCGGCGCTCATTCCACCATTTATCTTTGCCATGAACATCATCATCTTTAAAAGAAGAGTTAATCAAAAGGCTTTGTGCTTTTTTCTTGGATTTAGAGCGCCTGGCAAGCTGAACCCGAGACAAATAAACCCCTGGCGTCTGCACTGTCGCCTTATCCAATTTGGCCAATAATTTTTTAGCTTCAGCCCGGCGGTTGCGAATAACAGAAGCACGAAATTTAGCGGCTTGTTGATCCGTTTTGCTCAGCTTCTTTGCTGTTTTCAAAGCTGAGCCAATTTTAGAGCGGCGGTCCAAATACAACAAACGATCCACTCTTATTTCATGATCAACAGTTCTTAAATGTTCCGAATGCCGAGAAATGATATGTTTTTCCAACCAGACAGACAACTTTGGATTTTGATAAGTCTTGCGGATGAGCTCTACACCCTTATCACTTTGTCCAATTGAAATGAGGGCCTGGGCATAGGCCATGCTACCCGCTTTGGTCCTTGGTTTGTGTTGTTTAAAATAAGCTATGGTCGCCTTTGGAGACACACCATTTTGCAGATAGCTCCGTTCAATTTTAGTAAAGATCTGAGAGCGGTTTGGCCAGCCGGGATTATCTTTTAAGAACTGATTTAAGTCTTGTTTGTTGTGTTTAAACTTAGATGAGCGTAGTTCATACCAAGTTACCAATTTTTTGGATGCTGGGTGGGTAAGCTGAGCTTGATATTTATGAGCCAAGGCAAGTTTCTTTTGAGAAATGGCTTTCAAGGCTTTATTTAAAGTCTGTTGATCCCCCCTCGATAATTGAAAATCATTTAAAGCTTTAAGTTCATTTTTCAAAGATAAGGAATTTTTGCCCGGCTTTGTTTTTTTAGCCACGCCAGAAGGGACTTGCCCTAATTTTTTAAGAGCCCCCGTTGTTTTTAAATCTACTTTTTTAATTGGCAGAGGGACTTTGTTGCCTGGTTTCGCATGGCCTGTGCTAAGACCCAAACCGGTAAAGTTAGTAAGCCCAACGATCAAAGCAAAAACAAACATTTTTTGCTGTCTTAGTTGTAAAAAATACCCCATTATATTTGTGCCCCAAATCCTTTGTTTTATCTCTAAGCGATCTGTTCAATTATTTGCGATCTATAGTTTCGTCGTTCGCTGCATCCTTTTAAAAGCGACGCATGACTGATGTGTGCTTTATCAATAAGGCGGTTTCAAGCCATTTATGGTTAATCGCCCATTTTGCCCAAGATCTAGGTAATTGCAAGCTGTTTGATAATTTCAGTTACTAAGTTTGTGTAACGTTCGCCTGACATAAGGTTTATCTTGCTTGAAAAAGATTTATTGTTACAAATCTAGTTTTTCAGTGATTTAATAGAAAATGGCTTCACACTTATCCATAAGCATTCTAGAGTGCGCGCCACAGCGACAATAGTGATCAAATGACAAACGATTATAAAAAGAGAGAAAATAATGTTTAGAGGCTCGATAACCGCGCTTGTCACTCCATTCCATGAGGGAAGGCTTGACGAAGCGTGTTTTCAAAAACTTGTTCAAAGACAAGTGGATGAAGGCACTCATGGGCTTGTGCCCGTGGGCACAACCGGAGAAAGCCCAACCCTCACCCATCAAGAGCATAAGCGCGTGGTCGAACTTTGTATTGAAGTGGCAGCAGGCAAAGCATTTGTTATTGCTGGGGCTGGATCAAACAGCACTCAAGAAGCAATCGATTTGGCCACTCATGCACAAAGCGCGGAGGCAGACGCTGTTTTGGTGGTAACCCCTTATTATAACAAACCCTCTCAAGAGGGGCTCTATCAACATTATAAAGCCATTCATGATGCAATAAGCTTACCCATATTTATCTATAACATCCCCGGTCGTTCCGTGATTGATATGACGCCTGAAACAATGGCACGCTTATTCAAATTGCCAAATATCGTCGGCGTTAAAGACGCAACAGCAGACCTAGCGCGCGTCTCTCAACAGCGCATGCTTATGGGCCCTGAATTCATCCAGCTCTCTGGTGAAGATGCAACGGCTCTAGGGTTTATGGCTCATGGCGGGCAAGGGTGTATTTCGGTCACGTCCAATGTGGCCCCTAAGCTGTGTGCCCAATTTCAAGAGGCTTGCTTAAAGGGAGACTATATTGCGGCTCTCTCATTACAAGATCAATTAATGCCACTACACGATGTCATGTTTTGCGAGTCCAATCCTGGGCCGGCGAAATATGCCCTATCGCGCTTAGGGCTAGGAGTAGAGGAAGTACGCTTACCTCTCGTACCAATCACCGCTCATGGGCGCGATCTGGTAGATGCAGCTTTGGCTACAGCACAACTCATCTAATCATTTGGATTCTCGTTATGGCACCAAGTAAGAAAAAATCTTCAGATCATCGCTCAATCGCAGAGAACCGGCGCGCCAGATTTGATTTTGAAATTATAGACACGTTTGAAGCTGGTATAATGCTACACGGCACTGAGGTTAAATCTCTGCGCACAGGTAAGGCCACGATTGCGGATAGTTATGCCAGCAATGAAGGCGGGGAGATCTTTTTAATTAATGGCTATATCTCAGAATACACCCAAGCTGGGCGTTTTAATCATGCAACCCGCCGCCCTCGTAAGCTTTTGCTCCATGCCCGAGAAATCAGAAGGCTCATCGGTGCCATCACCCGCGATGGGCTAACCCTTGTGCCTCTAAAGCTCTATTTCAATGATCGCGGCATTGCAAAGCTACAAATAGCGTTGGCCCGCGGCAAAAAACTGCACGATAAACGCCAAACTCAAAAAGACCGAGATTGGAACCGTCAAAAGTCCCGTATTTTGCGTGACCGCGGTTAAAGGTCT
>JAJFHF010000205.1 GCA_021775775.1 Hyphomicrobiaceae bacterium
GATTGAAAAAGTAGGTGAAGATGGCACTTATCTACGACAAGATAAAGATCACTATAATAATTTGGGCATTGATTATGTGCATGGTAAAGCGGCCGCTTTGCATGGCAAATCTAAGCGGCTAAAATTAGAAGACGGCTCTGAGCTTACTTTTGATAAACTACTTATTTGCACAGGGGCCAGCCCTATTTCCCCGCCAGTACCAGGCCTTGACCGCGATGGCATCTATAATTGCTGGACCATTGAAGATGCCCGCCATATTGCCCGGTTGGCTCAATCTGGTGAACCTGTGGTTTTGATGGGGGCGGGCTTTATTGGCTCGATCATTCTTGAAAGTCTGGCTTTAAAAGGTGTGAATCTAACCGTGGTAGAAATGGGAGACCGTATGGTGCCGCGCATGCTTGATGAAACCGCTGGTGTGATGTTACAAGAATGGTGCGAGGGCAAAGGCGTTCGTGTTCTAACTGGCACGATGATCTCAGAAGTTACTGATGGCCCCGAGGGTTTATGCGTACACACTAAGGGCGGTGAAAAGCTTGATGCAAAACTGCTGGTTGTGGCCGCAGGTGTGCAACCCAACATTGGCTTTTTGGCCTCAAGCGGTGTTCAAATTGAGCATGGCATTCTGGTTGATCAATATATGCGCACCAGCGTTCCTGATGTTTATGCAGCTGGTGATGTCTGCCAGGCGACAGATTTCTCAACACAAAAGGCCGAGATGCTTGCCATTCAACCTGTTGCTGTTGAGCATGGGCGTATTGCAGCGCAAAACATGGCCGGTAAAGCGACCCCGCACGAAGGCAGCTTGAACATGAATGTGCTTGAATCGATGGGACTTATCACAGCTTCGTTTGGCCTTTGGATGGGCGTTGAAGGCGGCGATAGTGCCCGCATGGTTGATAAAGACAACAATCGCTATCTACGTCTTGAATTTGATGGTGATAAGCTGGTTGGTGGACAAGCTGTCGGGCTGACTGAGCATGTTGGTATATTGCGTGGCCTGATCCAAACCGAACTTGCCTTGGGTAAATGGAAAGACAAACTCATGAAATCTCCTGAGCGTTTACCTGAAGCCTATGTTGCTTTATCACAAGGAATTATCTAACACTTAATGATGGCTTAACAGCTGACTGAGTGAACACGAATTCAAATAAAACCAGCTCTTCAATAAATATGAAGCGCTGGTTTTTTTGCGTTAACCATTTATTTTATCATAAGTTTCTAAGACGTTACTCAGATTCTGTTGGTTTTTTATCACCATCATCAGGTCTAAGAAATATAATAAACCTTTTTCAATTAAATGGTTTTGATTCCCTCGTGATATCTTTTATAAAAATATCAAATCTAAATTTGGAGGGAAGCTAAAATGTTTTTAAGAATGATCAAACCTTTGCTGGTAAGTTTAGTGTTATTGCTAGGGACTTTACCAGCTTACGCCCTAAGCCTTGAAGAAAATACATTTGAAGAAGGCGAAGTCGAGATTCAGTATGAGGCGACTTATACCGATGATAATGGTGATGGAGCATATCAACATGAAGAAGAAATTGAAGCTCAGTTTGGGATAACTGATTGGTTTCGTCTAACTGTGGGGCTAGGTTTTGAAGAAGAAGAAGGAGAGCGCTCATTTGAGCTTTCTGAGCTTGAAGCTGAAGCTCAGATTAAGTTGATAGATCCTGAAAAAGGGGGATTTGGTTTTGGTCTCTTTGCCGGTATTACGAGAGAACTTGCCGCTGATGATGATGACCCAGATGAAACAGAATATGCTCTTGGTATCATTGCTGAGCAATTTTTTGATAAATGGCTTGTTCGTGGGAACCTTTTCTATATTTCAGACCTAGATGCAGAAGCTGATCAGCAATTTGACGGTATAGAGTATCGCTACCAAATTCGTTACCAAATGAATGATGATTTAGGTCTTGGCTTGGAAGGTTATGGCACGAACAAAGACTTTGATGAAGCAGATGACCTAAACCAACATATGATTGGTCCGGTAGTTTATATCAATCGAGACATCGGAGAACGAGGCCCCAAGCACTCTGTTAAAGATGATGAAGATGATGATGATGAAGGTATGCAGCTTGAGGCCCAATTAGGTGTGCTCTTTGGCACCAATGATGATACAGCTGATTTCACCGTCAAATGGGGTCTGGAATTAGATTTTTAATTTAATAAGTATCTCAATTTAAAAAACAGCACTTTTTTCAAGTGCTGTTTTTTATTGTTTTGATGATTGAGTTCTCAAAGTATCCAGCCTAATGTATATTTAATTTATCACTCATCGTTTTGGAGAAAATGGGTTATGGATGTCACGTTGAAATTGTACGCCACGCTTAGCAGCTGCTTGCCAGCGAAGGCCAAAAAAAATGAAATCGATATTCAAGTTGATGAGGGGACATCTGTTATGGATGTTTTAGATGAATATCAAGTCCCCAAAGAAAGCTGCCACCTGATTCTCATTAATGGCAATTACACACCGCTTATCGCCGCTGACCAAAAAATACTTAATCAAGGCGATACTCTAGCGATCTGGCCACCTGTGGCAGGTGGATAAGCATACATACAACAGCCCTAGATTGGATGTTCTGTTCTCATTGATTGGTGATACAGCTTAAAAAGACTCAATATTTTGCATTGTCCTTCACGCTTATCATAAAACGCCCAGTTCTCTTAGAAAGCTCTCAGGAAGCAGCCGCTTTTTCACAATTAAGGGCAATTAGAGGGGGTTTCAGCGCTTGTTTCGTATGTACAAAGCTCTTTTGTTTCGCTATATTTACGACAGTAATTTATCGATTTAGATATAAATCGTCAACACTAGACTTAGGAGATTGAAAATGAAAAATTGGACAACACCTCAAGTTTCTACAACTGAAACAGGCATGGAAGTAACTAGCTACATGCCAGCTGAATTGGATCGTGCATAAGCTTTAACGCTTATTGCGAACAATATAGTTTTTAAAAACCGATGGGTTATTCGCCTGTCGGTTTTTTATTTTGTAAAGTTTCGTTTTTGATGTTTTTCAAATAACTTGATCAATAAATAGAAATAATCTCTCTTACATTTTTTTAAAATTCAGACCCTCCTCAGACGACTCTCAAATGATTCTCATAATCATCAGCGAATTCCCCCCTGATAGTGATCAATCTAAGGTATTCATCTAAATTTATGATTATCTTTTCTCTTCAGCCCTACTTATATTTGAAGGACTAAGACGATAAACTTTTAACTAAGGATAGATTGAAAATGAAAAATTGGACAACACCTCAGGTTTCTACAACTGAAACAGGTATGGAAGTAACTAGCTACATGCCAGCTGAATTGGACCGTGCATAAGCCATCTGGTCAGAATTATAATAGCTTCAAATTAGTCAAGCCATTATAATTTAATAACTTGAAACTGGCGGGACAATTATTGCCCGCCAGTTTTTTTATCTCTATACGTGCCCCAATTTGAATGAATGAAAAACTCACAAATCAGTATTGTCTTACGATTCTCTCAGGAATCCGTTTAAAATGCATCTAAATTGCATATTACTTTCAAACTAACTAGGTAAATTGAATTTCTTAATTTGAAAAAAACATTACACTGCTCTTATGCATAGCATTTCAATGCTTTTAAACTTTGAGTGCTTTGCAATTTTTAACTAAACTTTTAAAAGGAGAATGACATGAAAAATTGGACAACACCTCAAGTTTCTACTACAGAAACAGGCATGGAAGTAACCAGTTACATGCCAGCTGAATTGGACCGCGCATAAGCGTTTTTCCAATCAGATAGACAGTAATATGTCTATATTAGGCGGTGATGGAGCATTTTTCATCGCCGTCTTTTAGAAGATCTTTTACTGACCTTTTGAACTAATCTTTTGTATCGTCCCTTTGATTTTTATCATTGAACTTTTTTGATCAGTGCTGCACTTTGTGAATAATAAAAATAAATAAATTCAATGGTTAAATTGCTTCCAATATGAGGAAGTTTATCGGGGGAAGGAAACCGTTTTATAATGAAAATAAAAGTTTTA
The DNA here is from genome assembly GCA_021775775.1 of Hyphomicrobiaceae bacterium. Lineage (GTDB taxonomy): Bacteria > Pseudomonadota > Alphaproteobacteria > Rhizobiales > HXMU1428-3 > HXMU1428-3. Next base: position 4,018 of record JAJFHF010000205.1, read on the forward strand.
GGATCTGGTGCTGGTGGTGGTTTGCCACAATGGAATTGCAACGCGATTAATTCAAGAGATGCCCGCCAAGGCCATGAATTTGTAAAGCCGCGCAGCCAATCTTCCATTGCGGTGTCGGCCAATGATAAAGACTGGTTGTTGCTCAATGCCTCCCCCGATATTCGCCAACAAATTTTTGATAATAAAGAGCTGCACCCGCATGAAGATGGGCCCGTACGGAATAGTCCTATTCAAGCTGTGATGCTGACCAATGCTGATGTTGATCATATCACTGGTCTTTTATGTCTACGTGAGGGACATGCATTTAATATTTACGCCTCTGACCGGGTGATGAGTACGTTGAATACGAATTCTATTTTTTCTGTTTTAAACAAAGAGAAAGTTCACAGACATACAATTTCACAAAATGAACCATTTGATGTAACGGGCGCTGAGGGATCACTTGGGCTGAAAGTGACAACGTTTAATGTTCCTGGAAAAATCGCACTGTTTCTAGAAGATGCCTCTGATAGTAAAAACTTTGGTAGCTCTGAGGGTGATACCATTGGAGTGAATGTGGAAGATATCGCAACGGGTAAGAATTTTTATTATATTCCCGGCTGCGCTGAACTTGATGCCCCCCTAAAGGAACGGCTGATAGGGGCTGATCTTTTGTTTTTTGATGGCACGCTATTTACCAATAATGAAATGCTTGATCAAGGGCTGCTGCCCAAAACAGGCGAGCGTATGGGACATATGAACATGTCAGCAGACAATGGCTCTTTAGCGGCCTTTAAAGACCTGAACATTACCCAAAAAATTTATATTCACATCAATAACTCAAACCCAGTTTTGCGCGATAATTCACCTGAACGTAAACAGGTTGAAGACGCTGGATGGCAAGTGTCCTATGATGGCATGGAGGTAAACTTATGACAGAGCTTTTGACCAGAGACGAATTAGAGGCCGCTTTGCGCCAAATTGGTGCGACCCGTTATCATAACCTACATCCCTTTCATAAATTGCTACATAGTGGCAAATTAAATAAGGGGCAAGTACAGGCCTGGGCTTTAAACCGATATTGTTATCAAGCAGCGATCCCGCGCAAAGATGCAGCGTTCATGGCCCGCACCACATGCCGCGAATTGCGCCGTGAGTGGATTCATCGGATTGCAGATCATGATGGTGATGGGATTGAAGAAGAAGGTGGCATTGAGCGATGGCTCGCCCTGACCACCGGCCTGGGGATTGATCCAGAGATTGTGATTTCAACCAAGCAGGCATTGCCCGCGCAAGTTCACGCGGTTGAAGAATATGTGGAATATGTCAAACGCGGTCCCATAGTGCAAGCTGTCGCTTCATCTTTAACTGAGTTGTTTGCCCCTAAAATCCATGAAGAACGCATCTCAGGCATGTTAGAAAATTATGATTTCATAGATGAAAGTGTTATGAAATATTTTCGCAGACGTTTAACCCAAGCACCGCGTGATGCTAATTTTGCCCTGAACTATGTACTTGATAATGCTGACACAGTCTCTTTGCAACAAAAAGCGCTAGAGGCTTTGACATTCAAATGCAATGTTTTATGGGCCCAATTGGATGCACTTTATTTTGCATATGTAGAACCTGGCTTCATTCCGCCAGGTGCGTTTGACCCAAAAGAACTAGGATGAGATTATGAACTCTCAACGCTTAATCATTGATCGTGACACAACGCCAGCCTTGAAAAGTTTTGTTAAATTACGACATGACAAGGGGCGTGACCGTTGGATCATTCTAGCACCTGAGCGCATTCTCACACCTGATGAGACGGCTGTTGAGGTTTTAAAATTATGTGATGGCAAAGATAGCGTTGGTAACATTGCTGGCAGTTTAGCCAAAACTTATAATGCACCAGTTGACGTGATTGAAAAAGACATTACCACCATGCTGCAAGATTTAAGTGACCAGGGATATATAACATCATGATAGAAGCACAAGATAACAATGCAGACGCCATTTGCGCCGTAGCGCCAATGGGGCTTTTGGCAGAACTTACACACAGATGCCCGTTGCAATGTCCTTATTGTTCTAACCCCATGGAATTAGAACGCTCTAGCGGCGAGCTCTCTACCCAAGATTGGGTGCGCGTATTTCAAGAAGCAGGTGATCTTGGTATTTTACAGGTTCATCTCTCTGGTGGTGAGCCAACAGTTCGCAAAGATTTAGAAGAGATTACGCAAGCTGCTGTTGACGCTGGCATTTATACCAACCTCATCACAGCTGGCGTCTTACTGAATAAAGACCGCCTTGCCGGTTTACGTGATATTGGGCTGGATCATGTGCAATTGTCTGTTCAACATGTTGACGCTAAATTGGCTGATAAAATAGCTGGCTTTAAAGGCGGTTATTCTAAAAAAGTTGAAGTGGCCAAATGGGTTAAAGAATTAGGTCTCCCCCTAACACTTAACTCGCCGATGCACCGCCATAATGTGGAATACCTTGAGGAAATTATTGAATTTGCAGTCAAGCTTGGCGCCGAGCGGCTTGAAGTGGCTCATATTCAATATTATGGCTGGGCATTTGAAAATCGAAATTCTTTGATCCCAACCAAAGATCAAGTTTATAGAAATGCGGATATTGTTGATGAAGCACGTGAGCGTCTCAAAGGTGTGTTGAGCATTGATTTTGTGGTGCCTGATTATTATGCTGTTCGCCCTAAACCTTGTATGGGTGGTTGGGGAAGCCAGTTTGTTACCATCTCTCCCACTGGCAAAGTGCTCCCTTGTCATGCCGCGGCCTCAATTAAGGGGCTGGAATTTGATAATGTAAAAGATAAGCACTTACGCGATATTTGGCTCCATTCTTCAGCTTTTGAAAAATACCGCGGGACTGACTATCTACCCGATCCTTGCAAATCATGTGAATTTAAAGAGGTAGATTTTGGTGGCTGTCGCTGCCAGGCCTTTATGTTTACAGGAGACGCAGCCAATACAGATCCAGCGTGCGCAAAATCTGTTCATCATAAAGATTTGCTTGCGATTGCTGAGCGCGAATCAAAAGAAGAGAGCGAATTTTTATATCGCAAATTTACCAGCCAGAGAGAGCCTGCAGAGTAATAATTATGAAAGGCGGCTTTTAGTCTCCTATATATTTGCGGGTGACACGTTCACCTTCACATTGGCGCCCAATGTTGGTTAGCACTTCATAACCGATGGTCGATGTGCGTTTGGCGACCTCATCTATCGAGATGTGGGGGCCTATAAGTTCAATGATCGTGCCCTCCTTTACCAAGGTCTCATCAATGTCTGTGACATCTATCATTGTAAGGTCCATTGTCACGGCTCCAATGATCGGGGCATACTGACCAGCAATGGCAACACGTCCATGTTCCTGGTTGCAGTCTTCTTGTCCACTATGCGCGCCATGAGGTCCTCTCAAAAAACCATCACCATAGCCAATAGCTGCCGTGGCAATGCGGCTAGTACGCTTTGCTTTCCAGTTTGCGCCGTAACTCACACTTTCACCAGCTTTGATGGATTTGACCTGTATAATTTCTGTTTCTAAAGTTAGGACAGATTTAAATGGGTTTTCTAACGCACGATAGGGGTTGCCTCCATAAAGCCCAATACCGATGCGCGCCAGATCATAATGATAGTCGGTTCCGTTTAACAGACCAGCAGAGTTTGCCATTGATAATGGGACATCAATGAGAGAGGGGGGCCGCAAATTCATCAAATGATCGAAAGCTTCTTTTTGTTGCTTATTTTTCAGGTCTTGGGGGGTATCAGCACATGATAGATGGCTCATTATTAACCGCACATCTAAAGCGTCCAGCAAGGGGGGCGCTGAACACAGTTCTTGAAATTGTGCGCTAGAGAGCCCCAGACGGTTCATTCCTGTTTCCACTTGTAGGACAGCAGCGCGATAGCCAGACTTATTAGCAAACGCGACCCAGCGCTCAATATCTTCCAAACTGTTGAGAATTGGCGTCAAGCTATGGGCTGTAAATTGCCGTTCTTGCCCCGGTCTTACGCCATGAAAAACAATGATTTGTGCTTCTTTTGAGGGAATCACTTTGCGGATCATGACCCCTTCACAGGCATGAGCGACAAAAAATGTACGGCACCCTTCTTGCCAAAGGCGTCGCGCAACCTTTTGTGCTCCCATACCATAAGCATTGGCTTTTATAACCGCACCCAGTAGTACATCCGACTTTAGGTCCTGGCATTTTTGGTCAAAGACCCGCCAATTTTCAACCAAATGGTCGAGATTAATCGTCAAACAGGTCGATGGCATAACTCTCTCTTTTATGTTCAACTCAAATGAAATGGTGAGGCTGTTTCACAAGAACATCGTGAACTTTAATCTTGTTTGCAAAAAAATGCTTTGGCCTCTTTAGTCCTCATTTTTTTTATGCTACAGTTAACCTAAGGTAAATTGAAATTTAATAGCCTGAACATTATCGCACACAAAATTCGTGTTCTTGAATTTGGTTAATTTCAGCTTATAGTGGATGAGTACTTAGTTAAAAGAAAATAAGGAATTTTATACTGATTTTATTACAGCTCATAAAAATTAACCGGCTCAAAAATTTTTGATTATGATTTCACTGATAACAGCAAATGACTAATCGAGAAATGACTAATCAAGATTTTTGAATTCAATAAAGAGGAATAAATATGCTATTGCGTTTTCTCACTCTTGCGACTGTCAGTTTGACTTACTTAACTGTGCAAGCGGTAAGTTCTACTGAGACGAAAAGCGAGAGACTTTCTGCTACCTCTGCATTTACTCATGAACACATAGCTGACCTTCCTAGTTTAAATCAAATTGCTATGCTTGGTAAAAATCAAGCCACACAAAGGGCCAAGCCCCCTTTGCCAAAATCTTTTAAGGTTGCCGTCTTAACTGCAAAAGCACATCGTAAACTCCTTAAAAAAGCAAACTCAAAAAAAATTATAAAAAAGAAAAAGCGTTTTGTTCGCTTAGCTTACATGCCAAGCTCTTACAATCCCGCAAAATTGAAAAAATCTAATTTACATCTAAAAAAACAAAAGACCAAATCTAAGGCCAAGCCCAAAAAGACCGTCACTTTAAATAAGAAGAAGAGAAAACTTTCAGCCCTTAAACGGCGCAAAATAAGACGCTCACGTGCCATAAAGCCAAAATATAGCCTTGGCGCACGCGTAGCCTCTAAAAAAGTTGCCAAATATAAAAAGAAACGAGCTGCCAAAAGGAGACGGGCACGTAGAGTGCGCTATAAACCGGTCAATTACCATGCCGCTTTAAGTGGTGGTGTTTATTAAACCATTGCAGCCATTCAATTTATTAAAAAGGGCGTCCTTACTTTTAAAAGTTAAAGAGGCCCTTTTTTAATGAATTACACACTGTGCCCTGTTGCCCTCACATTGCTCGGCTTACTCAGTTCTCATTTGATTTTTTTTTCGATTTGTGACACCGCCCATTTCAAATATGTGGCAGAGCCTCCCTTTATAGGTAAGCAAATTATGGCAGGCTCCTCATAGTCATGATGGGTTTTAATGAATGTTATGAGCTGATCTTGACAGGATTTAATGGTTTTAATCACCATGATCACTTCTGAGGTTTCTTCAATATTACCTTCCCATTCATAAAAGCTGATTGCATCTGGAATGATATTTATACAAGCAGCCATCTGTGCTTTAATGGCTTTACTAGCAACCTCTTTAGCATTACTTAAACAGCCAAAAGTGACATAAATGATAATTGGCTCTTGATCCACTAGCATGATAAAACCTCCATTACTTTTAACTCTTATAAATAAAACTGTTAGGCAGTTTTCCACAAAATGGGCAATATTAAATTTCATTTTAGCCTTAAACAAGTGACGATAAATAATGAGCGAAAAAAAAATCTCACAGATTGCATTTGTAAGCGGTGAAAGCCGTGAGGCTGAAGAGGCCGTAAATCTATTAAAAAACCGCTACGGCAGTGCCTCTATTGAAAAGGCAGATGTTTTGGTCGCCCTTGGCGGTGATGGTGTTATGCTGCAAACATTGCACGCTACCATTGATAACCCCGTGCCTATTTATGGGATGAATTTTGGCTCTATTGGTTTTTTAATGAATGAATATAAAGAAGATGACTTACTAGAACGCCTACAGATAGCTGAAGAAAGCATCATTCACCCTTTAAAGCTCACCGCTTATGATGGCTCTGGTTCTACACTTAAAGCTTTAGCGATCAACGAGGTGTCATTATTTCGCCGTTCTCATCAAGCCGCAAAACTTCGTATTTCAGTTGATGGCCGGGTACGTTTAGAAGAGTTGATATGTGATGGTGCTATGGTTGCCACCCCTGCTGGTTCAACAGCCTATAATTTTTCAGCCCATGGCCCTATCTTGCCATTGGCGGCCCAGCTGTTAGCATTAACCCCAATTAGCCCCTTTCGGCCACGGCGTTGGCGCGGGGCCTTGTTATCGAACAAAGCAGTGGTGGATGTTGAGGTTTTAGAGAGTGTCAAACGCCCCGTTAGTGCGGTGGCCGATCATATTCAATTTGAAGATATTCGACGTGTTCAAATATCCGAGGCACCGGACTTTTCTTTACGTCTGTTGTTTGATCCCGGCCATGCTTTGGATGAACGGATCCTCACTGAGCAATTCCACTATTCATAAATCCCATAGTTTTTATGCACTTAAAACCATTGTTTTGGCTAATATCACTCTTTTTTAAGTTGAGAAGCTGTACTTTTATGAAACTGTCAAAGGTTTCTTAAACTGTTTCATATAAAACTTATTTTAAGCAGTTAGAGGAATTGTTCTTTTCACCTCATATTTTTTAAGTAAGTAGTGTACTGAGTCAATGGCAAAAATCGACTTTGAAAAATTAAGATTTGTAGTTGCAGATGATAATGCGCATATGCGCCGTATTGTACGGACACTTTTACGCGCATTTGGCTCTCGTGAAATATATGAGGTTGAAGATGGTGCCGCTGCTCTAGAAGCTGTGGAACATTTTATGCCAGATATCTTAATCACAGATATTAAAATGCCAATTTTTGATGGCATTGAGCTAACCCAAATGATCCGCAATCCTGATGGATCAAAACACCCTTATATTCCCATTATTATGCTAACAGCTTATTCCGAACGCAAACGCGTTTTAATGGCGCGCGATGCAGGCGCTACGGAATTTTTATGTAAACCAGTTTCGGCCAATGCGCTCTATAAGCGTGTTCAAAATGTCATCGAGAACCCACGACCTTTTATTAAAGTTAGCACGTATTTTGGGCCAGATCGGCGCAGAAATACTGACCCTAATTATAGTGGTGAAGAGAGACGGGAAACGGACCCTGAAGCCTTTGTAGTTGGTGATACCATTTCTATATAGACTTCAAACCAGTAGGATTTTCAAATGACCAAAAGTCGTTTTGCAGAAGCAACAAATAACCCTGATATGATCGTTATTCCAGCGAATACCGAGTTGCGCGATCGTGTCGTTACTGGGGGTAGTCGTCATTCTGCCTATAAAAGTGCGATTAAAGCCGCAGAAGACGCCATTCAAGATCTAAGTGTTGAATTTGATGATTGGCTTAAAGAAGAGATTGAGCGTTTGATTTTGGTTTTTGATGCTTTAAAGGTAAGTGGCTGGAATGCGAAGATAAGTGATGAGATTTTCACCATTTCTCATGACATTAAAGGTCAGGCTACGACACTTGGTTACCCTGTCATCACTGATATTTGTGATACTTTATGTCATCTATTAGAAAAAACGCCTGATGTCAGCCATATCAGCCTTAACGTCATTGATCTATTTGTCTCTTCTATTCATAACATTGTGCAACAATGTCAACGTGGTGAAGAAAACAAAAAAGCAAATCATATTGCCCAAAGTTTGCGCATGATGGCTATGAAAATTCTTCAACAGGAGATGAAACGAGCCCAAGCTAAACCAGTTTAAGCTGTTGGCGAATGGGAGAACCAGTAAAAGATTTGTTTAAATCTTTGTCGTTGGCACTGACCCTTTTATGAATAAGCCCCCTTTTAAAAACAACTTAGGTGCTTTTTCTTGATTGTCCTTCACCGTCTCTAAAATTGGCCCTCGTTTAGTGGGTGGATGTGCTGAGCCAGCCGCTGGCGTTTCATTTTGAACCCGATTGCCCTGATAGCCTTGATCTAAAATTGCCCTTTGGCCCCATACACCAATTTGACCTTGCTTGGTCGTCCCCCTCGTTTCAGTGCCAGCTATTTTTTGAAAGGGTGTCACATTGGTTTTGCTCGTTGGTGGTGAATTAAAAAAACCTACCGCTTGAAACAGACTGTTATTCAACGAAGGCGAAAGCTTCTTTTGCATAGTCTCAACGTTTTTTTGAGCATCTACTCTGTTTTGAGTTAAATTCTGTTGAGGCGGATATGCCTCATTTGAAAAGCTGGCATCAACCCCAGCGGCCTTTTTATTGATGGCCACATTTGCATCCAACTGTTTTTGATTTTGTACATTCTTAAGGTCTGCGCCATTTATTTTTCCAACATTATGGCGGCGCACGAGGTTCTGATAAAGCCCTTTTACACTCACCGCTTTTCCCCGTTGATAAAATAAAGACTTGTTTGATCGTGCAGCTGATGGAAATAAATCAGCAGCTTTCATGGTGGGATTTACATTTGCCGCCTTGACTAACTTCCCCCCATTACCAGCTCCTAGAAAGTGAGCTATATAAAGTTCGCCAGATGTTGGTTTGCGGCTTAAAGTTTGCTCCATATGTTGGGCATTTAACTTTGTAAAGGCACCAGCCATGACCGATGCCACATCAGGGTTGTTCCGTAAATCTAGTATTTCACGCCGTTTGCCGGCATCTTCGACTACATATTTACCACTTTTGGTTTTGGAGATCTGTTTTGCTTGTTCCCCTAGCCCAAACTCATTGCCGTGCTCTTTGACCATTTGTAACCATGTACTTTCAATAAATTGAAAAAGGCCTGAAGCGCTTGATGTTGGTGCTTTTACTGAGGGGCGAAACCCGCTTTCCCTGGCGGCTGTATCCATCAAATATTGGAAATCCACCCCCGTTACAACGGAGGCTTTTTGCAGGGCATTGGTGATTTTTTGAGGAATGTGTCCTGTTGAATGCACTGCCATAATCTAAACCTTTTCAAATTACGCAATACAAGAGAGAATACATATGTTTAAGAGATTAGCCCTCCTTTCTTAATTCTAAATTAACAATATTTGGTCTGAACATATTTTTTACCTCATTTATTGTCCATATTGGGTTAGTTTAGGGGCTACTTTTATGATCATGATGGCTTAAACTAACCCGTAAAATACGTAGATATTTAAAGATCACGCTATAGGCCCGAACGGTTAAGATCGGGGCCCGCGTCACAGGAAAATAGATGTTGTCTCACTTTGTTAATCGCTGCTTTTTTGCTTTGTTGTTGTCAATGGTCATTTTCTTGGCGCCTCTTGTTGGTTTTGCTCAAACAAAATCAGATTTACCCAACACCATATTAATCCTGGATGGTTCTGGATCAATGTGGGGCAAAATTAAAGGGGGGCATAAAGTTGTCATTGCACGGCGCGCGATCGGAGCAAGTTTGAGTGCCTTTGAAGATCAGCTCAACTTTGGCTTAATGGCTTATGGCCACCGCCGCCGCGGGGCGTGTAATGATATTCAGTTAATAGAAGACCTAGCGAAACTCAATCCTCTTAAAATATCGCGCCGGGTGAAACGGGTTAAACCATTGGGTAAGACCCCAATTACTGACGCCTTACTAAAGGCTATCACTCGTTTGCAAAAAGAGAAAACTGGGGGCAGCATCATTTTATTAACTGATGGGCCCGAGAATTGCCGACGTGACCCTTGTGCGTTGATAAATTCACAACTCGCCAAAGATCAAAACCTCACCGTTCATGTCATTGCATTCTCTATGCAGCCTAAAGAGGCTAAAAGTTTAGCCTGCCTAGCTAACAAATCTGGGGGGTTGTTTTTGAGTGCAAACACACAAAAACAACTTAGTGACGCCTTAAGCGCCACTCTTAAAGCCACTCTCAAAGGACCAGGGGCGGTCGCCGTTGTTGAACCGACCAAAAGCCGTGTCCAACGTATCAAAGCTGAACTTACCCTCACCGCCCGCCTTGGTCAGTCTTCTAGCGTTTTAAACGAAGGTCTTTTATGGAAACTTAATCGGCTAAACAATGAAAATTCTCCTGAAGAAGACATGCCCAGCTTAGGCAGTGCTAAAGGATCACCTACCTTTGATCTTAACGCCGGAGCTTATCGCGTAGTGGCACAATATCAAGGCTTTGAAATTACGAAGGATATTACTTTAAAAAAAGGTGATACACGTTCTGAACAAATTATTTTCAATCTCAATAGACTGCAATTGCCTGTTGGCTGGGCGAGCGCCAATAGCCGCTCTGGTTTTGGGAAACTGCTTTTGCAGCGCCAGGATACCAAAGAGATAGATGCGAAAACCACCCTGATTGAACTGACTGATAAAGAACAAACACAACTGATACCTGCTGGTGCTTATAAGTTAATCGGTGTTGATAATGGTAATTTGCAAAGTTGGTTTATTCACGCCCAAGCTGGCAAGGTTACCTCTCTTCCCATATGGGAGAACACAGGGCGCTTACGTTTGGTCTTACGTGATGAAACAACAGGCGCGCCTCTAGAGGAACCTGTCGTTCGGATCTTTTCTCGGCGTGAGACAGACAAACAGACACCTCATGAAATACCCCAAAGCGCGTTGCAATTTGAGACGGCGCGATCAACTTCAAAGGCCCCTTTATTTGACCTGAAAGCTGGAAAATACTGGGCAAAAATTGACGATGGGTTTGCTTCAAAAATTGTAAATTTCGACATGCTAGCTAAACAGCTAACTAAGATCACAGTGGCGCTTGAACGAGCCACTCTTAATATTGGTTTTGAAAAAGATGATCCTTTGACAAATCATACTCTTTCTATTTTTCAAATTAATAAAACTGGCCAGGAAACGCTCCTTGGTACCACGTCTCAATTAGATCAAAAACTCACGTTACCACCTGGTCATTATCGTTTGTCATTAGTAACAGGACAGGCGGGTAACACGATTAATAAGACAGTTGAACTAAAAGCTGGTCATGCTCAAAAGGTTACTTTTTCAAATGTCACAACGCCGACTAGCTTTGTCATTAGCAATCGAGATGACCCTTTATCGCGTCATCAGATTTTTTGGCAATTGTTTGAAAAATCAGGGGCCTTGATTTGGCAAAGCACAAAACCGTACCCTCGTTTGCATTTGCCTAAAGGGGAGTATCATATAAAAGCCGAAATTGGAGATGATATCTATAGCCGTCAGTTTACCCTTAAAAATAAAGATAAGCTGGAACTCGATTTGGCAAACAGTTTACAAAAATAAACTTTATAAAAACCTTGCGTATAATCCCAGCTGTTATAAGCATTGTGGTTGAACTCCCCCTTTTTGACGCGTAAATTAGACATACGATAAAAGTGATTCATTTTAAATTTCTTTTGCTGAATTTTCTTCCTAAGAGCTGTGCTCACTTAATTTGGCTGAAACTAGGTTGACTGAAACATGACGATAAGCCCCTCAAAATTAACGTTTAAATTAGCCTTTGCTCGGGCCTTCCTTGCCTGTTTCATCTGGCTTTTAGGAACGGGAACGGTACTGGCTGAACCAGATGAAGACTTACCAAGTGTTACTTTGATCTATGATTTATCTAACAGTATGTGGGCTGTTCTCAATGAGACGCCGAAAGTTACACATGCCCAAACCGGTATTCTCGCGGGGCTTTCAGGGTTAAACAAACAAATTAATTTTGGCCTCTTAGCCTTTGGGCACAATGAAAAATCTGGCTGCGAGAATGTTGAAACCATTCAACCCTTAACAGTTTTGAATGACGCAAAAACCAAGGTTGCACTTAAGCCTTTGCGTCCACGAGGGAACGCACCAATTGGCAAAGCGCTGTTGGAAGCGGCCAATCTTGCTTCAAACCGGGCCTTACCATACACAATTATTTTGCTTAGTGATGGGGCAACCAATTGTCCGATTGACCCTTGCTCGACGGCAAAGACTTTAAGCGGAGGCCATTCAGGCTTAATGATTGATGTCATTGCTTTGGGTCCCCCTAAATCAAAGACATTAAACACACTAAGCTGCATTGCCACCCCTTCTAAAGGAAGCATGGTTTATGCAGCAACCAGTAAAGACATTGGTTTGGCCATCAAGGCAAGCATCAAGAGAGCCTCTGCTCGTTTGAAGGCGCACCTTCAGAACCGTCAACGCCCATTGGTTGTGGCAGATAAAAATCCAAAAGCAAAAGGTGATACTCCAAAAAATGATTGGGCGGGGGCCACTGAAATTATTGTCGACACCCCTAAAGAAGACGTAAAAGACAAAGCAAAAGATGGCGCGCCAGATCAAGCTGGTTATAATAAGAACATTGCAAAAACCCACGGGGGGCTTGCTCTGCTTTCACATCTGATTGATAAAGGACCGCCGATTAAATCAGGGCTTATCTGGCGGATCTATGAAGAAAAACCAGATAAAGTCACCGGTAAGCACAAGCTAATCAGCGCCTATAAAGTTCCGCGCCCTGTTATGTCATTACCCAAAGGATCTTATCTTATTAACGCAGCCTATGGGCGAGCTTTTTTAACGCGCAAGATATCGATAAAGGCTGGCGAGAATAAAAATGAACATTTTGTTCTCAATGCAGGTGGTTTAAAAATTTCTTCGGTGCTTGCAAATGGAAATCCTGTTTTAGAAAACACGGTTATATTTGATATATTCTCAGACGAGAGAGATCAATATGGCAAACGGATTAAAGTTATTGGCAAGGTGCGCCCTAATCTGGTTGTGCGGCTCAATGCTGGAATTTATCATATTGTTAGCACGTATGGTGATGCCAACGCTAGCTCGCGCGCAGATATCTCTGTTGAAGCTGGTAAGATGACCCAGGCTACAATTGATCATAAAGCGGCCAAAGCGACCTTCAAACTTGTGTATCAAAAAGGAGGAGAGGCGCTTGCAGACACACAATGGAGCCTTCTATCCCCCACTGGTAAGATCATAAAAAAAAGTGCTGGTGCCTTGCCCACGCATTTTTTGGCCGCAGGAGATTACACTGTTTTGGCTGAGCGTGGTGATAAGAAATATTCGCAACATTTCTCTATTGAAGCGGGTGAAACACGCCAAATTGAAGTGATCATTCAATAAAGCTCATCCCCTTGTTCTCTAAGGGATGAGCTTTCTTAATTTTTTCTTGGTTATTTTTCTAAACCCACTTGCCATTCATCAAGTGCGCATATCAGGCGGTGTGGCTTCTTCTTGCAAAGCGCTGATCGCTTCGTCTATCGCCATAACCGTTTGATCTTTTGAACCAAGCCGGCGGATTGAAACGCTGCCGTTTTCGGCTTCGCGCCCGCCTAAAACAAACAGCACAGGCACTTTGGCATGACTATGCTCGCGCACTTTATAATTGATCTTCTCATTGCGAATATCAAGAATTGGATTCAATCCAGCGGCGCGCAGTTTTGCCATGACGTCTTGGGCATAATTATCAGCCTCTGAGACAATGGTGCATACGGCAACTTGGGTTGGCGCCAACCAAAGCGGGAAACGCCCGGCATAATGCTCGATGAGAATGCCGCAAAAACGCTCAAGTGAGCCAAACATGGCTCTGTGGATCATAACAGGATGTTCTTTTTCACCTGATGGGGCAATGAAAAATGCACCCAAACGGCCTGGTAGGTTTAAATCAACCTGCACGGTGCCGCACTGCCAATCTCGGCCAATCGCATCGCGCAACACATATTCCAGTTTTGGTCCATAAAAGGCGCCCTCGCCTGGGTTTAATTCATAAGTCAGGCCGGCCGCTTCAACCGCTTTTTTAAGGGCCGCTTCAGATTTGTCCCAAACTTCATCAGACCCCACCCGCTTTTCTGGGCGATCGGAATATTTAATGATGACATTTTCAAAACCAAAATCTTTATAAATCGACAAGATCAATTGGTTTAGCTCAACGCACTCTTTCGTGATTTGATCTTGGGTACAAAAAACGTGGGCATCATCTTGGGTAAAGTGGCGCACACGCATCATGCCGTGCAAAGCACCCGATGGTTCATAGCGATGAACTTTGCCAAACTCTGCGATTTTATAAGGCAATTCACGATAAGACTTCAGGCCATTTTTAAAAATTTGAACATGACCAGGGCAGTTCATCGGTTTGCAGCAATAGACCCGATCATCAGGGGTTTGTGTTGTGAACATATGCTCACCGAACTTTTCCCAGTGGCCAGACTTTTCCCATAGGCCCTTGTCCATCATATCTGGAGAGTTGACCTCTTTATAGTCATTTTCATCTTGGCGGCGGCGCATATAGGCAATCAACGTTTGAAACAAACGCCAGCCTTTGTCGTGCCAGAAAACTGAGCCTGGGGCCTCTTCTTGAAAATGGAACAGGTCCATCTCACGGCCCAAGCGCCGGTGATCGCGCTTTTCGGCTTCTTCCAAGTTGTGCAAATGAGTTTTGAGCTCTTTATCTGAGCTCCAAGCGGTCCCATAAATACGTTGCAACATTGGGTTATTTGAATCGCCGCGCCAATAGGCGCCGGCCACTTTCAAAAGTTTAAAGCCAGTGCCAATCTGGCCGGTTGAAACCATGTGCGGCCCACGGCATAGATCGAGCCAGTCGCCTTGTTTGTAAATTTTCAGCTCTTGATCGTCAGGAATGGCATCAATTAGTTCCACCTTAAAGAGCTCGCCTTTTTCAGTGAAATAAGCTTTGGCCTCATCCCTACTCCATACTTCTTTGGTGAAAGGTGCATTGAGCTTGATGATTTCATGCATCTTAGCTTCAATGGTCTCTAGATCATCTGTACTGAACGGCTCTTCACGTGCAAAGTCATAGAAAAACCCATCATCAATAACCGGGCCAATGGTAACCTGGGTATCTGGCCACAGCTCTTGAACGGCCTGAGCCATGACATGAGCGGTATCATGACGAATAAGCTCTAAGGCTTGGGGTTCATTGCGGGTGATAATGGCAACCTGGCCATCATGAGGTATTGGATCTGCCAAATCCATAAGATCCCCATCTAGAGAAAAGGCCAGTGCCTTTTTTGATAGAGATTTGGAAATGGAGCTTGCTAGATCTTTGCCGCTAATACCGTCGTCATATTCGCGAACAGACCCATCTGGAAAGGTAAGTGAAACCATTTTAGGCATCCTCTCAATCGCTGCCAACCATGCAGGTAAGGGGTTAAAATATATATTTACGCCATCTACACCGTTTAGATCTTAAAGTCTACTGCCTAGATTGCTTCTCTTGTAAAAATATGATTATGCTAACAATATTGATCTGCTTCCTTAGTAACCTGTATTCATTTTCAACCTTTATAACTTAGCTGCAACCTCTAAAAGACATTATTGTGACCCTGCCCAATCAAGCCCCCCCAATCTTTAACTTTAATGAGCTTACCTCTATCGACCTTGACGCTCAAAGCCCCTTGGCCAAGGGGAGCATTCGGAAGGTTTTTCTAGTTCCAGGTCATGAGGACCATTTGGTGAAGGTTTTTCGCTCTAATAAAACGCCGCATCATCAAAAACGACAACTTCACATGCACAAACTGCCATGGCTGCGCCACCCCATTGTGTTTGACCAAAACAGATATGACCTACGAGAGCTATCTTCGCTCAGCAAAAGGGTCGGGCCGCTGATTTGGCAGCATTTCCCCCCCACTTATGGCATCGTTGACACCACTTTGGGGCCTGGCCTAGTCCAACAAAAAATTAGAAACGCAGACGGCAGCGATTGTCTCAATTTAGAGGTCAGCTTGAAAAATGAGAGTGATATGCCGCGCATAAAAGAGGCGTTGTGGCAATTTCGCTCATTTTTATCCTACCACCACATTGTGATAAGGGATTTAAACACAGGCAATTTGCTTGTTCACCATGATTTAGACGATGCCCTCACAATTATAATGATTGATGGTTTTGGAAATTCTGATTATTTCAAATGGGCAAGCGTGTCCCGTGCCTTAAATGATAAAAAATTGGACAGAAAATTTGGCCGGCTGATGTCTTATCTGCAAATTTAGGAGCCTGAAAATTTAATGGCTTATTTGTAGCTCAAAACGCCCGCCTATACTTGATTTTCATCATGTAAAAGCATGTGTATAAGTCATTTCAACTCGCTTTTCTCTCAAGCAAATCAGATAGATTGCCCCTTAATGGTTCTTTAAAAGCATCCTATGAGAGGCAGGAGATGTTAAGTTTAGGCCTTATATTTGGTGCTGTGGCGAACTTCTGGCGTGAAATGCAGCGCCTGATGGTAGTGCTATGGCTATGCGGAATGAGCACTGCCAGTGCTCTGTTGGCACTCGCGCTAGCTTTCTTACCCCAAGTACAAGACCTTTATACTGAAATTACTTATTACAAAACACCCTCTTTGCAAGAGCATATCAATACCTTTGAATATTGGTTTACCTTTTATGGCCTTTGTTTTTTATGGGCTTTTACAGTTCATTATTGCGCCCGCACAGTTTTGTCTTTTGAGACCTGGCCGCTGACACGAAACGATAAAGCAGCTTACGCCTATTGGATTGAGGCTGTACCTCGTTATCTTGGTTGGATTTGCATTCTTGCCATTTTCATTGGGCAAATAAACGCCTTGAAGAATTTGCAAATTGATAATGATGTTTTGACGAAATCCATATCGTCAACTTATTCAGCACCGCTAATGATGGTTTTGTTTCTCATCATACTTTTGCAAACGGCCCGGCGAAAATTAGGCAAATCAGCAATTATGATCTCAGCGATTGCCATCGTTTATTGGCTCTTAACAGCCTATGATATTTATTTTAAAACACCGCTCAACGATCCGTATCGTTATCAGATTTTGCATAATTTAGCATTGCCTGTATTCACCATAATATGGGGTGTTTTGTTTTATTATTTTGTGGCCAATCGCCGCTCTTTATTGCATTGGCTTGCCCAGAACTTTGCCACCCCTCATCGTTTTGTTCTTCATCTCACACGGGCGGTGTCTGAATTTTTCCCTGTGCAAATCCGGCCCATCTATAACCGCGAGCCGCGTCTGAATGCTCCTAAATTTCTCCCTTTTAAAAAACGGGGTCCCTTTAAATTTGAAGCCTCATCGCAAAATGTGCGCGGTCTCATGCTTGGTTTATTTTGTTTGACCATCATTATGATTTTTTGGCTGGCCTTTGCACTCTCGGACCCTGGCTCGCCTCCCTTTGGTTTGGAGCGCGCCCTATTGTTGCCCGTCTTGTTAGGGATTTGGGTGCCTCTATTGACGAGCGTTTGTTTTTTATCAAACCAATTGCGGTTTCCTTTCTTGACACTTTTTATTGTTATCGGTCTGAGCATGAGCGTGGTGTTTGGGGATAACCATGATGTGGAAATAGCAAGTGCACTTGAGCACCCTTCAAGCGGATCAAAACCACAAAAGCGGTTTGAGAAACTACCCTTAAAAAAAGCCATTGAGATTTGGATGCGCCATCATAATTGCGACCAGAGACCGCGCAGTTGCCCGCCTCCCATCCTTATTGCAGCTAGCGGGGGGGCCTCTCGCTCGGCCTTTTATGTCGCAACTGTTCTGGGCGAATTGCACGATAAACCAGAGTTGTTTTGGCCAAAAAATATGCCCGCAAACTTACGCCCCTCAACGCCTCTTGATGTCACAAAACAAATCTTTGCCATCTCTTCGGTTTCTGGTGGGTCTTTGGGGGCTGCAGCCTTTACATCCCTTTTAAGAGGGAGCGATACCAATTTATTTAATGGTGACCCCTGCAACCAGACGAGCCTGCGCAAAGATAAGCTGTTGTTCTCTGTCCCTGAAGGGTTTGAAAACAAAGTTAAATTTAATGCCAATTGGAAAAACTGTTTACAAGCCATAACAGCTGGTGATTTTCTATCCCCGGCCATGGTTGCGTTTACCTTTCGAGACAATCTGGCTTTTTCCAGTCTCATTGGGCAAGTGACCAAAACTGACAGAGCGATTGCCTTAGAACAAGCTTGGAGCCGACGTGTTTTAAAGCTGACAGAGCGATCTCATCTTAAGGACCCCTTGCTTTCTTTTCAACCAACGGCACAACAATGGATGCCTTTATTGCTCTTAAATGGAACCTCAGTTGGAACGGGAAAACGCCTTATTGCGAGCCCCTTAGACCCTAGATATACACCAAATGAGAAAATTGATTTTGCCCCTTATGTAACATCGTCGCCTGAGCGCAAAGGGAGCATCTTAGCTAAAAAAAATGGCAAGCCGGTCGCTTTGTTCCCTGATAGCTTGGATCTGCATCAGTTGCTAAACCTGGAAATGACAGGAGATCAGACATGGGCAGGAGATGAGACATGGGCCCAAAAGGAGCAAAGCCAACATCGCCTCTCAGACATTAGCCTTGGGAAAGCGGTATCTCTATCAGCACGTTTTCCTCTTATATCTCCCCATGCCAATTTAAGATCTCTTGATGGCACTATGATTGATCGGGTCGTTGATGGGGGGTATTTCGATAATTCGGGGATGCTCAGCGCCCTAGAGTTAGCCCGTGCAATTCAAGTTTTATCCAATCATGCCCTTAAACCTGTTTTAATTCAGATCAGCAATCACCCTGTTACTCTTGATGTCGATGGCACCGATAAATTGAGACAAAGCGGGGCAAAATCAGCTGCGTTTCGGTGCCCTGATCACAGTTTTATCAACCGCACGCCCGCGCCAACAGATCATAAACTCTTGCCCGAACTGACCTCTGTGACGAGCGCTTTACTAAACGCGCGGGTTGCCAGGGGCAGTCATGCGATCGCACAGGCATTTCATGCATTCCCAGGGCGGTTCATCCACTTTCAGGTCGCAGGTATTAAAGATGAGATTGGGTCTAATAAAAAATTGTCCATGAGTTGGTGGCTATCAAAGTCTGTTCAAAACGCATTGAACAATCAAATTCATTGGCGACGTGATCTGCCAGATGGAGCCTCATTTCAAGAGAGTTTAAACCCGGCCTTTTGTGCCATCCAAAAATTCAGGAAAGCCCAGATTAAACATTGGAAAGCTTTGGATTCTAATCCTTATCAGGTATATGGGGCTGTGCCATAATTTTTGATTTTTTCCATACCCCATAGCGCCAACTTTGCCATAAGGGATAATCTATTTTTTTTAGATCTGGCACAGGATCAATGCCATAGCTGCCGCCCGGACCACAACGCCACAATCGACCAAGCGTTAACCAGCCCCCTTTCCACGCACCGTTTTGTTTTATGGCATCAATCGCATAAAGAGAACAGCTCGGCTCGTGACGACAATGACGGCCCATAAAAAAAGACAATGAATAGCGATAGATATAAATTGGGATTAATATCACCGCTGCCATTGCCTGACTTATGATAGAAAATAATTTCAAAACTGCCTCTATTGAGTGGTCGCCACTTCACTTTCATTTGACGGCTTCCGAATTTGAGCACGGGCAGCCTCATCCATGGCTTCAAGAACGGCGTCAAAAACCAACAACATTGATGTATGGCGCGGCTTATAATCTTTCACTGGATATAAAACTTCCAAGTCGGTCCAAATCCCTGTTGGCGCGGCGCCCTCTTCTTTTAACATTGCCCACATCTGACTTTGAACATCAAAGATATCTGAGCGGGTCAGACCAATGGCATTGCGTGCCATGATAGCGCTTGATGTTTGCCCTAGCAGGCAAGCTTCTACCTCATGCCCATAATGGCTGATCTTGCCGCCTGCATCTACCAAAAGGTCGACCTTCACCTTAGATCCACATAATTTAGAGTGACGTGTAGCTGAGCCATATGCGCCATGCATGTTATCTCTATCAGGGTGATTTTCAAGCAAACCCAGCTCTGGCATGGTTGCAACCACTTCTAAGATGCGCGTGCTATAAATATCCTCAGGGAAATCCATAAAATTATCCTACATGATCAAACAACTGATAAAGAAGCGCTCAACGACATGAATCGCCTTCGTCTCACACTATGAAACTCATCTTAAATAAGCCTAATCTTGAAACCTAAATCTTGAAACATCAGCTAACACTCTTTATATATAATATTATATAGAAATTTTTTTGATAAAAACCATTGTAAATCTGATTATGTGATCATAAAAATTACATTGTCTTTATAAACATTGGAAATATAAATTTAGTTTCTATTTTTATTCCTTTAGCTCAAGGGCGAATAAACCACGGTGAAACTGCGGTTGTTGATAGTTTTGATGTGATATGGACCATTTATAAGGCCCTTCCTCACATTTTAGACCTTTATCTCAGCCAAAACCCGATTAGACTCACCTGTTCGCACAGCTGTAAATTTAAGAGAGATTTATTCTTAATAACGAACAGCAACAGTTTCTCACTTCCTAGCGAAATGCTACGAATGGGACCATCAAATTCAGGTGACGAATGACTTTAATTTCTGAAAAAAATGAACACACGGCTTGTAAATCTGCCAATGATGATCACAAAAAATCATCGCGCCTTAACGGCCGTTCATTGGAGCCGACAAAGCGCCCCAGCAAAGCTCAAGCCCAAGAGGCTGTGCGCACTTTGATTGCCTGGGCTGGCGATGACCCTGATAGAGAGGGTTTGAGAGATACACCATCACGGGTGGTCAAAGCTTATCGCGAATTTTACAAAGGCTATGAAGAAGATCCGATTGAGATTCTATCACGTACCTTTGATGAGGTTGCAGGCTATGATGATATGGTGATGTTACGCGGTATTGATATGTATTCTCATTGCGAACACCATATGGTGCCGTTTATTGGCAAGGTTCATATTGCTTATATGCCATGCGATAAAGTGGTGGGCATCTCTAAACTTGCGCGCATTATTGATACGTTTTCGCGCCGTTTGCAAACGCAAGAAACCTTGACAGCTCAAATTGCAAATGCGGTTGACACTGGCCTTTCATCAAAAGGGACAGCGGTTATGATTGAAGCTGTTCATCAATGCATGTCTTTACGAGGGGTGCACAAACAAAATGTTGCAACGATTACCACTCGTTTTACGGGGGTGTTCAAGCAAGATAAAGATATTAAAGATCGCTTTATGAGATTGACCAAAAATGACTAAGCTTGTTGATGAAACGTTGCAGTTTATACCTAAATTTGATGATGATGGTTTGATGCCAGCCCTCGCGATTGAAAGTGAGACAGGGGCACCATTAATGATGGCTTATGTCAATCGCGCCGCTTTACAAAAATCGTTGGAAACTGGATATGCTCACTTTTGGTCTCGTTCGCGTAGCCGTTTTTGGCAAAAGGGTGAGACCAGCGGCAATCGGCTAAAAATTCTAGAGATACGTGTTGATTGTGACCAAGATTCATTGGTTATGATGGTTGAAATGGAGAGGGTAAAGGCGGCTTGTCATACAGGGCGTAAAACTTGTTACTATCGCAAATTAACCCTTTTGGATCCCTCTAACCCTCAAAATATCACTCTGGAATCTACCGGAGAGACACCGCTTTTTGACCCTAAAGAGGTTTATGAAAAATAATTTTCCCATATTTTTCAATTATCAAACACGCTTATATCTTTCCACGTCTTGTTCAACAACAATTCATTAATGCTCAGCTAGTATACTTAACCATAAGAGCCAAACACACATGGCAACAGTTACGTGATGAGCTATCTTGTTTGTTAAGAAAACATAAATTGAATTTCATCACTGGTGTAGTGAGAAACCATCCTACCCTTGAACTGTGAAATAACCAGTGTGGAGATGTATCTTTAAGAGTGGGAAGTACTGCGATGACAGGACATAAATTAGGAATTGCGCTTGGAGGTGGAGGTGCCAGAGGATGGGCCCACATTGGCGTATTAAAAGCACTTCACGACATCGGTATCCAACCTGATATTATTGCAGGCACCTCTATTGGCGCCATTGCTGGTGGTTGTTATGCCGCAAATGAATTACCCAAATTAGAAGAATTTTCAACAAACCTTACACGGCGAAAAGTGCTTGGCCTGCTTGATGTTAATGTTAAAGGCAATAGCTTTATTACCGGACGGCGTATTTGCAGTGTTTTGAAAACACAAATTGAAGACCGGCGCATTGAAGACCTTGATAAAAAATTTGTTGCTGTGGCAACAGAAATTGGCACCGGCCATGAAGTTTGGATGAGTAAGGGACAGTTGATGGAGGCGATGCGAGCCTCTTACGCCTTACCTGGTATCTTTAAACCAGTGAACATCAATGGACGTTGGTTATTTGATGGGGCTATGGTTAACCCTGTTCCGGTTTCCGTTTGCCGCGCACTTGGGGCAAGTGTTGTTATTGCCGTGAATTTAAACAGTGATGTGTTTGGCAAAGGAACTGTGGTGCCTAATCATGAAGCCAAAATTGTCGAAGATGAAGAAGAAGATTGCGAGAAAAAACCTTATAATTATTCTTTGAGTAATTTGCGTTCGCAGTTTTTTAAAGACAATGATAGCGGTGCACCTGGCTTATCCAGTGTAATGCTTGAGGCTTTCAATATAACCCAGGACCGCATAGCACGAGCAAGGCTAGCGGGTGACCCGCCTGATATTTCAATTACACCACGCGTCAATGATATTGGATTGTTTGATTTTCATCGCGCAACAGAATTAATTCAAATGGGCGCGGAGGCAACAATGCGAGCAAGGGATGATCTTAAACACCATCTTGCCCTGCTTGCAGCTTAATCACAGCGCCGCCTACCTTCTGTTTAAGCAAAAAGAGCGGCTATAAAAGCTTCATTTTTCGCATCTAATCTTGATAAGCAAATAGATTTTCCGCCTCATAGTATAAATTCTTTATACTATGAGAAGATCGTTTTTTCACAAAGGGTCAGCCCATCATTAGGGGGCCGTTTTCAACCGGTTGCTATATAACTTCTCATTGCGCTGGCTTCAAGCTCAGTTTCTGCAATGCGCTGTTGAACCACATCCCCAATGGATATGATACCAACCAATTGACCTTGATCAATTACTGGCACATGACGAAAACGCCCTTGTGTCATGACACCCATAAGTTGATTAATGGTATCATCACCCTGGCAAGTAATCACATCTTTGGTCATAATGCGTGAAACGGGTAACCGTAGAATTTCTGCGCCGCGGTGTCCAATTGCTCGAACAACATCTCTTTCTGAGACAATCCCTTTTACAGCGCCATCTTCAACAATCAAAATAGACCCAATTTTATTTTCAGCAAAGATTTTGGTTAAATCAGCAACCAGGTCAGTGGGTTTGGCTGTGATTACATTCCGGCCTTTTAAGTTCAATATAGTATTTACGTTCATTTGGTCGCATAGCTCCTTTTTAAAGGTGCACTAAAGAGTTGCACATAAACGTCTGCCATGGGTTGTTTATGCCCCTAACGGACAACTTATGATGCACCATGCGACATGCTGACGCAAGCCTTGGGTAGGAAATTTATAATAATAATGACGAAATGATTAACTTTAAGAGCCAGTATAAACCTTTTTTCGCAGTTTTAATTGGTTAATGCGCCTAGTCTGGCATACCCCATGCAAAACACATTTCATAGTACGGTTTATTCAAAACAATACAGTTGACATGCGTTTTATAGTGGTGAGAGAAAATGGATTTGCGACAAAATAACGATTTGCTTGCCTACTGGAACAAAGTTAGAGCTGGGCGCCCTTGGCCAAAACGAATAGAAATTACCCCCTCAGCAATTGCTCCTATTTTACCCAGCACCTTTATCTTGGAAGTTAAAAATGCAAATGATTTCACCTTTCGGCTTGCTGGTAGCAAAATGTGTGAAACCTTCGGCCAAGAGTTTCGAGGTCAAAATTTTCTATCATCTTGGCCTGAAATAGAAAGGCGCATTCTCAATCGGCATTTTAGCCAACTCATAGATGAAGGCACCACTATGCGTCTTATCTGTACTGTGAAATCGGCAAATGACGACACTGGTGACATTGAAATACTGTTTCTCCCCTTAAGCCATAGCGGTGCCATGGTTGATCGTATTTTAGGATCCTTCTCACCCGTGATGGATTATGACTGGATTGGGCACGGGCCTTTACACTTTCAGGAAATAAAGGAAGTGCATATTGGCTATATGCGCGGCACGTCATTACTTGCTGCACCAGAAGAGGTCTCTTCCCCCCCCGTATTTATTCCTCATAAACGATTGGTAGAAGGTAAAAATTGCCTCTTACGTGTTTTTGAGGGTGGTAAAATTGATTAAAAAGCTGAAAACATCTAATTTTTAAAATTTTTCGTTCTGAATTATGCTTTCATTAACTGAACAAGCGATATTATGTTTACACTAATCTAGTGTAAGTTTTATTTGGGCGTTGATTGTTAATATGAAAGAAAATGAAGACATAGAGCAAATTGAGGCCCTATTCCCCTCAGAAATGGTCCCCCAGCCACTGCCGGGTAAAGACGATTATCTAATTGTAAAACAGCATAATATCCAAAAAAATGGTATTGAAGGCCGACGCTTTCGGCGCTTTAATATGCGTCTCATGGGGCGCTTTATGACGCAAGATAGATCAGAATATAACTGTCGTGTCATGAATGTTTCTGCCGGCGGGGCAGCAATCTCCTCAAATCTGCACCCTAAGATGGGTGAAGAAATCATTCTTTATATAGATCATATTGGGCGCGCTAAGGGACATGTTGGGCGCACTGAGCCAGATCACTTTGGTGTCTGTTTTGATGTATCTGAAGCACAAAGAGAACGTATTGGGCTCAAAATCACCTGGCTGGTAAATCAGATTGATAGTGATGAGTTAAATTTACGTCGCCATCACCGCTTTATAGCGAATAGAAAAGAAGTTACGCTTCACTTAGCAAGTAAGATTAGTGTGAAATGTAACGTACAAAATTATTCTTTAAGCGGTGTCGCTGTTGAGACCACCGCGCGCCCAGAACTTGGCACACAAGTTACCTTGGGACAAATTAAAGCAATTGTTATGCGCTATTATGATGACGGTTTAGGGTTGGAATTTATTTCCCCCCTTTCAGCGGCCAAATTGCTTTCAGAGTTTGGACTTGTTAATTCACCTGCAATGTTAAATGATTAAGTAATCCATGAATAAGGTTTGAGTTTATGTTCTTACTCAAATCTAAATTTTAAAATGAAAGTTTGAAGTAAAATTGAATTAAAGCTGATTTAAAAATGATTTAATTTGTGGCGTGTGTATTTGCGTCATTGAAAAGTTTTTGTGTCATGCTCCCCATTAGTAAAGAGTTGTAGGGGACTATAATAATGTACCGAGTAATTAATAGTTTTGCGTTTGTTTTATTTTTAATCACCGTTCAACCAAGCCTTGCTCACGCTGGTGAGTTTGCTGTTTGGGTTGATGGTCAAAATCTTGCTGCACAGAAAATGAAAGTCTATGGGCGCTCCAATCCACCAATTGGACATGTTCGATTTTGTCAGCGTTATCCTTTAGACTGCGATAAATATCGCTATTTAGGAAAACGCATGAAGCTGACCAATAAACGCTGGAATCAATTGGTAAAGATTAACCGCGCCGTTAATCACGCCATCAATCCTGTTACAGATAAAGAACATCACGGGGTCATTGAATATTGGGACTATCCATCCAATAATGGCGATTGTGAAGATTTTGTACTCTTGAAACGCCGTTTGTTGACAGAAAGTGGATGGCCAGAAAATTCACTTCTTATCACTGTTGTTCGTGATGAGGAAGGTGCTGGCCACGCTATTTTGACTGTGCGCACTCACAAAGGTGATTACATCCTTGATAACAAACATGACCAGGTTCAAGTTTGGAATAAAGCGCCTTATCGTTTTGTAAAGCGCCAATCTGCCAAACATCCAAAATTCTGGGTTTCCCTATATCCTAAAGAAAAAGAAAGCATTCGCTCTTCAGCGCAGCGTTAAACATTTTGTTTATAAAAGTTTTGGTCCAGCAATCCCAACTTGTGCCCCCCACATCCCCCTCGTTGGACCAATTTAAAACCGGCCTCTGCCCCCCCAGAGGCCGGTTATCTTTTTGGAAGAATTGTAGTTGGTTGATATTTTTCACTTTGAGCGGCATGACAACCATGCCTGTTATTCCAAAGTTCTAAGTCAAACTTTCACAAAATGATTTTATCCGTTTGCATGCCTCTTCCAAAGCCTGGTTAGAAGTGGCATAGGAAACCCGGAAATAAGGTGACAGACCAAAGGCTTCACCATGTACGCAAGCGACCCCTTCTTGAGCAAGCAAGCTTGAGACAAAATCTTCATCTGTTTTCAACTGCGTTCCCTCTTTGGTTTTGCGCCCCATGCATCCTTCAATCGAAGGGTACACGTAAAAGGCCCCTTCTGGTGTGGGACAATGAATGCCTTGTGCTTCGTTTAACATTGATACCACCAGATCTCTACGCTCAAAAAACACCTTGGCACGTTCGCCAATAAAGTCTTGTGGCCCATTTAACGCTTCAACTGAGGCCCACTGGCTGATTGAACAAGGGTTAGATGTTGATTGAGATTGTAATTTGCGCATCCCGCCTATTAGGTCTTTTGGCCCACCAGCAAACCCTATGCGCCAGCCTGTCATGGCATAGGCTTTGGCCACACCGTTCATGGTAAGGGTACGCGATTTTAAAGCTGGCTCTACTGCCGCGATCGTTTTAAAAGCAAAACCGTCATAGGTTAGGTGTTCATAAATATCATCTGCCAAGATCCAAACATGGGGATGTTTTAAAAGCACATCGGTCAGGGCTTTAATTTCTTGAGCTGTATAAGCAGCGCCCGTTGGATTTGATGGGGAGTTAAAGATCAACCATTTTGTTTTATCTGTTATGGCGTTTTCAAGTTGCTCGGGTGAGAGTTTGAAATTTGTTTCAACACCAGCCTCAACGCTCACAGGTTTGCCGCCTGCCAACAGCACGATATCTGGATAGCTAACCCAATAGGGAGCCGGGATAATAACCTCATCGCCAGGGTTTATTGTGGAGAGCATTGCATTATAGATAATGTGTTTGCCCCCTGAGGCCACAGAGATTTCTTCCGAGCTATAATCAAGGCCATTTTCACGCGCGAATTTATCGACCACAGCTTGTTTTAATTCTGGAATGCCGTCGACGGCGGTGTATTTGGTCTCGCCGCGTTCAATGGCTTCTATTGCCGCCTTTTTAATATTATCAGGTGTATCAAAATCAGGCTCACCGGCACCAAGGCCTATAACATCACGCCCAGCAGCTTTTAACTCCCGCGCCTTCGTTGACACAGCAATGGTGGGTGATGGTTTCACCCGTGACAAACTATCCGCTAAAATCCCCATAAAACTGGCCTTTCAAAATATGTTTGGTCTATAAATTTCATCGCAATTAATATAAAGAGAACACCCCATTGCGCGCCGCAAACTCTAATCAGCAGACATAATATACGCAAGTGTAAAACATCTCTAAAGCGTAGATTAAACCAAATTGATAGATTAAGATTTAGAAATGAAGACTAATCAAGTTGCTCACATTTTTTTACCATATGAACTTTGTTTCCTAATCTATATGTTTCAACCCAAGATAGGCCCTTATAAAAACTAATATTTTGTGGCATTGCAACATGAGTGACCAAACGTAATTCATTCAAACCCAGACCGCTACATTTGGCCTCAGCTAGATTCATTAATGAGCGGCCTAAACCGAGGCCTGAATGATCTGGGTGCACTGCAATATTTGCCACTATGGCATATTCATCATGTGGGATTACAATGATTACCCCTAAGATCTGTTGCCTGTTGTGCGCAACCCAGACAAGATCGTTCCCAACATGGTTTAAAATCCCTTCTGATACGCGAGGGAGGTCTGGTATTTGTGAGACATATTCTTTATAAGCTTCCTCAATACAGGCGCCTATTCCCTCACAATCTTCCAACTCTGCTTGTCTAAAAGACACATCCATCACTTGTTATTGACCATCTTTTTATCAAATTGCCCCAAAGGGACTTCATAAGCTATTCGTGCCGCTTGAGCATTTTCCATAAACTGGCGCATGCGGTTGGCCTGTTCTTTATGCTGGCTTTCAAGATAAATGTCATAGCTTTGAGCAAAACAATTTGCAGCGCGTTCTAGCCCCTCATGTTCTCCATAATGTTCGCTTTTGTCTATTAAGATCTGCCCTATACGATTCAAAGTCTTAGCCCTGTCCACATCATTTTGTTCTCTGGGCCTTAGTATTAATACCTGTTCATAGGCCGAAACTGCCTTATTCAACAAAGCTAAGTTTTTTTCTACTCGGGCATAACGTTCCAATAAACGCCCTTGTTTTAAATAAAGCCCCGCCTTTATGTATGGGAGGCTTTGCCCTTCACCCGAAAGATAATCAGCTTGATAAGATTCACAAATTAAAATGCCTTTTTGGAGCAAATTGCCAGCTTCATGAAAATCGTCAAGATTGTCTATGCCCTTAAATTGACGGCGCGATAAAAGTCCAGCCAAGTCACCTGCTTCAACAGCCCAGCGCAATTCATTCTTATATTCTTTTGCAAAGTTAATTAGATCTCTACGATCATTGATGGCCCGATCTAACGTTCGATCGTCTCCTTCCAATTGATACAACATCTCTCTTAAGCGCGCGCGCAAACGCAACAAAACATCCCGTGTGGGAAAGCTGTTTGTTTTTTGCCCAATGACAGCGCTAATCTGGGTTATAGCCCTGCGGGCTTCATTTCTATCACGTTCAGCCAAAGCCAGACGCGCGCGCGCAACGGCAAGGGAGCGATCTAACAGGTTATCGCAGCTTTCATATTTTTGTTGATCTTTCAATGTGTTTAACTGGGTCAGGGCAGACTTATGGAATGATGGTTTATTGGTTATCCCGCCTAGATTTAAGGTGCTTTGAGCAATCGCTAAGGCTATCTCATTGTGGTTTGAGAAATAAGAAGCGGGTTTCTGCGCTTTCACTATCGAGAAATGATGGATGGCTTTTTCTAATCGCTCTTGATCGCCATGGGCTGTCCCCCATTGCAGATAAAGCTGGCCCAATTCAAAGTGGATATCTTCGGGCTTGGGGGAAAACCAATCCTCATGATTTTGGCCATAAGAGAGAGCCGCTAAAAATGAATTTTCCGCCCGCTCCCACTCTTGCACGCCCATATGTTGTTTTGTGGTGTTTTTGATCATGCAGCTTAAAGCATAATAAGCCTCACAAAGCGCTACTTCATCACCGTTTGTTACAGCACTTTTTTGCAGGTGGGCAATTGCCGTTGTTAATTTTTTTTCTATGCTCCCTTGATCATAGATGCTTGTGAAACCGCCCTCGTTAGCGATATCTTTATTGCCTGCCTCTTCAAAAAATGTACCGGCAAGTGCCCCCCGCCCTCGAGCGAAGCTGGATACCATCTTTGCCCAGCCTATCCAATCACTGCAACGCTCAAAACTGGTCATGGCCCGGGGGGCAATTTCTATTGCGCTTAGATAATGTGCCTGCTGTTCTTTACTATGAGGCTGGGATAAGAGGGCAAGAGCCAGCGTGCATTCCACCTGGTTGGCCAACATAGCTGCGCGATCAAAATAGGAAAACTCATCCTCGTTAAACGCTTCACTTTTCTTATACAAAACAAGTGCACGTGTAAGAGCTATTTTGTTTTTGCCCAGCAGCCCCACCATCATATGACACCAGGCACAAACCAGAGTGGTTTCTTGATATAAAATAGGTTGTGTTTGTTTTAAACCGGGTATCGCCTGATCAAAGCGTTGGGCGCTGTTGTTTAACAGTTTGACCGATAGGTCTTGCTTTGAAATTTTAAGTCCGCGCCTAAGCGCCCCGATTAAAGCACACTGCAATAGATCTTTTTGGATGCCCGGCAGCTGACGAGTTAGCCCCTTTAAAGATATCAACGGAAAATCATAACAATGATAAGTGTATAGTGAATTTCTTAAAGTGTTCGTTGTTGGTTTGTTTGGCTTTAGAGGGATGATCGTTTTAACAATCGGCTCAGCTATTATCTCGTCTACTGGCAATTCGTCAAAAGCTCTTCCCAATCGGATTAAACGCTCAGCATTTATAGCTGGTGAAGTAAAATAAAGTTCAAGTTTCTGCCCCTTAACTTTACCAGCTAGATGCACATCAAAGGAGGGCTGCGTTTCTGCGCCGATGCAGGGGGCCTTGGTGAATTGTTGCGCGCCAGTTGGCACGATTACAACAGCTTTGGCGGGCGGACCAAAAAATCTCATAAACCTATTTTGCAATGTGGTTTTTAAAAACTGAGAGGTTTGACCAAAACGATCCCCCTCTAATACATTTAAATATACCCGCTGTTTTAATTTTCTATTCAACAGGTGACCCTCTTTAAAGTCAGCCCCTTGGTTAGGTTTTATAGAGCCTTTTACCTTGCTGGCCAAAGGGCCCCTTGCTGCAATAGCTGCGCAAAAACCCCCGACCGATAAGATCACAATGAGCATCATGATCAAGCTGGTGAAACCACTGGCGCTAACAAGTTCATTTAAATGTGCTTCAATCACTTTTTTAAAAAAACCTTCATTTGTGACGATTTAAGTGTCTGTCATTGCACCCTCTTTATATGTACCCATTGTGAGGGGCAAACTCTCGCTTTTTGATGCTGAAATGGTAAGTTTATCCACGTTTAATTATGGCCTCATAAACACAGGGGACCCCATAAAACAAGGATGCTAATGGCCCAAAAGCGGGCAATTATGTGGTTTTTTGCTCTTATAGCCGCAATAAGAGGATAGATATCCGTCGAAAGGCTCGATTTTGGCTATTCACGCTCTTGACCTTATGCTAACTATTAACCGTTTGTTAACCATGTTAAGCCACTTGCAGTAAGCATATTAGTGCATTGTTTATTCTGGATAAACAAACATTAGGGACAATTAATTTTATAATTTTGAACAAGAGAGGGCCGCGCTATGCGACTTAACCCACCAACAGTATTTATCTTTCTTATTTCACTTGTATTGGCAGTAGCTGCTGTAGCTAGCCATCAAGGCTTGGTTTCACTACCATCAGTACTAGCAGCACAAGACTTTTGGCTTGCCGTTAGTTCTTATGTAGTGCTTGCCATTGGTAATTTGGTTCGCGGTCTATAGATTTTTAAATCTTATACGTCGTAAAAAACGCGCTTTTCAAAAAAAGCGCGTTTTTTTGTGATTTTAATTAAGATGACCCGTACGTGCTTTACGCTACTTTTTGTTTGATGCGCGGCACTTTCATTAAGCGAAATAACAAACGCTCAAACACTGGCTCTGTAATCCCAGCGCGTAATTTACGGACATGATATCGCTCCATTGCCCGTTTCATGACGTGAACAAAACGCCCTTGATAAATTTTATCTATATTGCGCGGCGGGCGCTGAGGAACGGCCAAAAAGGCAGCTCCTTGTCTGCCAAAATCAATCATGAAAAAGCCATTGCCTGTGGGTTCATAAAGCGGATAGCGCGCGCGAATGATTTCAGCCAGATTTCCAGCAACTGTGCTTGTCATGCTTTCGCGTAAGAAATCAGAACAAGGCTGGGGCGCTTCCATTGGTGTTGGGTCAAGCCGGTGTTGAGCCACGACCTCGCCGATCGCAAATATATTATTATAAGCCAAAGATTGTAACAAACGGTTGGTTGGTATCAGCCCTGTATTGTTTGTTAACCCCTCCACATTGGCGATAAAAGGTTTGACCCGCATTGAGGGCCACAACATGCCATAACGAGTTTCCAAAAGTTGGCGTCCTTTTTCTAAGCCATCATCATCAAAGTGAATGGTATGGAACGCACTTGGATCAACCCGGTCGATGGCAGCGTTGCAAATCCAAGAAATTTGACGAGAGCGAAACTCTTCTTCAAGTAATTGATTTGAATGACCAACCCCGCCTATACCAAAATGCCCTAAGAAAGGTTCTGGTGTGATAAATCGTATGGGGACTTGGTCTCTTAATCGATAACGGCGCAACAAACCATCAATGTTAAATATATATTGGTAGGCGCTCTCATACTCACTTGAACCTGGCGCCAGCGCGACTGTCATGGGCCCTGGTGTGTTTAAAAAATCTTGAAATGCCAATTGCGCGCGCATGGTTTCATCTTGAGAGACAAGAGAATGAACCATGTCTAGTGATTGTCTTAGACCAGAGATGTGATCTTGTGCTGGTTCCATGCCATCTGCGATGATCAGATAATCAAACGGTATACGGCGGCCATTCTCTAACATCACAACTTGTCGCAATGGATGTAGTTGCTTGATAGGCGAGACAATATGATGGATCTTATGACGCTTCAAAAGAGGGGCCAATTCAATGCGGGCTTCCCTCATGGGACGAAGACCAACGCTGACATAGGGCAAGCTTGTTTTAACAATGCCACATTGCTCTTGAGATATGACTGTTATCCAGTCTTCTTGTGAGGTTAGTTTTTTCAACTGCAAAGCAGCTGTTAAACCATTTAGGCCCTCCCCCACAATCAAAATATGAGCCATAAAAGCGCACCTTGCCAGTGACCTTAAGTCATCTTCTCGTGATTTAAGTCATCTTCTCGTGACTTAAAGTCATCCTCTAGTGACTTTAAGTCATCGCATTTCAAATCAAACACATAGAGGCCCTGCCTTAAAAGCAGAAATTTCTTGTATTGTTAAACCTGGTCAAATGAATATAACCTTGATCCAAAAGTATGATGAGCCAAAAGTTATAAACAGGGCCACTACCTATAAATAGCCAGGCAAATTAATCCTTAATGATAGGGGTAAGTGAGGAATCAGTTAAAAGTCAATGATTAAGGTTGCAATGATCACGTTTTCACATAGGTGGTACACAGATATTACTGAGTATAGGCCGTTTTCCTGATCGTATGTCCTTGATAAACCCGAAGATTAAACATCTAACACCTTAGATGTTCTCATATTATTACTATTCTTATCATAGTTGATGCCTACAATTAAAAGCACGTATCATTAAAAACGAAAGAAAATATAATGATTAAGACCGCATGGATCGGCCTTGGCGCTATGGGACACCCTATGGCTGGGTATCTTAGCCAACATAAAAACATTGAGCTTTGCGTCTATAACCGCACAAAAGAAAAGAGCGAAGCCTGGCTAGAGAAAAACCAAGGGACACTGGCTCTTAGCGCCAAACAAGCTGCAGACGGGGCTGAATTTGTGTTTTCTTGCATTGGGAATGACGATGATCTTGTCGAGGTTACATCTGGGACTGAGGGTGCGTTTCATAGCATGGCTCCTGGCGGCGTCTTTGTGGATCACTCAACCACATCAGCAAACATCGCAAAAACACAAGCTGAGCTGGCCAAAACAAAAGGACTTTGCTTTTTGGATGCCCCAGTGACTGGGGGCGAAAAAGGAGCGGTCAATGGTACGTTGAGCATTATGGTTGGCGGCGACGCACAGGCACTGAAACGCGTGCAATCGTTAATCGAGACTTATGCAAAAGCCGTTCGGCACATGGGCGGGTCAGGGACTGGACAACAAACAAAGATGGTCAATCAAATTGCCATTGCAGGCATTGTGCAAGGTTTGGCTGAAGCGCTTAACTTTGCAAAACAAGCCGGTCTGAATATAGAGGAAGTTTTGCAGGTGATTTCAAAAGGAGCCGCTCAATCGTGGCAAATGGAGAATAGCGGGCTTACGATGGCACAAGGCGAGTTTAATCATGGGTTTGCCGTTGATTGGATGCGTAAAGACCTTGGCATTTGTATTGAAGAGGCCAAACGACAAGACGCTCAACTGCCAATAACAACCATTGTAGAGACATATTTAAAAGAGCTTCAAGAGATGGAAGCGGGGCGCCTTGATATCACCAGCTTGATTAAACGGTTAGAAAACAGCTAGGCTCAAGATCCATTTTATATGCGTACTGCACCGATATGTCATCAAGCACGAGCTATTGTGATGGCTCTGTTTTTGTTCCAGTATTGTCGGCATATTTTAGGGGAAGTTTTGTGGTGAATTTAATCTGCTCCATTGCAAATGAAGAGGAAACATCTGCAATCTCAACATTGGCGATCAAACGCTTATAAAAGGCATCATAGGCCTCAATATCAGGCACCACCACACGCAAAAGATAATCCACCTGTCCACTCATTCGATAAAACTCTACAACTTCAGGAAATTGCTCTATGGCTTGATGGAATTGATTTAGCCAGTCATCTGAGTGCTGGTTTGTGGTAACGAAGACAAAAACAGTAACCGGCACATTAACCTTCTCTGGATCCAACAGAGCAACGCGGTGCTTAATCACCCCTAATTCTTCCATTTTTTGAATCCGCCGCCAACAAGGGGTCGTTGAAAGGCCAACCTTCT
This sequence comes from Hyphomicrobiaceae bacterium, assembly GCA_021775775.1. Lineage (GTDB taxonomy): Bacteria > Pseudomonadota > Alphaproteobacteria > Rhizobiales > HXMU1428-3 > HXMU1428-3. The sequence continues at coordinate 38,217 of JAJFHF010000205.1, forward strand.
TACCAATTTCTGCAACAGCAACGGTGCAGTCTTTTTGTAGAATTTCCAGAATTTTAATATCTAGCTTATCTAGCATTATTGGTAGCCTCCGGCTAATGCCACATCGAATAGAAATGACTTTTTCATATATGGAGGAAAGATAGCTTATTTTGGTAAAAATTTCTACAAAAATACACTAAATAGATATGATTTTGCTGAATAATTTTAAATTAGTGAGCCAGAACAAGACTTATTATCGATTAAAATTACGCCGGCGCCAGTCGCGTGGCATTTCAAATTCTCCTTGCCAAATACCGCGTTTTGCCTGTTTTGCCCCGCGTTGTTCCCTCAAAAATTCACTACCAAATGACACAGCCCAGCCCTCCTGCACCATATATTGATTGATTTCAACGCCACCAACGCGGCAAAAAGCCAATAATCTGCCGTGCTTGTCATAGTCTTGACCTTTACAAACCACAGCTTTACGCCCGATTAATTGCCGCAATGCGTTAGTTGATGAACGCCCACAGGCCCATTTTTTACCCTGTTTCTCGCAATATTGACGCCCTTCAGGTGCATCAATGCCCTTTAATCGCACGCGTTCATTCTTAAATTCCAGGCTATCTCCATCTACAACACGCGGTATGCCGCTTGAATTATCTATAAAGGCTGTATCTTGCCACCAAATCAGGCCTGCAAACAACAAAAGACAAACAACAACCATAAGTTTTGACATATCAAATTGCATACAAGCCCCTTAATTTTTTTAATTATTTATGAAATATAAACCGTAAATTAGTAATTATAACTGCAAAATGGGTCATGAAATCTGAGGGTCGTAGTTTAACTTCGTTAAGTTAAACCTGTAAAATTGTGTGAGTAAAGTCAGTGGTTAATAGTGCGCCTAAAAATCTTGCTCTTGAAGCAGCGCAAAATTCGCGTCTTGTGTCCTCAGTAAAAGAGGCGCGCGATCGGCTTGGGCAAAACAAAAACTCTCAACGCTTTCAGTATGAGCTCTTGTTAATGTTCGCCCGTAACGAACTGACGGCCTCTCTTTCAATTCCATTATTTGCGATTATTTTAGCAATTAGCATTTCTTTTTGGGTTCCTGTTACTAAAATTGCGGTGTGGTTAGGTAGCATTTTCATCACCAAAGCGGCTATTTTAATACTTTGCCGGCGCTTTACAAATATACCCCGAAAAGATGTGAATTTAAAAAAATGGCGCATGAACCTAACCATAGCTGAATTGTTTTATGGCATTGCTTGGGCTGGCATAGCCTTAATTTCTTATACAACAACAGACCAAGCTGCACATATTTTTATCTTTGCTTCCTTTATTGCCGTGATCTCTATTCGCATGATGTTCGCCTCAACGGTTATGCCGCTGGTGATTGCTGGCACCTTACCAATAACCATTGCCATTGTTATTAAATTTATAATGTTACAGTCCCCGTTTTATTGGGCTTTGGCTGCTATGGCTGTCGGGATACATGTGTATTTGATGTTTTTAATGTCGGGCTTAAACTCGACCGTTTACACCATGCTTGAATACCGCGCCGATAAAGACATATTGATTGGCCGTTTGGAAGAAGCCCGTGCTTTTTCTGAAGATGCACGCAAACGAGCTGAAGAAGCAAATTTAGCCAAATCACGATTTCTTGCCACGATGAGCCATGAATTACGGACCCCCCTCAATGCGATACTTGGGTTTTCTGAAGTGATGAAAACAGAAGCATTTGGTCCTCTGGCCAACCCCACTTACAAAGAATATGCCCTTGACATACACAATAGTGGTAATCACCTCCTTAACTTGATTAATGAAATTTTGGATTTATCTCGCATTGAAGCAGAGCGATATGAATTGCACGAATCCACTGTGAAGCTTGGCTATATAGCTGAAGATTGCAAACACCTTCTTTCTATGCGCGCCCGCACAAAGGATATTGAACTTGAACTAAATGAGGAAGATTTTTTAAGTTCTATTTGGGTTGATGAACGCGCCATTCGCCAAGTGGTTCTGAACCTACTCTCCAACGCGATTAAATTTACACCACCAAAAGGCAAGGTCACCATCACAGTTGGTAAAACATCTGAAGGAGGCCAATTCGTAGCGGTGAAGGACACGGGTCCTGGCATTCCAGAAGATGAAATTGAAAACGTCCTCAAACCTTTTGGGCAAGGCTCATTGGCTTATGAAACAGCTGAAGGGGGAACTGGTCTTGGGTTGCCCATATGCCAAAAACTGGTTTCAATACACGATGGGACCTTCTCTTTAGAAAGTGAACTGCGCCAGGGTACCATTGTTCGTTTTGAAATCCCATCAAAGCGCGTGATGCATGCCCTTGCCCCATTAGAATTTCAAAATAAGGCAAAAGAAGCTGACTTGATTGCCCCCCTTGACCCTGACAGCAAAGAGTTTGAAGATTTAACAAATCAAATCCAAAACATTATCAAGACAAGGCAAGTGAAACGCGAATATTACGCGGCTAAAAAACAAGACGATACAGAGCAGCCCGTTCTTAAATTAAAAAGCCAATTACCTTAAAATGTGTATTAAAAAGCCTACCTTCCAGAAAATGAAACGTTTAAAGCGGCCGCAATCTTCCATTTTCTCTCATTTGAATTAGTGATAAGGTTTTTTCTGACTATTAATAATGAACAAAGCCCTCCTAATAGACGGGCAATATGGAGATATTAGTGAGTACGTGGTTTGCTCTTGGATTGTTGGTTGTTTCAGGTCTTATTTTGGTGCTCTATCATGATCAAGGCTCAATTGCTGGCATTGAAAGTTCTAGTTTTGCGGGCCTCATGGCCAGCATCGCATTGTTAATATGGCT
>JAJFHF010000206.1 GCA_021775775.1 Hyphomicrobiaceae bacterium
GATAGACATTTTTTATAGGTTTGTTTTTGTCCACCGCCAACTCAAAGCCTGATGGCAAATGAATGTTTAAAGGGGTTAGAACCGTTAATAAAATGGCTCTTTTTTTGCTTTTTTTATTCGGCAGCCCTTTTGAAAAAGCCAGTGTTAAAACACTAACATTCTCGCCAGTCGCATTCGTTGCTTTGTCTTTGGTTGGGCTTTTCACTTGCGCCACTTGCAGCACCTCACATTGGCGGGGCGGGGCTTTTTTATCTGTTATTTTCTCAATACAGCGATAGTACCAATCGTCAAACTTCTTGGTCTTTGATTTTGGCTGTTCTTGTTTCTTTGCTACTTGCTGGGGTTTTTTACTTCTTTCTTGTGCCAACAAGCTATGACCAGAAAGAAACAAACCCATGATTGTCATAAAAGCGACAATAAAGAAGGATGTTTTTCTAATGTAAATATCAAACATTCCTAACTTTGACTGTTCAAAAAACATAAAAACAACCCTCAACTTTAATATTAACTCTATTTTACATAGTTAATAATTCGTTAACGGGCAAGTTATTTCTCATCCAATCAATGTGACTGCTTGATAATTAAGATAAAACTTTGCAATTCTTAATAGATTTATGAGAGCAAGTAAAAGACAAACACCACAACAGACATATCAGAGGGATATAAACACCAATAGTCTGTTTTTTCTAGAGATTTTCAAGATCATTATATTAAGTTTTAGAAATTTCTCTTCAGCCCCCCCTCTCCTTTCAGGCCCTTGCCATTCTTCCGGAAGGGGTGAAACGGAGCCTTCATTAGCCCTAAATTTTGAGGCCGATTTCGCACATGAACCAGCCTCTGCTTAAATTTAAAGAAAAAAATTGCACACAATCTAAGCAGGTTCGATGCAGGACTTTTGCGAGGGTGATCGTCTGCATTAAACATGAAATGTTTTAAATTAATTTTAGGCCGTTGATAAATGCTAGAGCAACTGATGAAAACAAACTCAAATACGCATAGATACTTATTACAACCGTATCTTGTTCGTATCACAGGGAATGTAATTGATTTTTAAAAAATATTTATGAGAACATATCTATTTAATTTTATAGCAGAAAAATGGCGATCCCTGGAGGATTCGAACCTCCGACCTACTGCTTAGAAGGCAGTTGCTCTATCCAGCTGAGCTAAGGGACCGTATTTTAAATTCTCACTAATCAGTTTGACTTGATTTGGCTATTTCACCCTAATCTCATTTAGTGTGACCAAGTGCCTATGCGACCGTAGCGGAAATTATCAGCATAGGTGCGATTGCGGTGCTTTCTGGGGTGCTCCTCCATCAGCTCATAAGCAATCCCTTCACGCTCGCAATAAGCAATCGCAGCCTCTTGGCTTTCAAACTTTAGTTTAACCTGCGCGTTCATATCTGATGAACCGCAATAGCCCATAACATAATCAAAGGTTTTTGGAGAGTTTGGTTCAAATTCAAGCCGCCACAGCTTGGAGTTAGCCATGCCAGACTGCATGGCGTTTTTGCTGGGGCGATAAATGCGTGCGACCATGACGATAATTTCCTTTTGCAATTTTCACGCTTTGGTTTGCCATAACTTACCATAACAAACTTAAAAAACGTGGTCGGGGCAGCAAGATTCGAACTCGCGACCCCTGGTTCCCAAAACCAGTGCTCTACCAGGCTGAGCTATACCCCGTCATTGCTAAGAGGCATTGATTACCTCTAAATTGTACCGTGGGCAAGCCCAAAATGAAACCAACCGCGCTTTTTATTGATTATTTTTTATATCTTATTCGGTTTTGCTCTCAAACCTTGTTTTTTGACCTTCTTCCAGCTACCCACAGATGGTTTTCTCTCTCTTCAAGGGGGTTAAGCATAGACGCAGAATTTTTAAAGACCGGGTAGAGATTGAAAAAAGTCTAAACTTTCAGGGTTTAATAAAGCTTCTTTGTTTTTTACGCTTCGTCCATGGATAACATCACGGACCGCGATTTCAGAAATTTTACCTGACCTGGTCCGTGGCAGGTCGGGGCAGGCAAATATCAGTGCGGGTACATGGCGCGGGGTCGCATTAGAGCGAATGGCCTGTTTTATTTTATTCACTAAGGCGTCATCTAAGCCCACGCCTTCTCTCAAAGTTACAAACAGCACAACACGCACATCATCTAGGTGGTTTTGCCCCACCACAAGTGGTTCTAAAATTTCTGGCAAAGGATCAATTTGGCGGTAAATTTCAGCTGTGCCTATGCGGACGCCGCCTGGGTTGAGGGTTGTGTCTGAGCGGCCATGGAAAACAGCCCCTCCTTCACTTGTCAGCTCAACCAAATCACCATGGCACCAGACATTAGGCCATTCCTCATAGTAGGATTTTTTATAACGGGTATGACCTGGGTCATTCCAAAACCCTATAGGTTGTGACGGTTGGGGTGCAATACAGACCAGTTCGCCTGGTGTATTTTCAACTGGTTGTCCTTCATCATTGAAGATTTGTACGTTTAAGCCTAACCCCCGTTTTTGGCACTGACCACGATATACGGGTCCAAATGGGTTGCCACTAAAAAAGGACCCCAATATATCAGTGCCACCTGCAATGGAGGAGAGGCAAACGTCTTGTTTCCATTCAGAATAGATATAATCAAACCGATCTGCCGACAAAGGCGAACCGGTTGATAAAACCACACGTAGCGGTGATAAGTCACACGTTTTTGCCGGCGATATATCAGCCTTATAGCAGCTGTCAAAATATTTGGCCGAGGCGCCAAAGTGAGTTAGTTTTTCTTTTTCACATAATTGGCTTAAACGATTGCCATCGGGATAAAAGGGATTGCCATCGTATAGCACGATGGTCGCCTTCGATGCGAGCGCTGAAACCAGCCAATTCCACATCATCCAGCCGCAGGTGGTAAAATAAAAAAATCGATCTGATGGCTTAATATCTGTTTGGAGTTGATGTTCTTTAAGATGCTGGAGCAGTGTGCCGCCAACAGAGTGAACGATACATTTGGGCAGCCCTGTGGTGCCGGATGAATACATTATAAAGAGCGGGGCATCAAAGGGGAGCGGTGTGAACGTTAAGTCTTGGGGCTGATAGGGATTGATAAACTCATCTAGAGTGACCATCTCACCATTAAGCGGTTGGAGGCCTGCCTCTTCAAGAAAGGGAATAATGATTACTTTTTCAAGTGAGGGTAGTTCTTTTGATAGTTGAGTGAGCGTTGGCAAGCTATTGAACGGTTTTCCATTATAAGTGTAGCCATTGGTCGCAAAGAGTATCTTTGGTTCGATCTGGCCAAAGCGATCAACAACGCCGGCTGTGCCAAAATCAGGTGAACAAGACGACCATATGGCCCCCAAACTGGTGGCTGCCAACATTGCGACAATTGCTTCAGGAATGTTTGGGATGAAGCCTGCGACCCGGTCGCCTTGCTTGACGCCATTGGCTTTTAAAGCTTGTTGTAGTTGTGAGACTTTTGCGCGCAGTTGCTCCCAATTCAAAGTGCGCCGTTCATTGGCCTCATTATAAGAAACAACGACTTCGCCTGTTGCGCCATGATCAAGTAGGTTTTGTGCATAATTTAACGTGTTGTTGGGAAAGAAGCGCGCCTGTAACAGGTCATCTGGGTTTACTAATATTGGGCCGTCTTGCTCAACGCGTTGCAGTTGACAAAAATTGGCCACTTCATTCCAGAATTTGTCTGGCTCAGCAATCGACCAGTTCCATATGGCATCATAATCAGGAAAGGACGCACCAGTTGCACTTTCAATTTGTTGCTGAAAGGCCCAGAGATTGGTTTTTTTCTTATTTTCTTCACTTGGTTGCCACAGCATATTTGTCATTCACTGATGCTCCTTACATAAGATGTCAGATACCATACATTTCATCTTATATAAGATGCCAGATTACATAAACTTTCAATAGATCATGTCGGCACAAAAAACGAGGCGTCTTTCGAAGCCTCGTTTTAAAATTTTTCACAAGTCAATCTAACCTTTGATGGTCACTCTTAAAATTAGTGAGCGACAGGTAGATTTGATGCACTGCCATCTGGCTTAAGTTCTGCTGCCATTAAACCTTTCGATCCATGACCGTAGCGAACCATAACGGTTTGGCCTGGGCGCAATTCAGCAAAGCCGAACCGGCGTAATGTTTCCATGTGCACAAAAATGTCTTCTGTTCCTTCACCTCGGGTAAGAAACCCAAAACCACGAACACGATTGAACCATTTCACAGCTGCGCGCTCAAAGTCGCTTTCAGGTGTAACTGTTACATGTGTTCTTTGTGGTAATTGTGAAGGGTGAACTGCTGTGGATTCATCCATAGAGACAATTCGAAAGGCTTGTAAGCCTTTTGGCCGGTCTAGTACTTCAACAACCACACGTGCGCCTTCATAAGCTGTTTGATATCCACCAGCACGAAGACAGGTTACGTGAAGAAGTATATCTTCCATGCCTGAATTGTCCGGTATGATAAACCCGTAGCCTTTTGACGCATCAAACCATTTTATTGCCCCTGCAACCTCTATGACATCAAGTGAGCCATCTTCATCAAGCTGGCTTATATCATCGGTGACCTGTGGCGATATTTTCGCCGCCATGCTTTAACCCCCGCAAATAACTAAATTAATACCTAAAATTTAATAATCAATTCGGAATTTGTTTTAGGCCCCTAAAACTTGGCACCGAATTATTTATTTCGTTCTTTGAAAATAGCATTAGTTTGGCTTGTGACCAGCATAAAATTAAGGAAAGTTAAGATTCTCCACATTCTATATGGGGGGTAGAGGCAATAAGACCAATACTGAAAGTCTTGTTTTTCAACAGTAAATTAATAATTTATTCACACTTTTTCGACAATTTTTTTTTAGGTATTTTTTTTATTTTGTGGATTTTTTTAGTCTGAATTAAGTGCTTATTTAATTTACTTTAAGGCAAAGCCCCGAATCACTTCTTGTTTTCCCCTCTTTCCACAGAGCTGATATTCACATTATTTTTTTGTGAGAAATTCTCCTATCTCCATAAGCATCCTTGAGATTGTCATTGTCTCCTTGTGCTTTTTTATTCATTTTTTTTGCTTTTTGCTTATGATGAAGGCTTTGCTTAAAGATGTGGCTGTTTTAGGAGCTAAAAGACTTATGAAATATTTGCATACGATGGTGAGGGTGGTTGACCTTGAGGTCTCTCTTGATTTTTATTGCTCCAAGCTTGGACTAATAGAAGTGCGCCGCAAAGAGATTGAGGCGGGGCGTTTCACTTTGGTATTTTTAGCGGCCCCTGGACAAGAGGATGTTCAACTTGAGCTGACCTATAACTGGGACCCTCAGACTTATGATCAGGGACGGAATTTTGGTCACCTGGCTTACCTTGTTGATAATATCTATGAAACTTGCCAGCGGCTTATGGATATGGGGGTTGTTATAAACCGACCACCGCGCGATGGGTATATGGCTTTTATCCGCTCACCAGATCATATCTCTATAGAGCTTTTGCAAAAGGGTGCTTCTTTACAAAAACAAGAGCCTTGGGCCTCGATGGAAAATATTGGTACCTGGTAAAAGATTTTATCGTCCCATCGAGATAGATGCCTCAATCGTCCCTGGGAACGATGGCGGCTTTTATGATCCTTGGACGGGTTTTACCTGAATCCCTTAGCCCCTTAGCTAAGCTTGTTAGACACTTGCTGAGCTTGTTAAACCCTTGTTTCGCTTGTTAGACTCTGGCGGGGAACGGCACTAGCTTTTTGCTCTCTTCATCCCATAAGGACAAGGTTGCATAGCGCAGGCTTTGTTTTAACGTTAAAACGTTGATCTCTTTAAGCTCTGGCTCATCATCTAGGCATTCTTGTAAACGATAATTGGGAATGGCGCTGCAAAGGTGGTGAATATGATGAATGCCAATGTTACCAGTAAACCATTGTAGAATTTTGGGTAAGGCATAATAAGAACTGCCATAAAGCGCGGAGGTTTTGCGATCCCAGTGTTGTTCATGTTCCCACATGGTATCTTCAAATTGATGCTGGATGTAGAATAACCAGACACCGACACTGGTGGCTATCAGCGTCACAGGTAGAGCCATCATCACAAATGGTTTCCAACCTATATACCAGATTAGTCCGCCATATAGCAAAAACATAAAAAAATTACAGCCCATAACACTCAGCCACATTTGCATCGATGGTTTTTTGAAGGCCATTGGGTAGCGTTGTAATATGGCGAAATGAACAGGGCCACCAACCAACATTAGAAAAAATGGATTGCGGTAAATACGGTACCCTAAGCGTTTTGTATAAGATAGCGCCTCATATTCAGCAACTGTAAGGGTATCGATGTCACCATAACCACGCTTGTCTAAATTTGATGATGAAGCATGATGGATGGCGTGCAAGCGGCGCCAATAGGCATAAGGGGTGATGGTGAATACAGATAGGATCTGCCCAACACGATCATTGATTTTCGTTGAGGAATAAAAAGAGCCATGACCACAATCATGCTGAATGATAAAAATGCGCAAAACAAACCCAGCTGTCGGTATGGCCAGCAAAAGGGTTAGCCAATAGCCAACCTTTAGACTTTGATACATGGCAACACACAACACCAAAAACATCACGACCGAGACGATAAGCTGGCCTGTTGCGCGCCAAGCGTTGGATTCACGGTACTTTAAGCAATGCGCTGCCAGCTGATCAACCTGTTGCGTCATTCATCTTCCCTCATTTTTCGTAACTGCCTCATTTTCTTATGAGGCTTTTTATTATAGAATGTGGTGCCATGTTTAACCAACTAGGTCAAGATGCACGAACACAACTAATGGTCTGGATACGATAACAAATCGTTATGGGTTTATGCTTTTTTCTTTTTTACACTTTTAAGCGGCTGTTATAAAGCCCCTCTAACGCAAACGTGTTATATCGTGCGCGCGCTTGATGATTTCACCCGCCGCAAAGGAATTGAAGATTCGATCGAGGCCACACAAGGGATCTTTGTAAGGCTGGTGGTTAAGAAGCGCTCAAATTCATCTAGACTGCTGGTTGCAACTCTCATGAGGTAATCTCGATTGCCTGTCATGAGCCAACAATCAACCACTTCAGGTAAATTTGAGATGGTTTTTTCAAAAGTAGCTATGCTCTCGTCACTTTGCCGATCGAGCTTAACAGAAATGAAGATCGAGATTGTGTAGCCTAATTTGGCTTCATCTATGACCGCCCCATAGCCCTTAATAATCGCTTTTTTCTCGAGCAAGGCTTTGCGCCTGGCAACCGGTGATGGGCTCAAGCCAACGGTCTCGCTTAGCTCTTGAATGGTTAGCCGTCCATTTCTTTGCAGCTCTTGGAGGATTTTTTTATCGATATGGTCCATAGTAGCTATATCCATCAATATCTAACTGTTAATTAGCTGTTTCCATCAAAAAACTATCATTCTTAAGTTTTTTTGGCAAATATTTCGTTGATTTATTGTTTAGATTACTAATTTTCTTAATTCCCACACATTTTATGAAGGTGGTTTTATTCATTATGTGGGGCGCTTTAATTGAGGGGGCTGGTTATGAACACCGACAAAGATCAAATTAAAAAGCTGGAAGCTGTTGAACAACGATTGCTTTGGTTGGCAACCTATATGATTCACAATGCCAATCATCTGCGCTCGTCTGACGAGTATGACGTTAAGGTGGGCGGGCACCAGGCGTCTAGCGCTTCGCTTGCAACTATAATGAGCACTTTGTATTTTAGCGTTTTACGTCCCCAAGACCGGGTGGCAGTGAAACCGCACGCGTCGCCAATTTTTCATGCCATCCAATATTTAGCCGGTAATCTGACAAAGGAAAAACTTTCCACCTTTCGTGCTTATAAAGGCATACAGAGTTATCCATCGCGCACGAAAGATTGTGATGATGTCGACTTTTCAACCGGGTCTGTTGGGTTGGGGGTGGCGCAAACCTTGTTCTCCTCGATAGCGCAAGATTATGTCACTGGCCATGGCTGGATGAAGGAGCGGCCTGAGGGGCGGATGATTTCGCTCATTGGTGATGCGGAAATGGATGAGGGCAATATTTATGAAGCCTTGTTAGAGGGGTGGAAATTTGGCCTGCGCAATTGTTGGTGGATTGTTGACTATAACCGGCAATCGCTTGATGCGGTTGTGCGCGAGGGGTTGTGGCAAAAATTTGAAGAGATGTTTGCCAGCTTTGGTTGGGATGTGATCATTGTTAAATATGGGCGGTTACAACAAGAGGCCTTTGAAGAACCGGGCGGCTCTATTTTGCGCGACTGGATTGATATTTGCCCTAACCAGCTTTATTCAGCGCTGACCTTTCAGGGCGGCGCGGCGTGGCGATCGCGTCTGATGGATGAGATTGGGGATCAAGCTGATGTGTCTGCGTTACTTGATCGGCGCAGCGACGAGGAGTTGGCCGCTTTAATGTGCAATTTGGGGGGGCATGATTCCGCGTCTTTGCTAGAAGCCTTTAAAACCGGGGCAAAGAGCGACCGGCCAACTTTGTTTCTTTGCTACACAGTTAAGGGGCACGGTTTGCCGTTGGCTGGGCACAAAGATAATCATGCCGGTTTGTTAACGACCAAACAAATTGAGACGTTGCGCCTCTCTATGGATGTGCGCCCTGGACATGAATGGGACAAATGGGAAGGGGCCCAACTGGCACCTGAGCTATTGCAAGATTTTATAGATCAGTCACCTTTCTTTGCCGATAAGAACAGACGTTTGAGCGCCCCTCGCGTCGAAGTTCCTGCAAAGCTGAACTACCCTGCCCCCAAGAATAAGCCGTTATCCACGCAAATGGGGTTTGGGCAAATTCTGCATGAAATTGCGGGACAAGAGAGTGAGCTGTCTTCGCGCATTGTCACCACCGCGCCTGATGTAACGGTCTCAACCAATTTGGGAGGCTGGGTTAACCGCAAAGGGTTGTTTGCGCGCCAAGAGTTGGTTGACACCTTTCAGGCCGAGCGCATTCCGTCGACCTTTAAATGGAACTTTTCTGAGCAAGGGCAGCATATTGAACTTGGCATTGCTGAATCTAATTTGTTTATTTTACTGAGCGCGCTTGGGCTCTCGCATAGCATTAATGGGGAACGCTTATTGCCCATCGGCACGGTGTATGATCCGTTTATCTATCGCGGCGC
>JAJFHF010000207.1 GCA_021775775.1 Hyphomicrobiaceae bacterium
GTGCTGATGTGTTTGACTATATCGAGTTTTTCTACAACCCAAAACGAAAGCATGGTAACAATGATATGCTATCGCCTATTGAGTTTGAGAAACTTGAAAAATGGAAACCGGCAGGTGTCTAGTAAATCGGGGGCATCTCAAACTACTATTCACATATAAAATGATGTTTAGATCATATTAATATTATTTAATACTTATTAACATTTTCTTTTACACTACCACCCAAAAATCCAAGTCACGCCATAGGCCAAAAACCAAGACCAAGTGCAATTGGTAATGCTGCAAGAAACAACTTCATCAATAGTGTTGCGTCGTTCATCAAAAAATTACATACAGAACACAAACAACACCACCTAGCACAGTCATTGCTAAAACCAGATCATAAAAACTCGGCTCATCAGATGTTTCCGAATTATTCCATACGCGTTTGCGCAATTCGTCAATATCCGGCTCAAACAAACTCATTATTCATATCTCCCAATTGAGTAGACAAGCCCTCGACATCAAGCTCTGTTGCTATTTCATCAATCGGGTCGAGCTCTAACTTTCTGTCTCCACACACACAGCAGTTTTCATTCGTGTGAGCCTGTATCCAAAGACTTTGATAGGCATATTGTCCAGGCACATCCTGAAACACTTCACCAAACAACCAATAGTCTGGTGTCATGCCAAGAGTGAGATAATTTGTTTTATCCTGTAGCGGTTTTAAGATGAACTTACCTATCTCAACTTTATCCCCGGACAACATCAACGAGAGAAGAGACAGCGCTATTTTGCTGGCTATGCCAGCCACATGATGCACATCACACCCCAGCGCAATCTCTCCTTCTAAGCGCCCCGTCCCATAATCCGTTTGTCGCCCTACGGTTTCTTCAGTTTGTGTCGCTGTAAAAGACCGTCCCTCAACGGTGCACTCTAAACAAGGGGTAACCCCAGGCAAAACCATCACCACCTCACCTCCTTTAGCACCCTGATATAGCCCAGGCACAATCATAGGCTTATCATGATAACTCGCCACGCGATTAAGGATGCCTTGTGTCACCTTATCATCAGCACCGCATATAATCAGGGAGCATGCTTGCACATAGTCTTTTAGCTTCTGTTTCGAGACAGCCTCAAACTTCTCACTTTCAACTTCGATTGAACTCCACGGATTAATAGCCTTCAAATGAACCGACAAGGCCTCAACTTTTAACGTACCAATATCATCATATTTAAATGTGGTTCTTGTCAGATTATAAGGCTCAACTTCATCAGGGTCGATTAAAGTCATCGCCCCTATCCCAGCTCTGATGAGTTTCTCAGCCATATAAGATCCAACTGAACCACACCCAACGATGAGCACATTGACCTCACTTAAACCCTTTGCAAGCAATCCCTTGTTTCTCTCTGAAAGAGCAGCTTCAAACTTTGTGCGATTTTCAGTATCAACCGCAAAAGCCTCGATCGTACTTGTCATTCCTTCACTCATAAAACTCACCTTTAATTTTATTTAGTGTGTCACTGCCTCCTTACTCCACTCCGGAACAATGGCAGTGCTGTACGGTTGCAGTGCTCCACTACCCCAGAGGGGCAAGGGGGCAGTTTTTCAATTACTGATCATAATTAAACGGAAAAGTTCCAGTCTTAAGAGCAACTGACATCCCTGTTGCCCATAGAACAGATTTTGCATAAGCTGCTTCCAGGCTTGGCATTCCATTTTGATAGTCGTTGCCTAAACACAATTTCCCACTGCTATACAAATGCCCTGTATGGGGAGACTTCCATTTATCTTCTAATTTGGGGGAGACAAGCTTGGTCTGATAATAAGCCCCATCAAACCAAAGAAATAACTGATAAAGATTTCCCATCTGGCACTTGAATGCAAACACCCACCCTGTAATCCCTTCAGCCGTTTTAATCTCTCTCGTATTGTCAGGCAGTTTTTCAGATACTGTTTGCCTGTCCTCGCCAAGACGAGAACGAGCGGCAAATGTATCTTGTTGCACTTCAGATAAAGGCTGACGATCCCTACCAACTTGATCGCCTGCATGAATGCCTGCATCCTTATCAACAAAGACCTGTTTCTTTGGCTCTTGAGGTGTTGCCTCTCTGTTTTGCTGATTTGTAAATAGAGTTTCCCGTAGTTGATTTAGGTCCGGTTGTGGCATTTTCTGTCTCCTTTATCTTTTTAACAATGAGGGGAAGTAACCGTTCACCCAACTTTTCTGGATGTACGTCAACAATGCTCCAGGTCAGATTTATGCTCTGGGCTAATCCCAATTTTTTGCCCTGATATTCTGAGAACAAAATCAAAGGGGCAACTGTTGGAAAATTCTGTGGGAAGAATATTTGAAGCTCAAATAAGGGTGTTTTTATCACTCTTGCGATATGCAGTAGACCATTAATCATCAAAACATCACTCTTTGCTTCAATCACTTGGTCAAACTCTAATTCAAGCATATCCATAAGATGCTTGATAGCAGCGCTATAGCAAACAAGACCAACCTCACATGAGGTCACCGAAAGATGGTTATCATTGATAGTCTTATCAAATGAAAAATGCGCTTGATAACAGCTAAGCTTTGCCCCATCTCCAAGTGCAAGCTCGTGGGATTTAAGTTCCTTTTTATTTTGTAGATGCCTGGTAACTATGGGTGCGATAAAACGGCCCATATGCAGATTATGAGTAAGCTGCGAAGCAAAGGCATGATGGTCTTGCCCTGAAGGATGGTCCATCATTCCAGGATGGGAATGAATAATGCCTTTAAATTGCAATCCGTCTTGTTTCTCTAATTCTTGCACTGCTTTTATCAGCCGTTTTGAAGGAAGATAAGTCACATGAGAAACTTCAGCATCTTCATCATAAATAAAATGACTTATGAGATTGCTGTCTGGTGCACCTAACAAAGCACCACCCTGCTCTGGCTCCTTTTGGGCAATAGACTGGTCAATCTCGGCCATCACAGTGTCAGTAAATAAAATCATCTCAAACCTCTTTAAATTATTTGAAGTTATGAGATGAGTATTGTGCTCCTCAATCTTAAAGGCGAGTCCAGAATTGAGGCTTTAAAATCATAGTAGAACATTAAAGGCCACCAGGTAATGTGGTGTCTCTAACTTGATAATTTCTGTCATTCGTTAAAATAGGAGATGATATTACTCTATAATTTTACCGTCCATGAAACATGACCGTTGACCTAATAAATATACGAATCTGATCACACATCTAGATATGATTATCTGGATGGCATTTATCTGATGCTTGAATGAAAAAGAATGCCCTGAAGTTAAACAAATTGATTACAAACTCATGCCAAATGCTTATTGGACGAACGAGGCTAAAAACGACATATCTGAACTCTGGGAATTTCATAAAAGACAACAAACGCCCTATCACGGATATGTTGATGTGGCTCTAATATTCAGAACAATAAAACAAAGAGGAGAAAAAGCTTTATCAATAACCATTGAGAAAAAAGAGGAAGGACCGTTTAAATGGCCAGTTATACGAACTAACTTTTATGTAGAATGAAAGCTAATAAATAACGCATTAATCTTAGAACGCATACTATGCAACTTAAGGCCATCTGAATAAGCCATAATTTATCTATTTCTGAAGTCGGCCCCATTCCAGACCTAATAACATACACAATTCAAACTCTGCTTAGTACGACTAGCTGAACTTATGGTTTCCTAAAGAATGTAGTTGTTTCACTTGATTACAATTATTTAGCTGTTATGTGCACACAGTTATGGAGTGCTCTCCACTGAGTCGCGCCATATGATAAATTTTTCCGATACTACATCAAAAGCTTGAAGCAAGCGTTGACCATATGTGAGTCGTTCTGATGTCTTATTCGCATAAGGCCATTTTTTCTGTTTTATACACCAGAGAGGAGGTGTTGGATCTAGATGATAGTGCTTTCTTTGTTTTTCTGTGAGACATCGGGATGTACTCGATCGGGCTTTCTCGATAAGTTTTTCGCGTTCTAAAGGCTCTGCTTTCCATATGATGAGTTCACCATTTCTATCGAGACTGGCAATATTGAATTTTTCAGGTAATATCCAGGTCTTTAAAATGCCCCGATTGTGACAACAGTAAAATTTTAGGGGGAGTTTTGTGTTCACATCCCAAATGCCCAATGTGGTATCTTCAGATCCTGAAATTAAGTATCTACCATCTTGAGAAAACTGCACCGACAATACCTGATGATTATGCCCTTTTAGCACCGCCATCAATTCATAACTCTCGGCATTCCATAATTTTATTAATTTGTCTTTAGATGCCGTTGCTATTAACCTTCCACTCGGACTTATGACTACATCGAATATCTTATCTTCGTGAGCACTGAGTCTTTTTTCAATTTTGAGAGTATCAACATTGACGACAACAAATTCGCCATTATTACCAACAATAATTGCGTATCCATTCTTAATGTCATGAATGATATCCCAAGCTCCCTCAATCATAATTTCGTTCAGGATCTCCCCGGATGAAAGATCTACCGTCCGAAGAAGACCTGCCTCATCAGTATTAATCAGTACCATGCTTTTATCTTCAAAAATCCTGAAAGATTGAATGTCTTTACCGTACTCATTTAACTCATCACCAAAGTTTATGACTTTTACACGAGACGTTAGTGTATTATTCCAGATCTCTATTTCAGAGGTTTTGTGAGGAATCAATGCAATTCTATTATCGTCATTTAGAAACTGAAAAAGTGAAAATTTTTTCAGTTTCAACTTCCTGATAAGTTTTGGTCCATATGCATTGACCTCAAATATATGAAGAGTATCAGGTTGGATTGCATCATATGAAAGTTCCTTAGCGAACAAGTATTTCTTGTCGACAGAAATCTTAGGTGATTTAGGATAAAAGAAAATATCATGATACCATCTATCTGGTTTAGATTGACGCCAAATGCGAACTGTATGATCCGCTTCTTGTGTTACTAAAAAACCTCCATTAGAGGACTCTTTAAATCCAAAAACGACTTTACTCGGTGATTTGAAACTGCTCCAGAGGTTATAGTCATTTGCTGACCATTTTTTGACGATGCCATCAAGTCCTGAGGTTATAATGTACCTTCCATCGTGAGAAAAAGATGCTCCAGACAAAGCAATTTCATGGGCTGAAATGGTATGGATTATTTTTCCTTTAAACAAATCCCAAATAACAGCTGATTTACCCTTTGCGGGTCTAGAGTTCACTTCAGCTGATAGTAATTGCTTACCGTCTTTAGAGAATGAAAGTGCCCTTGGCAAATATTTGTGTCCAATCAAATGTTGAAACAGGGACTTTTCTTCCAGTTTCCATACTTTTATTGAATTGTCCTTTAGAGTAACTGCGAGCATTTTTGATTTAGGTGAAAACCTCATGCCGGTAACGGTCTGGGGCTTATGCTCAAAAGAAGCAAGTTCAGCACCATCGTCGGCACTTAAAAGGCGTACAGATTGATCACTAAATACTGCTGCGACCCAATTACTATCACTAGAAACGGCCAGATAATGTGAAACACGAGTATCCCCATTATAACTCCATTTAGCAACGCCCGTTTGGGCATCAATTAGTTCTACCGTCTTAGAGTTGGACAAGGGGAACCCAATAACATAGTTGCCATTTGGAGACAAAATGGCATTAGAAAGTCCATCAATCTTATTTAGTGAACGCCCGTCAGTCGCAGAAAAGATATAAACAACTGAATTTATTCTGGAAATGGCTAACTTCTTACCATCAGAAGAAAAGGTAATTTTTGCTCTCGAATCAACTAATAACGGTTTATCAAACAATGATTTTATTTGTTTTCCAGATTTTGCGTTCCATAGACGGGCACTACCATCACGCGAGACCGTCACTATTCTTTCTCCGTTTGGTGAAATACCTAATCCTAGAATTACTGCTTTGTGCCCGGCCAATGTTCTGTCTCTATATAGGAATGTTCTTAAATTGCGCTCTAAAGAAAGACGAGCATCATTCTCATAAGGACGGAATCGATTGTTAATCGAAAGTGATTTCGGCGAAGGCAGTGCTTCTAGGGAAAGTAATGTCGCAGTATTTGCATCTTTACTTGTTAAAGCGTTGCTCGCGTGGTCTATAAGTGAAAGTGTCTCTCGTTGCAATCCTACTTGCCATTGATCGAACATGAGCAAGGCAAAATAGCCAATAATAGTCGCTATAATGAGTGAAGCGATGACAGCTAGACGTGCTCTTAATTTGGCACGTTTCTCGCGGACTATTGCAGCCTGTCTACTCTCCTTGATAAATTCAATAATAAAATCGGAAAGCCCAGATGCACTAGCAGGGCGACGAGTAGCCCAGTTTTCTGATTCAGCAATATCAGTGCCCCGCAACAACTGCTGGCTTGATTTGTTATTAAATTTCCAACGCTGTGCCAATTGGATAAGACGACTATGTTCTCGATGCCAAGTGACATCGACTTCTAATGCTTCTATAAGCTTATTGAATGAAGTATCAAAATGGCTATCGGAGGTAAAATCCAGTTTTATGTTTAGTGCAGACAATCTGGGGGGTGCTTTTGTAAAATCAATTTGGTGTCGCAATACCGGGATAATGCGTTTTCCTAGATTTCGCGCAAAAGCAATTTCCTCGTTACAAACCTCACTTTCAGAGCTACTAGGTGAAACAACGAATAGCATAATATCGGCAACCGTTATCATGTCTTGGATGCGTTGCCACCATTCATCTTCAGCTGATATTCCAGTGGCAACATAACTTGAGTCGTATGAGGCTTGATCATAATCTGGTGTATAACCAGTTATGGAAAGCGTATCAGCTAATCGCCTTGTAAAATCTATATCTTTACGAGAGTAAGATATGAAGACCCGTGTCTGTTTCTGATCAGTGCCCATTAGTTTACCTAGTGCTATTATTTTTACCTTCATTTGCACTTTAAGCATATGGCTAAAGAAACGTAAGCTCAGTTTGAGAACGCAGTCAATCTTTTTTGGCGAAAGTTTTATTCTTAAAAACTATTTAAGCTTAAATTTGCTATATGAATTAGTCATACTCTTAAGTTCCGAATTGGATCAAGAGTGGATACATTATTATTGGATAATAATACCTGAATTGCATGAATAGCAGACATCACCCAAATGACTAAAACTTATCCACAAATTAAAACAAGGTATTACAGTCCTGGAGATGTGTTACCTATTTGATACCTAGTAAGAGACAAATAAGTATTAAGACAAAACCCAAGAAACTATAATTTATTGATTTTATTAAGGAAAAGGTGGCGATCCCACGAGGATTCGAACCTCGGACCTACTGCTTAGAAGGCAGTTAGTCCAGTAACGGAAGATTACTAAGGGCTATGTTTTTTTATATATTTTCAATAACTTGCTACGCACTTAAACTTTCCTTTACCCGCCAATACCATAGAAATTCGTATCTTATAGGATATGAAGATTGGTAATTAGAAAACACGTTCTCTTACCTGAACCCGTAGATGCCGTTATCAAACTATGGTCATCAGATGGCACATACTTCTATTGAAAGTCTGCTTTTATTGTAGGTGCAGGTATTTAGGGGAGTTTGGCAATACGACCAGGAAGTGCCAAAAGCAGGCTTGTGAGTCTTAAAAAAATCTTTGTTAAAAATTGGAAAGACTGAAAATTGAAACTTTTCAGCTAACTTTTCTATTGAGATAAAATCACCAATAAAAGCAAGTTTATAAAAAGCGAGGCAATGGCAAACGTTTTCCAAAAAACTATTGGGTCACGTTGTAAAAATGGTTGTGATGCTGGATGAGAAAACTCCTGATTTGGATGAGAGAGATCTGCCATAAAAGCTGAAAGAGCATCATAACGTTTATTGGGGTCGCAATGAACAGCTCTAGACAGCGCTTCTGAAACCCAGAAAGGGAGTGAAGGCCTGTGGGTTGACGCAGGTGTAAGGTGGCACCTCTTTACAGATTTAGCAGAGGCAAACCCTTTTCCGTATGGGTGTTTTGTTGTCAACATTTCATAAACAATGACGCCCAGGGCATAGATGTCGCTTTGGTTTGTGGATTTAACAGCAAAATGAAGTTCTGGTGCCGTATAGTCAACTGTGCCTAGCAAGCGGGGTGTTTTCAAAGATCCATCGCCCTCTTCAAGGCCGGCAATACCTGTTGAACCAAAATCGACTAGTTTTACTGTGACGTTTTTATCAATCATTATGTTACCCGGTTTTAGATCCTGGTGGATCATGTCCTTGCGGTGAAAAGCGCGCAAGCCTGAGGCGATTTGATCTGCAATGCCGTGAACTTCAACCAAAGATGGGTTGGGGTTGTTTTCCATCCACGCCTCAAGTGTGATCCCTTCGACGTACTCAGTGACATAATACAAAAATGACCTTTGTTGTTTTGGGGGGAGAACCCTTACCACATTGGGGCTTTGGATCCTTTTTCCAACCCATTCTTCACGCATAAACATTTCAATATAGTCAGGGACGTCTTTGAAATTTAATGATGGCGTCTTAATCACCACCTGCTCGCCAGTTTCTATGTCACGAGCGGCGTAGACTTGCGAACGGTTGGAGGCATGAAGTTCGCGCTCTATTTTGTAGCCTTCTAATATGTGGCCGGGATAAAGGTCTGGCGGAAAAGGGAGAGATTGCAACTGTTCTATATGTGTGTCTTCGCTAACAAGCCCAAGTTCATCGACGCGCACTAACTGACAGGTGAGATTATCTTTACTTTCATTGTTATAGGCGATTGTCACCAATTCATCAGCTGCAACTTCAAGATCATCACAATGCTTTTCAAGGACTGCTGCAAATTGAGAGGGGGAGACAAATTCATGGACACCATCAGTTGTAAATATGAAAACATCTCCTTTCTCAACAGCAAGTTTGCGATGGTCAATTTCGAGTTCTGGTTCCATGCCAAAGGCACGGGTCAAGGAATTTTGACCTGGTCCTGTGTGCAGGCGATGATCTGTTGTCAATGGCTCAACTGACCCATTGCGCAAGAGAGTAATACGCGAATCTCCCACATGAAAAATATGGGCCATACCGGCTTTTAAAATCAGGCCAGAAAATGTTGTTGCGAGAGCCTTTTCAACAGCGAACTGAGCTTGGCTTTGGCGGTAGAGCCATTGATTGATTGCACACAAAACTGTGGCAACAGATTTTTTCACGGTCCATGATTCATGAGTTCCGAAATAATCTTCCAAAAAACTCTTTGTGCAAATTTCACTGGCTTCCTTACCGCCTTGGCTTATGCTAACACCATCGGCAATGGCGATAGCAATTCCTTTGGTTTGCAAGAGATCACCTTTGGGAATGATAAGCCCATAGGAATCTTCATTCTGCTCTTTACGCCCTGACTTAGAACACTGGCCAATCGTCAGCTGAGGTTTTTGATGAATTACCACAAAATTACCTTCCTCATCGCCAGTCCGCATTTTGCAAAAATATAGAGTTTTAAGTTTGTTTAATAATCTGTTGCAGTCTATTTACGCAGTTGGTTTATATCAATGCTGGTTTTATAGCCAATGCCGAGAATGAACTTTTCTGCATCGGTAGAAAATTGATCGGCGTTATAATTAGCATATTTTGCTTCTACATAAAGCCCCCACGTCAAGGGCAACTTTGCATAAAAATCAATTTCAGTTCCATAGTCGATACTGCCTTCATCTGATTGGAAGTCATGATATTGAGCTTTCAGAAGTAAACCATTGAATAAATCAAGGGGACCGGTTAGGCCTGATACTTTATAGGTCGCATCAATATAATAATCACGCAGGCCAGTGGCTGGGGTGTTGAGAAAAACATCAGCAAAACCATTAAACTTATGCAAAGTTGCAAGCGGTGTCTGGAACGCATTTAGCCCATTATCAGACCCTAATACTTCGTAACCTGCTGTGAGTTTTAGCCCCCTTGATGAGAGAGCGGGTGCGATATGGTAATAGTCTGCATCAAAAGAAGCGGGATTATCGCCAAAATCTTCCTGGAAAGCATACTCAAAACGATAGGAGAATTTTAGAGCTTCGTTTAGTGGTATTGCCCCGACAAGGTTGACACCATAACTAGCACTTGACAATCCATCAAGTTCTCTCACGTCAATCAAATAGGCATAGCTTGTTATTGTGCTTTTAGGGATCACCTTATTAAACTTGGCATTGGCGATGTGTATGTTAGAGGCTGGATCTCCGACAAGGGAACGATCACTGAAGATGCGGTTAACTTTTCCTACGTAGCCATAAAAAATTTCTGTATCTGGAAACAACGTTGTTGTTATTGTCACTCCATCAAATGTTTGATCATTTTGGCGCCAACCGACAGAACCAACAAAGCGCTGATTATCAATGTTTTTTCTGTAACGGCCTCCCAAAATTTGGGTGTCGGTACCGGTGAAGAATTCAAGATAAGCTTGATTAATTTCAGTCGATCGCACATCAGCTACAACAGGGCGTAGTGTATTGCCATTCAACGTGTTGTTAAAATCTGCTCCCCCGATTTCGGCTATGTTTTCGGCTTCTACGCCAAACCTAAACCAATGAAATGTTGGTGATAAATAGCCAATGCGTGTGCGTAATGTTGAGGCACGGGCTTTCTTTGACAATGCATCTTGCTCGACGGTTTCATAGCGATAACGCTCATCAATGGTAAGCTTTCCATAGTCTTCTGCAAAGGCTGCATTTGGCGGTGCAAGTGACAAGGTTGCAATACTAGCCACTATGAAAATTGATTTATTTATGTTGTTGTTTTTATTTAAAAATTTTGATTTTTTCATTTTAAAACATCTCTTTTTCTTAATGCATTACCCTAAATGCATAAGTGTTATATGTCGGCAATTTTCTATCGTTTGAGGGCACAGAGGAAAAACGTGTTGCTAAATCCCTTGGTGCATTTAGTATTTGAAAAAACTCACTTTAAGTCACATCTATCATGGTGACGGTTCCATCTGACATGACTTCTGCTGTTTGGCCCTCTGGTTCGTCAAGGAATAAGAAGACGGCGACCAAGGTAACAATGGCGGCCGCACTAATCACCAGGAAGAAAATTTGCGGAGCGACGAAGGAGAAAACCGTTAAAAATAAAACGGCACCAACATTGCCGTAAGCGCCAACTTGCCCAGCAATCTGACCGGTCATGCGGCGTTTCACGATAGGAACCATCGCAAAGACGGCGCCTTCACCTGCTTGGACAAAAAACGAACAACACATGGTGAAAATGACAGCGATTGGTAACCAAAAATCTGATGTGATTTGTGACATGGCAAGATAACCACAAGCAAGACCCGTAAGAAGAATGAGTAGTGTGCGTCTTCGCCCAAAGTTATCTGAGATCCATCCTCCCCCGGGACGGGCAACAAGGTTCATGAAAGCGTAACCAGAAGCGAGGAGACCTGCAGTTACGGCTGATAATTCAAATGTATCCATAAAGAATAAAGGCAACATTGAAACCACGGCAAGTTCAGAACCAAATGTGACAAGATAGGCCAAATCTAGAACGGCAACTTGTTTGAATTTATAGCGGTGAATGGGTGCCACAGGCTTGACGAAAATTTCCTTGTTAACAGACCAAGCTTGATAAACTTGGTAGATATAGAGAATACTTAGGGAAACGTAAATACTCGTCGTAGCGAAGGCTGGAAGGATATCAAGATTGGCGGGGCCAAGTTTCCAGGTCAAAACAGCAAGCGCTAGCATGAGGGGGGCTAACATCACAATATAGAGAAAGAAATCTCCAATAGATGTCACCTCAAGGGCACCCGCTTTTTTGGGTTTGAAATAGGTGGCGCCTTTTGGTGTGTCTCGAACAGCCATATAATAGATACCAGAATACACAAGCGCGATAACGCCGGTTAAGGCTATGGCCCATCTCCAGCTTTCTTCCCCGCCAATCAACAAAGCAATGGTGGGCAAACTCATCGCAGCAGCGGCAGAGCCAAAATTCCCCCAGCCCCCATAAATGCCTTCAGCAATACCAATTTGGCGAGCTGGAAACCATTCTCCAACCATACGAATGCCGATCACAAAGCCGGCACCAACAAAGCCAAGCAAAAAGCGTGTGATGGCCATGGTCTCAAAGCTGTCAGCTAAAGCATAAGCAAAACACAAGAAACCAGAAATGGCTAATAAAAGAGAATAAACAATACGAGGACCATATCTATCAACTAGCATACCGATCACGATGCGTGCAGGAATCGTTAGGGCGACATTTAAAATTAGAAGCGTTTTCACTTCCTGATCAGACAACCCTAAAGTCTCACGTATTGATGACAATAATGGTGCGTGATTGAACCAAACAAAAAATGAAATGAAAAAAGCAACCCAAGTAAAATGGAGCGTGTTGATTTTTGGATCTTTAAAGTTGAGTAGATTGAGGCGACTTTTGGTGTCTGACATATTGACCCCTCCAGATGAGATGTTGAATATAGCTGGTTTGGCCTGCTTTGAAGAAAAGGGTCAAACCTTATAATGTTGCATTGCAGCAAATATGCCAATATAGTTAAATCGATAGAATACATTGATATTAAACAATAATTTTGATTTTCTCATTTATGAGTGGCGATTTTTATTGCCAATTTACGAGGCATTTATCACCCTTGCTGTGAAAAATTTAAGCACCGCCTAAATATAAGCTTTTTGCATATAATTTAAGCATAAGATTACGGTGCCTATTTTCCAATCTCCTATAAAATCTATATAATACAATAAGTTACTCTTCTTTTTTTCTCTGGCACAGATGCTGCAATGCCGCATAGTGTTGCGCGCACGCCTTGCAAAGTGATTTCGATCTTTTTGAGGAGAGCCCCCAACCGATCCGCGCTTAATTTTGAGGTCAACATATGTGGGCACAGGAGAAAACAATGAAGAAAAAACTTGTCGTTGTCGGAAATGGCATGGCACCAGGACGCGCTTTGGAACGCTTATTAGAAAGCGATCCGGACAGTTATGAGATCACGATTTTTAACGCGGAAAAACGCGTCAATTACGATCGTATTTTGCTATCCCCGGTGCTCTCTGGTGAAAAGAAATTTGAAGAAATTATTATCCATGGCGATAGATGGTATGAAAAGCACAACATTGCTTTGGTAAAGGGTCGAAAAGTGATCAGCATCGACCGGGTCAACAAACGTGTCACTGCTGAGGGGGGAATGATTGCTGATTATGATAAACTTCTGATTGCAACAGGTTCGTCGCCCTTTATCTTGCCCATTCCTGGCAATGAACTCCCTGGTGTTTTGAGCTACCGTGATCTGGATGATGTCCAAGCTATGATGATTGCTGCTGAACAAGGGTGGAAAAATGCGGTTATTATTGGGGGGGGGCTACTTGGGCTTGAGGCGGCGGCGGGACTGAAAACCCGTGGCATGGATGTGACGGTGCTTCATTTGCCATCAATATTAATGGAGCGTCAACTCGATCTAACAGCTGGTCATTTACTCCAAAGAGAACTTGAATCTCGGGGCATCAAAGTTATTACCAATGCCAATACAACCAAGATAGTGGGCGATGGTAAAGTTGAAGCGATTGAATTGGAAGATGGATCTAGACTTGACGCCGATCTGGTGGTCATGGCAGTGGGAATTCGGCCAAATTCTGAACTTGGCAAACAGGCCGAACTCGATGTTGATCGAGGCATTAAAGTTGATGAAAAATTGCGCACTTCAGATCCTGATATTTTTGCTATTGGCGAATGTGTTGAGTTTGAGGGGAGTGTGTATGGTCTTGTTGCGCCGCTTTATGAAATGGCCAACATTGTTGCCATGGAATTACTAAATGAAGACAATAATGGCTTTTCAAATTCAGTTCTTGCGACAAAACTCAAAGTGACCGGGATTGACCTTTATTCGGCTGGGGATTTTTCAGAGGGAGAGGAGCGAGAAGAGATTGTTTTGAGAGATGGGGCCAATGGCATTTACAAACGTCTCATTCTTCAAGATGACAAGATCATTGGCACGGTACTTTATGGCGACACTAGCGACGGTGCTTGGTTCTTCCAACTCATAAAAGATGGCACAGATATCTCTGAGATGCGTGATACCCTTATATTCGGACCCGCCTTTGCAGGAGGGTCCCCCCTGGACCCTATGGCGGCCGTTGCAGCGTTGCCAGATAATGCAGAAATCTGCGGCTGTAACGGCATTTGTAAATCTGCGATTGTTAGCGCAATTGCCGATAAAAACCTAACATCTCTAGATGACGTTCGGGCTCATACCAAGGCATCAGCTTCTTGTGGCTCTTGTACAGGGCTGGTTGAGCAATTGCTGGTTTTGACACTTGGCGATACTTATGATCCAGCAGCGGTTCAACCAATGTGTGGTTGCACCGATCTTGGCCATGGCGATGTTAGGCGGTTAATCGTCGCCGACGGGCTGAAAACAATAGCTGATCTGATGCAAGCGCTTCAATGGAAAAGCTCTGGTGGCTGCGCCAAATGCCGCCCGGCGCTCAATTATTATCTGTTGGCGACTTGGCCAGGTGAATATGTTGATGACGGTCAGTCCCGTTATATCAATGAGCGGGTGCATGCCAACATACAAAAAAACGGCACCTATTCTGTGGTACCTCGCATGTGGGGGGGGATGACCAGTTCAAAGGAATTGCGCGCCATTGCTGATGTGGTTGATAAATTTGAAATTCCCGCGGTTAAATGTACTGGGGGACAACGTATTGATATGCTTGGTATTAAAAAGGAAGACCTTCTTGCGGTTTGGTCTGACCTTAATGATGTGGGGCTTGTTTCTGGTCATGCTTACGCTAAGGGATTGCGCACGGTTAAAACCTGTGTTGGCACCGACTGGTGTCGGTTTGGCACACAAGATTCAACTGGGTTTGGCGTGCGCTTAGAGAAATTCCTATGGGGAAGTTGGACGCCAGGGAAAGTGAAATTGGCTGTATCTGGCTGTCCGCGCAATTGTTCTGAGGCGACATGCAAAGACATTGGCATTGTTTGCGTCGACTCTGGATTTGAAATTAAGTTTGCTGGTGCGGCTGGTCTTGACATTAAGGGGACGGAAGATCTTTGTCATACTTCAACGGAAGATGAAGCCTTTGAAATCATTGTGGCGCTTGTTCAGCATTATCGCGAACAAGGTCATTACCTTGAACGCATTTATAAATGGGCACGACGGGTTGGGAACGACTCTATCAAGGCAGCTGTTGTTGACGATACAGTCAATCGCAAAGCCCTGTTTGAACGTTTTGTATTTGCGCAAAAGTTTAGCCAGTCTGACCCCTGGTCTGAACGGGTCAGTGGTGCAGAGGCGTACGAATTTAATCCAATGAGTGAAATTAAATTAGGCGAGGCAGCCGAATGACAACAGAAATATGGAAAGATGTTGGGGCGCTTTGTGATGTTCCGCGCCAAGGGGCGCGTATCGTTGAAACGAGCTTTGGTCGTATTGCCGTGTTTAAAACCGCAAATGACGACATATATGCGATAGAAGATAAATGCCCTCATCTAGGAGGGCCGCTGAGCCAGGGCATTGTTCATGGGGCACATGTAACCTGCCCGCTTCATAATATGGTGATTGAGTTGAAATCAGGCCGTGCAGTTGCGCCAGATGAAGGCTGTGTTCTCACATTACCGGTGCGGATCGATGAGAGACGAATTCTGCTTGATTTTTCTAAGTTTGGTGAGAAAGCGGCCTAATGACATCAAAGGCTATTAAAGTTCACACAACCACTGCCACAACTTGTCCTTATTGCGGTGTGGGTTGCGGGGTGTTGGCGACCACAAAAGAAGATGGAACTGTCTCAGTTACAGGGGATCTTGAGCATCCAGCGAACTTTGGCCGGCTGTGTTCAAAGGGAGCGGCACTGCATGAAACGCTCTCACTTGAGGGGCGTCTTCTTGCCCCTCATCTTTTTGGGAAAATGGTGGATTGGGAAACAGCACTTGAATTTGCCGCCTCCCAATTTATTGATTGCATCAATACTCATGGGGCTGAATCTGTTGCGTTTTATTTATCTGGGCAGCTTTTAACGGAGGATTATTATGTCGCCAATAAGCTGATGAAGGGGTTTATTGGCACTGCCAATATTGATACCAATTCACGGCTTTGTATGGCGTCTACAGTGGCGGGTCATAAAAGAGCTTTTGGCACTGATACAGTGCCTGGTTGTTATGAAGATCTTACGTGCGCTGACCTTATTGTTCTTGTTGGCTCTAACCTTGCTTGGTGTCACCCGGTTCTCTATCAGCGCATTATGGCGGCTCAAGAGAGCCGCCCCGAGATGAAGCTGGTTGTGATTGACCCGCGCAAAACTGCAACCTCAGATCTTGACTGTCACCATCTCCCCATAGCGCCTGGATCCGATGTTGCCCTTTTTAATGGTCTTCTTTCTTTTTTAGAAAAAAATGGGGCGGTTGAACAAAATTATGTTGATGCCCACACAACAGGTGTGCGTGGGGCCTGCAAAGCAGCTGGGAAACAGGGCCTATCAACCATTGCCAACATAACAGGTCTGCCAGAACAGGAAATTTTACAGTTTTATCACTCTTTCTTAGGGACTGAGCGGGTCGTAACTGTCTATTCGCAAGGGGTGAACCAGTCTTCCAGTGGGACTGATAAAGTCAATGCAATTATTAATTGTCATCTCATCACCGGGCGTATTGGTAAGCCAGGTTGCGGGCCTTTTTCAGTCACGGGACAACCAAACGCCATGGGGGGGCGCGAAGTTGGGGGGCTGTCAAATCAACTTGCTAGCCATTTATCGCTTGAAAACTTAGAACATCGCAACGCATTACAAAAATTTTGGAAGGCGCCAAAGATGGCGAACAAGCCGGGTCTTAAAGCGGTTGAACTGTTCGAGGCTGTAAAAGCGGGCAAGATCAAGGCGCTTTGGATTATGGGGACAAACCCGGTTGACAGCCTGCCCGAAGCCGACACTGTTCGCAGCGCCCTTGAAACGTGTCCGTTCGTCGTGATCTCTGATGTTGTGCTCAAGACTGACACCACGGCCTATGCTGACCTCTTACTTCCGGCTGCTGCGTGGGGCGAAAAAGATGGCACGGTTACCAATTCTGAACGGCGCATTTCGCGCCAGCGCGCTTTTCTCCCCCTTCCAGGTGTTACCAAGCCAGATTGGTGGATCACCTCTGAGGTTGCCAAACGCATGGGATTTAGAGATGCTTTTTGTTACACGGGCCCTGCGGATATTTTTGATGAATATACCCGCTCCACTGGGCTTGTTCAAAGCGACAAGCGCGATCTTGATTTAACAGGTATTTCAAATGTGGACGAGGCCGCCTATGATGCCATGAGTCCTGTGATGTGGCCGGTTAAGAAAAGGTGCAAAGCTGGAAAACCATCGTTTGAAAAAAATTATAGATTTTTTGCAAAGGGTCATTTTTTTACCGAAGATGGCAAAGCCCGTTTTATTCCAACACCCTATAGAAAACCACAAACCTCTCCTTCAAAAGAATACCCGTTAATTTTAAATACGGGCCGTGTGCGCGACCAATGGCATACAATGACGCGCACTTCTTTATCTGCACGTTTGATGGCTCATATAGGGGAACCTTTTGCTGAGCTTCACCCTGAAGACGCAGAAAATTTTGCGATTGAAGGGGCCTCTCTTCTTAAGGTGACA
The DNA here is from genome assembly GCA_021775775.1 of Hyphomicrobiaceae bacterium. Lineage (GTDB taxonomy): Bacteria > Pseudomonadota > Alphaproteobacteria > Rhizobiales > HXMU1428-3 > HXMU1428-3. The sequence goes on from JAJFHF010000207.1 coordinate 17,536, forward strand.
TCAAGTCATGGCAGCATCATTGCGCGGGCAGTAATAACGGATCGTCAGTTAAAGGGCTCAGTCTTTGTGCCAATGCATTGGACAGATCAGTTCACAGCGAAGGGGCGGGTTGATTGTGTTGTCTCAAGTCAGACAGACCCTGTCTCGGGGCAACCAGAAAGCAAGTTTACTCCGATTGCAATTTCGCCATTTAGAGCCAGTTGGTATGGGTTTGCTGTGTTGAGAGAGAAACCAAACTCTCTTACACCAGAGTATTGGGCCGCTGCGAAAGCTAAAGGAGGATGGAGCCTTGAACTTGCAGGGCTTCAAAAACCAGATGATTGCTCAGCCTTTGCAGAGAAGCTTTTTTGTTGTGAAGACGGTGCCTTAAATCAAAATAATAACGATAGAGCTCTTGTTTATAATGATCCTACGAAAGGTCATATCCGTATCGCACTTTTTGAGGACAACCAGCTGAAAGCGGCGCTGTTTGTTGCTTGTGAACCTGTTACCGTATCACGAATATGGGCGCGAGACTTGCTCACTATGAACTTTGAAACAACAGCGCAGCGTTTGGCGGTGTTAGCGGCTGGTCCGGGAGAGGGGCAACCTGACCGCGGCGCAATTGTATGCAGTTGTTTTTCCGTTGGGCTAAATCAAATTACAAATGCGGTCGTCAAAGACCATTGTCAGACCGTCAATGAGTTAGGCGCAATGCTAAATGCAGGAACCAATTGTGGTTCTTGTCGACCTGAGATCAGGAGGATTATTGATGAAGCTCTTTCATCCCAAATCGGGCAAAACAGAAAATGTTAAAAAACCAACTGACGATGATACAAAACAGGCCAATATAATAGGCAAATGCGGGTCTGTGACGTTGGTTGGTGCGGGGCCTGGGGACCCTGAACTTTTAACTTTTAAAGCAGTCCGTGCCCTAGAAAATGCAGATATCATTCTTTTTGATCATTTGGTGTCAAATGCCATACTTGATTTTGTAAAATCTGGAGCAAAATGCATGCTTGTTGGTAAACGAGCGCGCCAACCTTCCTGTAATCAAAATGAAATCAACGCCTTGATGATCAAGCTTGCTCATCAAGGCAAACATGTCGTGCGATTAAAATCGGGAGACCCTATGATTTTTGGTCGTGCGGGAGAAGAAATTGGCGCACTTCGTGCGGAAGGCATTTGCGTTACTGTCGTGCCGGGGATTACAGCTGCGAATGCCATGGCTGCTAGCCTCAATGTGTCTTTAACACATCGTGATACCGCTCACTCTGTACGCTACGTTACGGGGCACTCTCGACGCGGTCAACTGCCCGATGACCTTGACTGGAAAGGTTTGGCTGATCGCGAGACAACACTTATTTTTTATATGGGCGGAAAAACGGTCTATGAAATTGCGTCGCGATTACATAAGGAAGGACTTGAGCTCTCAACACCTATTGTTATGATAGCGGCAGTAACTGGCATCAATGAAACCGTGTGGCAGGGTACCTTAAATGACCTTGGTCACCATGATGATGCATGGTTGTCAACAGGACTGCCAGTTGGAGAACCTGTCTTAATTGGTATCGGCGACGTCTTTCATAGTGCCTGTTATCGCTCGAAAGACTCCTTGAACGAAGGGG
>JAJFHF010000208.1 GCA_021775775.1 Hyphomicrobiaceae bacterium
GCGAAGGAGGCCCGGCGCGAGCGCCGCCCCTCGGAGGCTCAAGCGCTTTTTTGCGCTTGAAATAGCCGTGAGAGAGAGAAAACAAAGCATTTTTTTGAATTTTTCGAAAAGTGAAAAAAATCTAATTCATCACCAACTTGCGAGCTATGTCAGCCTCATGCATCAAACGATCAACATAGCGCGGGACAATGTCTGTCGCCTTACCCTCATGAACTTCATGAAACTGAACAGCGCCAACAGATGGCTCTAAATTTAGCTCAACTGTATGCGCCCCGGTTTTGCGGGCCATATTCACAAACCCAGCTGCGGGATAAACAGAGCCCGATGTGCCAATAGAGAGAAACAAAAAACAATTCGCCAATTCTTTTTGAATTTCTTCCATATGATAAGGCGCCTCGCCAAACCAAACAACATCAGGACGTTGCTGCCCAGCCCTCATACAAGAAGGGCAAGAGTGATCAACACTCATCGTTTCATAAGGAAAATCATAAATAAAATCACAAACCCCACAACGTGCCAGGTCTAACTGCCCATGCATATGGATAACCTTGTTAGACCCAGATGCCTCATGCAAATCATCTATATTTTGCGTAACAATCACCACATCACCAGGATAGTCAGCCTCTAGCCGAGCCAAAGCTTTATGGGCTTTATTGGGTTCAGCTTTCGCATGCAACCCACGCCGGTAGTTATAAAAATCATGTGATCTTTGCGGGTTTTCTTTAAACCCTTCAGGCGTCGCCACCTCATCAACATTATAGTGGCTCCAAATGCCATTCTTATCACGAAACGTACCAAGACCAGACTCAGCCGACATCCCAGCGCCTGTAAGAATAAGAATTTTGTCATATAAAGCCATAATAACATCCCTCAAAACCGTTCGCACTATTCATAATAGACAACGGCCTCTTTATCCAACAAGAAAAACAAATCACCCACAAATGAAAGCATACATAAAAAAGATAAACCAAATACCAACACCCAAAGAGAGAAACTCTTTAAATATCTTTTTCAGTTCTCTTCTTTCATGGATGACAAATACAACACCAAGCTTAGCGTTCAAAAAATTGATAGGAAATTTATTCTATTAACAGTCCCCCTGTTGCCCCCGATGCAACAAATAATGATCGGCAAGCACCAGCGCCATCATCGCCTCTCCCACCGGCACAGCCCTGATCCCCACACAAGGGTCATGGCGCCCTTTGGTCAATATGTCAGTGTCTTGCCCTTGCGCATCAACCGTGCGGCGCGGCGTTAAAATAGAAGACGTCGGTTTAACCACAAACCGGGCCACGATTGGCTGCCCGCTAGATATCCCCCCAAGCACACCGCCAGCATGATTGGACAAGAACACAGGTCCCTCATTCCCGCCAGACGGTCCAGAGCGCATCTCATCAGCATTTTCCTCACCGGTAAGCTCCGCGCTGGCAAACCCGGCACCAATCTCAACCCCTTTAACCGCATTGATGCTCATCATCGCCGAGGCTATATCTTGATCAAGCTTGCCATAGACCGGCGCCCCAAGTCCTGCTGGCACACCCTCAGCCACAACCTCAATCACCGCCCCAATGGAAGAGCCATTTTTTCGAATGCCATCAAGGTAGTCCGCCCACACATCTACGATTTGCGCATCAGGTGCAAAAAATGGATTTTGACCAACCTGGTCCCAATCCCAATTCTCACGGTTAATTTTATGCGGCCCCACCTGAACCAAAGCACCCCGCACGCTCAATCGCGGTACAACCTTGCGCGCAATGGCCCCCGCTGCCACGCGCATCGCTGTCTCGCGCGCACTCGAGCGCCCACCACCACGATAATCACGAATGCCATATTTTTGAATATAGGTATAATCAGCATGCCCAGGCCGGTATTTATCTTTGATCTCACCATAATCTTTTGAACGATGATCTTGGTTTTCAATCACCAAAGAAATCGGTGTTCCAGTGGTTACCTGCTCACCAGCTTCATTATCAAACACCCCAGATAAGATCTTAACCTCATCAGGTTCCTGGCGCTGTGTCGTAAAGCGTGATTGCCCCGGTTTTCGTTGATCCAGAAACTGTTGAATCTCTTGTGCGCTGATAGGAATGTTTGAGGGGCAGCCATCCACCACACAGCCAATAGCAGGCCCATGCGATTCTCCCCAAGTGGTGAACCGAAACAAATGACCAAAAGAATTGTGAGACATAAAATAAGATCCAATGACAACAGTTGATGAGCTTTTATAGAAATGAAACAAGCGAAGGTCAAACGAGATATTTAACTTCACAGTTCAAATGATAAAAATCAAATCAACACCGCTGCTAAAGGAAAGCTATTGCACCGTAAGCCGAACCGTATGCATGCCAGCCCGCGGACCAGATGTCACCCGATAAGAAAACTCATCAACCCCTTTACGGCGACCACGATAAGTTAATTTCGCGCCCTTAATCGGGATGCCCTTACATTCAGAGGTTGTGATCATATGATTGCCCCGGCTAACAGAAACAGAGCCAAATTTCGGACGTTTGACAATTTTGACATTGGGAACCGTTGCCGCCCAGCAATTCTTATCCCAATGCAAAAAACGACCAATCTCGACAGATTGTCCTCGTCTGATCACTTTCGATGAAAGCCCAGCAGTCGCACCAAGACTATCCCCGGTCACCATCCCGCCACCGCCGGCACAACCAGACATAATCCCTGCAACCAAAGTTACACAAACCACACTCAATACACGTCTAAGAGATACATTTACGAACATCATCATTCTCAATACCAGTTAAGGACCCATTACCAATACAATCAAAGAGAGGCACCATTACAAAATTCAAATCAGTCTACACAACAGAAATATCAGGTGCATCTTCATTCTTCATCCCCACTATATGATATCCGCTATCAACATGATGTATCTCTCCAGTAACACCGCGGCTAAAATCTGAAAGCAAATAAACACCTGCATTGCCCACATCTTCAATCGTCACAGTGCGCCGAAGCGGAGAATTATATTCATTCCATTTTAAAATATAACGAAAATCACTAATCCCAGAAGCCGCTAACGTCTTGATAGGGCCAGCAGAAATGCCATTAACCCGAATGCCATCTTTACCAAGATCAGCCGCCAAATAACGAACACTTGCCTCTAATGCCGCTTTCGCCACGCCCATCACATTATAATGCGGCATAACCTTCTCTGCACCATAATAGGTAAGGGTTATCATAGAGCCGCCCTCTTTCATCATTTTTTCAGCCCGCTGCGCCACAGCGGTAAACGAATAACAAGAGATATATAACGATTTTTGAAAATTCTCAGGGCTGGTATCCACATAGCGTCCATCCAGCTCATTTTTGTCAGAGAACGCCACAGCATGAACAACAAAATCCAGTTCACCCCATTTTTCTTTTAACGTTTCAAAAACCGCGTCCATCGAGGCTTCATCGGTAACATCACAAGGCAAAACAAGATCAGACCCAAGAGAAGCAGCCAGCGGCACAACCCGTTTTTTCAAAGCATCACCTTGATAGGTCAAAGCAATCTCTGCTCCTTGATCATGGCAAGCCTTGGCAATGCCCCAAGCTATCGAGCGATTGTTTGCAACTCCCATAACCAAGCCGCGCTTACCCGCCATAAGGCCTGCTGAAGCGGTCATAATCTAACGTCCTTTTCTTAAATAAGTAAAGTTTGGCGCATCCTACACAAAACAACTAGCACGTCCAGCTCTAGAATTAAATAACTGAACAACAATCATTAAAAACAGCGTAAACAAGTGCCAATAAACACCTGATTTAAAGTGAAATCTTACAAAACGTCCATAAATACAGAAAATTTACTCAACCCGGCCAAAGTCAGCAATCATGCGTGCAAACGCCCGTGTTCCCTTTTGAAAACTAGAAACATTGTATTTTTCATCTGGCGCATGAATACAATCGTCATTCAAAGCAAAACCAACCAGCAAACAATCCAACCCCAATTGGCGCTCAAAAACGTCAACGATGGGGATGGACCCACCACACCCTAACAATATAGGGTCTTTGCCAAATTCCTCTTTTAGCACCCGACGCGCAACATCCATGTGTGGTTTGGATAAATCAAAAGCAACAGCGGATGAACCATGCGGATCAGAAAATTCAACTTTGACATCATCCCCGCACGCTTTGGTTAGATGATCTTGCAGCTCGCTCAAAATCAAGTCTGGTTTCTGCCCCGCCACCAAGCGCAAAGACAGTTTTGCATGGGCCTTCGATGGAATAACCGTTTTATGACCCGGTCCAATATAGCCCCCCCACATGCCATTAATCTCTAACGTTGGGCGGCACCATAATTGCTCAAGCACCGAACAATCCATTTCCCCATGGGCTTTATCAAGACCAATGTCAGATAAGAACGCCCCCTCATCAAAATCACTACGTGACCATTGATCAATTAAGCTCTTATCAGGTTCGATGACCCCGTCATAAAAACCAGGCACCAAAACACGCCCGGTTTCATCATGCAAAGCCGCCAATCCTTTGGATAAAACCTGAAGCGGATTAACCGCTGGCCCCCCATACATACCAGAATGCAAATCCCGATTAGGTCCAGTGACACAAACCTCTATACTCGCCAACCCCCTAAGCATCGCCGTGATCGCAGGGGTGTCTTTATCCCATTGCAAAGTGTCACAGATCAACGCAAAATCAGCCTTCAAATCTTGCGCTCTCTCCTTTAAAAACCCATCCAAAGACGGGCTCCCACACTCCTCTTCCCCTTCCAACAACACAGTGACATTTACCGGTAGATCTCCGGTGACCTCATGCCAAGCCCGTGCCGCCTCAACAAAGGTCAACAATTGCCCCTTATCATCACTAGAGCCGCGCCCATGAATGATCGTCCCATTCTTATCGTCGTCAACGAGGCTAGGCTCAAAAGGAGGACGGCTCCACTCATCAACAGGATCCACAGGTTGCACATCATAATGACCATAAAACAACAGGTGCGGTGCTTGACGGTTTCCTTGCGAGCGATAATGCCCAAGCACCATAGGGTGCCCTGTGGTCGGCACCACTTCAGTTTCAAAACCAGCGCGCTGTAAAAAATCACAAGCCATATTTGCCGCTGTCACACAGTCATTTTTATAAGCAGGATCAGTTGAAATGCTTTTGACACGAATAAAGGAAAACAACCGATCCAAGGCTTCATCTTGACCCTCTTGCAACTGATCAAGCACCAACTGAAGTTCACTCATCTCACCCCCTTAAAATCTGCTAAATTTAGCGCAAATATACGCTTAAAGTATATATCTCAAAAAAACAAAGGCATATCTGTTAAAAAAAATAATAAATACCATTGTTTTTCAATAAGTTAATGATTAATGCTTAACAATAATGGCAATAAAAACCGGTAAGATTCCAAAATTAAATATAGAATATCTAGAAACCTTACAGTACAACACCATATTGGTACTGATCTTTATAACAATTTTTCCATTACAGGGAGCGAACAAATGGAAGCTTTATTACCTATAATTATTAATCTGCTAGGCGGAGCTGTTGGTGGCAATGTTGCTGGTGGCATTTTGAAAAATCTAAGCTTAGGCACACTTGGCAATTCACTTGCTGGTATTCTTGGCGGCGGCGTTGCAAGCCAACTACTACCAGGCCTTTTAGGCGCTGCTGGATCTATGGATTTGGTTGGCATTTTAACACAAGTGGCAAGTGGCGGCGCAGGCGGCGGACTGACCATGGTGATCATTGGCATCATTAAAAATATGATGGGTCGTTAAAATTTGAAAACTCTTTTATCTGGGCCCTAAATGAAAAAGGGCCCAGATAAAATCTAAGCCCAGAGCAACCAATTAAAAAATCAAAAATTCAAACTGATATATCAACCAAGCCACCAACACCAGGCGCTGTTGCACTCACTGCAGCTTGTAAATTTTCTTGAGACGCTTCAATAAGTCCCACCACAGAGCGTTCTGCACCAGCATTCATCTTAGCGATTTTGGCGGCAACTGCCATTTGCACTTGCGCCTGTGAAGAAGCAGCACTAGCCGCTGCAATAGAAGCACTCATAATCAAAATTCCTTCTAACAAGCCTTAATCATCACATAAAAAGGTAAAGAAACCGTACAAAACCGGCCAATTCAGCCCCAAATCAACGGTTTTCTTCTAAAAGTGCCTTAATAGGCTTAAATGAACGCCGGTGATGCTTTGTTACCCCCTGCTCTGCCAGGCCCATCTGATGCGCCTTAGTGCCATAGCCCTTATTGCTTGCCCACTGATAACCAGGAAATTCAAGGTCAAGCTCACACATGAGCCGGTCTCGGGTGACCTTTGCAATGATAGAGGCTGCCGCAATTGACAATGAGCGCCCATCTCCTTTCACGATCGCTTGCATAGCCATTGGTAGATCTGGTAATTTATTACCATCCACCAACACACACGAGGGCTGATCAGTTAAAGCCATAACCGCCTGCCCCATCGCCCAAAGGCTAGCTTGTAAAATATTATCACGATCAACCCGCTCAACATCACCAACCCCAACGCCGACAAGAGCTTGATTTTGAATCTGTTCAAACAACCCTTCGCGTTGATCTTCGCTTAGTTTTTTAGAATCATTGAGCCCATCAGGAATTGAAGTCGGGTCAAGGATAACAGCCGCCGCTACAACCGGCCCCGCCCAAGGGCCACGCCCCGCTTCATCAACACCGGCAACACACTCTCCATAAGTATTGATCGCCGCCTCTTCAAAAGAAAAGTCAGGGCCAACTAGACACTGCTTTTTATCGTTTTTTACACCCATAACCCCGCAACCTCCATAGCCCGAACAAACTCCATAGACAATTATAGGTCCAGCCGCCGCCCTTCAATTGCCCCTGTATCAGAAAACCGTTCAACACAAACGCCCTCTTCAGCAACCACAAACCCTGTTTTATTCACCCCTTCCAAGAGCTGCCTATACCCCTCTTGCCCATAACAATCAAAATGAATATTGCCATATTTACACAAAGTCCCGATAAGAGGCGAGCCAGGGGCTGCAAAACAAATATACGGAGCTGAAGCATTACACCTGACAATCCAAAAAATCAGAGAGAAAAAATATGAAATCATCTCCCCTTCCAGAACAAGACCATCACAATAATCTCTTTCAATACCCAAATTAAGAAGCGCCGTTTCAGCAACCTGAAGAGGGGGGCTATCATTCTCTTGTACGAGGTAAGCTGATTTGCAAAAAGGGAGCACCAAAAGCCGCTCCCATGCCATTGCCACACAAAGATTTTCTAATTGGGGCCCAATCTGTTTACAAAATTGAGAGAAGTCCGCTGCCTCTAGTTCTGCAATAACTTGCCCAGAAAAAACCACCCGTTCAGGCTCATCTGCAAAAACATCACACATAGACGCGCAAGAATCTTCATACTCTTTGTTCAAGCTTTGCACCTGTTCAGCTGTTAACGTTGTAGGTTCCTCATCCTCAAGCTCTAAATAAACCTGCTCACCCACTTCATATAAAGTCTCTTCCTCACCAAAAGAACTTTTTTGAAACTCATAAAGAACACGCGCCAAAGTTGGGTTCTGCTCAAACACATAATGGCGAGAAACAAAATCAATCATGACATCCCCTTAAATCAAAACAACCGAAGCTGCCCCCCTTTTAAAACCGGCGGATCAAACAAATCTCGTGCCAGCACACGAGGCTCTTGATTAAACCCCAAGCGCTGAATTGCAAGTTTAAACCGGCGCGCGATCAAATCAGCATAAACCCCTTCACCGCGCATACGTGTCCCCCAGCGCGCATCATAATCTTTGCCCCCGCGCATGGATTGCAACAAAGAGATCACGCGGGCAGCCCGGTCAGGCGCGGCCCGTGCCAGCCAATCACGAAACAAATCACTAATCTCATAAGGCAAGCGCAACAAAATATTACCAGCCTCACGCACACCAGCCTCATAGCAGGCCTCTAATATGCCCTCCATCTCATGATCAGTAAGACCAGGAATAACAGGGGCGATTAACACCATGGTAGGAACGCCGGCCTCAGATAATTGTTTAAGCGCATCCAACCGCCGATGCGGCGCACTCGCACGCGGCTCCATAGCCCGGCTCAAACGCCCATCAAGCGAGGTCATAGAAAAAGCAACGGAAACCAGATTTTGGTTTGCCATTGACGAGAGAATATCCAAATCTCGCAACACCAAAGCAGATTTGGTGACAATGGTGACCGGGTGTTTGGCCGCCGCCAAAACCTCTAACAGGCGCCGGGTCAGTTTATAGTCACGCTCAATAGGCTGGTACGCATCCGTGTTAATCCCCAAAGAAATCGGGCTAACAATATGGCTAGGTTTGGCAAGCTCTTGTTCTAATAGTTCAACCGCATTGGTCTTTACGGTGAGCTTTGTTTCAAAATCCAAACCAGCGGACAAGCCCCAATAGCTATGAGTGGGCCGGGCAAAACAATACGAACAGCCATGTTCACACCCCCGATACGGGTTAATTGATAAGGAAAACGGCACATCAGGGGAACGATTGCTGGAAATGATGGTTTTACTGGTCTCTTCTCTCACCTGGGTGGTAAAGGGGGGCAAATCCTCAAGCCCCTCCCAGCCATCATCAAACTCTTCGCGCTCAAAAACCTCAAAACGTCCCCCCCCATTACTAGCCGCCCCGCGCCCACGCGTCCGGTTCAAATCCGAGACCTTATTCAACGCCGAAGCCCCCTTAGAAGCCATCTCAGAATATGAGGGCGTATATGATACGTCACGCTTGTCCGCGCTCATGGACAAAATCTCCTTAAAACAATAAAAGGCCAGTGCTAAAAAGAAAAGAATTCAAAGCCAAAGAAACCCTTAAATCACTTAACGCCCAATATAGAACAAAAGAGGAACAGAAAGCAAGGCTAGAATAGAACCCCACTCAATAAAAACCAAAATCAACAAGCCGTATCTCTCCCCATTTTTTCAGCCCCCCCAACGACTTCCTTATCTTCTCGCATTTCTCTTGTCCAAAAGAGAAATACCCCATAAATTACCCTCATGATATCCGTAATCATTCCAACACTAAACGCCCAGCATGGCCTACCAGCCACCTTTGCGTCCCTCATGTCCGCGCTCATTGAGGGCATGATTGCGGAGGTCATCATAGTCGATGGGGGCTCGCAAGATGACACGCTGACCATCGCCCAAACCGCCGGTGCAAAAATCATAAAGGCAACCACACCAGGGCGCGGTGCTCAATTGGCCCAAGGCGCAAATGTCGCCAAATCAAACTGGTTATTATTCCTCCATGCTGATACCCAGCTAGAAGAAACCTGGTATCACGAAGCAAAACAACATATACAAAATACACAAGAAACCAGCCCGCACGCCGCTGCCTTTCGCTTCGCCCTGCAAGACAAAGGCTTCAGCCCTCAAATTCTAACCTGGCTGGTCGCTCTCAGGTATCGTTTATTTCAACTTCCCTATGGCGATCAAGGGCTGTTAATCAACAAGCACACCTACACACAAGCAGGCGGCTATTCAAACCAACCCTTGATGGAAGATGTCGATCTGATCAGGCGGCTCAAACCGCGCCCCATTCTGTTAAAATCACGCGCCTTCACCTGCCCCTCTCGGTATCACAAAACGGGGTATATCAAACGCCCCTTGCGCAACCTCACCTGTCTGGCGGCTTATTATTGCGGCGTTCCCACAAATAAAATCAAGGACTGGTATGAAGCCCCCTAAACCCACACGCACCAACCATCTAATTCTTATGGTGAAACACCCAAAAATAGGCTGCGTAAAAACCCGTCTGGGCAAAGATATCGGCATGGTTCGCGCCACCCAATTCTACCGCCATACAGCCTACCGATTGATCACCCAATTGGCCCAAGACCCACGCTGGCAAACCCACATTGCCATTGCCCCCGACACCGCCATAACGGGCTGGAACAAGTGGCCCACCAAACAAAAAGAAAGCCAAGGAGACGGCAATCTTGGCGATCGTATGCAACGTCTATTTAAGGCCCATGCCCCCCATCCTACACTGATCATCGGCACAGACGTGCCAGCCATAACCAAAACTCATATCAATGCAGCCTTTAAACAATTACACAAAACAGGCACGGTCTTAGGCCCTTCAGGAGATGGCGGTTATTGGTGCATTGGTCAAACCAATACCCCGCGCACTCTCATGCTTTTTCACAATGTCCGCTGGTCAACACCACATGCCTTAAAAGACACGCAAGCAAACATTAAAGAATTGGCGAACCTCAAAGGAAAGGCCCCAAACCTAACCAGCCAATTAAAAGATATTGATATAGAAGAAGATTTTAACACCTCCTACAGAATGAAAAGGGGACGTTGGCTTTGACAAACAAACAGTGCCACAAACAACATCAGTTCATCAAACTGTAAAAACAAATTCACAAAGGAAACCCTAACCTCACGAATTGCCTGATCAAACAGATCGCCAGCTTGATCTACTGGTCATAACAAATTAACTTAGCCCAACTAACATAAGCTCAATCTTAAACTTGATACAAAATCACAAATGAAATTTTATGAATCAAACAAAATATAAAAACAAACAACCATCTGAACTTTCAGTGGCCCTACAAAAATCTCGCGGCGCTTTCATTAGCGTTGGTGTTTTTAGCATGTTTATCAATCTGCTTATGCTCACCGGCCCGCTCTTTATGCTACAAGTCTATGACCGAGTGCTGGCAAGCAAAAGCTATTCCACCCTCACAGCCCTTCTAATCCTAGTCGCCGCCCTGTTTGTATTTCTTGGGTTGCTTGAGTTTATTCGAAGCCGGATCCTATCTCAAATCAGTGAAAAATTCAGTGCCGACCTGCGCGAAATCACCTTTAAGGCCACCCTTGATCATTCTGTCAAACAAACTGCCAGTATAGGCACCGCCCCCATTCGCGATCTAGACCAAATCAAACAATTCATTGGGTCTCCAGGTCCTGCAATCCTTTTCGATTTACCCTGGACCCCGCTTTATATAGCCGTCAACTTTATGCTTCATTTTATATTAGGCATATTTTCTGTATGCGCTGTCATCTTTTTAATCATCATCTCTGTGATTAATGAGATCATGAGCAAACCGCGCATTGAAGAAGCAATGACCAAAGCCCAGCGCAGTCAAATCATAGCCGAAGAATCCCGCCACAATGCTGAAAGCCTCACAGCTATGGGCATGCAAACCAATGTGTCCAATCGTTGGGAGGCCATGCAAGCTGAAACAGGCACAGCGCAAATGGCATTGTCACATTTAGCAAATCTCTTTCAATCCATATCCAAATCCTCACGCCTTTTGCTACAAAGCTGCGTGTTAGCTGTCGGTGCCCTTCTGGTCATTCAAGGCGAGATTAGCCCAGGTTCCATGATCGCCGCCTCAATCATCTTAACCAGAGCTTTGGCCCCTATTGATCAGTCAATTGCTCAATGGCGCAACTTCTTAGGCGCGCGCAAGGCCTACAATCGATTGCAAACGGTTTTGAACCATAGCCAAACTGAAAAAGATCAAATGGCATTGCCTGATCCCAAAGGAGCCATCAGCGTCAATCAACTATTTGTCAGTGCACCAGGCAGCAGGACACCACTACTAAAAGCGCTTGAATTTGCCCTTCAACCAGGTGAGGCCCTCGCCATTCTAGGCCCAACAGGCGCGGGCAAATCTTGTCTCACACGCGTTCTAAGCGGCATTTGGCCCCCTTTAAGCGGGACAGTCCGCCTTGATGGAGCCTCACTAGATCAATGGCATCCTGACCAATTAGGCCCAGCCATCGGCTATTTGCCTCAATCCGTTGAACTCCTATCAGGCACCATTAAAGATAACATCTCTCGTTTTGCCCCAGAGCCTGATCCAACCAAAATCATTGAAGCGGCAAGCCAAGCCAACGTTCACGATTTGGTTTTATCCTTCGAAGATGGCTATGACACACTCATAGGAGATGGGGGTGAAAAGCTCTCCGGCGGTCAAAAGCAACGCATTGGTCTAGCACGTGCTTTATATAACGATCCTAAATTCATTATCCTCGATGAGCCCAATGCAAATCTTGATTCTGAAGGGGAAGAGGCACTTGCTTTTGCCATATCAAAAGCCAAAAACAATGGCCAAACCATCATTCTAGTGGCCCACCGTCCCAGCGCTTTAAAGGTCTGCGACAAAGTCCTTTTTATCAGAGAAGGCCGACAGGTGGCTTTTGGACCCAGAGATGAGGTTTTACAAAAAATCTTAAAAAAACCAGAAAACGGCAATGCTTAAACAACAAAACGAACCATCATAAAGAACCAAAGTTCAATGAATAAAACGATACAAAACAGCGCCCAAACAGCGCAAAAAACACTGCCAGAGACAGCGATCGCACACTACCAACGCTTTGGGTATATTGTGCTCTTATTGCTGGTTGGTGGCATTGGTGGCTGGTCAGTTTTCGCCTCCCTACAAGGCGCTGTCATAGCCCCGGCGCAAATCACTGTAAAAGCCAACATGAAGATGGTTCAACATTTAGAAGGCGGCATTGTCTCAAATATTTTGATTGAAGAAGGTCAAGCAGTCAAAAAAAATGATGTTTTGGTTCGTTTAGATAAAACCAAAGATGCCGCCAATCTAGCAGCACTTGATTCAAACCTAAATGAACTCCTAGCCAGCCATGGGCGGTTGGTCGCAGAACGCGATCATGAAAACAAAATAACATTTGATGAATTACTCTTAGAAAGAACCAAATCCAACCCGGCCATTACACAAATTTTAAAAGGGCAGGAAAATTTAAGAAAAGCGCGCCAAGCCACCCTTGATGGTCAAACGACCCAATTAAAACAGCGCATAGAACAACTCCATCAAGTCGTAATCGGTCTGGATGCACAAGTTAAATCCAAGACACGCCAAATAGACCTCATCAAAAAAGAACTCATCGATCTGGGCACATTAAAAGAAAAAGGTCTGGTGCCACAAAATCGTCTATTAGCCTTAGAGCGCGAGCAAGCGCGCATCCAAGGTGAATATGG
>JAJFHF010000209.1 GCA_021775775.1 Hyphomicrobiaceae bacterium
ACTGGTATGAATTGGGGCCTGATGCTGGTTATGGTCAGCGCTTGGCGCTTGGTGTGGCTATGATCCTTATTGCCTTGATTGGCGGGCGAATTATCCCAAACTTCACATTGAACTGGATGAAAAAACAATCGATAGAGGCCGTGCCTGTTGCTTTTGATGGGTTTGATAAAGCTGTATTATGTCTCACCATCGTTGGTGTTGTTTTCTGGATGGTTTGGCCTGGATGGACGGTGAGCGGGGCCATGTTTATTTTGATAGGCTGTTTGCATTTTATACGCTTGATGAGATGGCGCGGTTGGATGACGTTTAGTGAGCCGTTGGTTTTAATTTTGCACGTTGGTTATGGTTGGCTTGTGATGGCATTTTTGTTCATCGGGATTGGGATTGTGTATCCTGCCCTTGTTGCACAATCTGATGCACTCCATGCGTTAACGATAGGGGCTATTGGTATGATGACGATGGCTGTCATGACCAGGGCGACCCTTGGTCATACGGGCCGCCAATTGAAGGCTAACGCTTTGACAAAACTGCTGTATGGTTTTTTGTTTGTTAGTGCTGTTGTGCGCCTGTGCGCCTCTATGATGCCATGGAGTTATTATTACTCACTAGTGCTGGCTGGTGTATGCTGGGTTATAGCTTATGGTTTGTTTGTCTTGGTCTATGGGCCTATGATGCTCTCACATAAAAAGAATAAATAAAAACTGTAAAAATTGAGGCGATCCTATGAGTAAGCGCATTGATCTATCTTCCATTCCCTCTGTTAAGGGCACGGGCTATCCTAGTCCGCATGATGTGCCGTGCCGCTCACGTGAGCGGCAAAAATTAGGCGATGTTGCGGGGCTCACACAATTTGGGGTTAATCGGTTGAAGTTGCCGCCTGGCAGTTGGTCAAGTCAACGTCATTGGCATGAGGGTTCCGATGAGTTTGTCCTGGTTTTGGAAGGTGAGGTTACGCTGGTGAGCGATGAGGGAGACGAGTTGTTGGTGGCTGGGCAAGCGGCGGGGTTTAAAGCGGGGGTTGCCAATGGGCATTGTTTGCAAAACCGTTCTAATGAGGATGTTTATGTGTTGGAAATTGGCAGCAGGTTGGCACAAGAAACGGCTCATTATTCAGACATTGATATGGTTGCTAAGCTGGAGGGCACAAAGGTGACCTTTACCAAGAAAGATGGGTCTGAGTTTTAGGAGTGTGATGTTTTGTTGTTGGGGTGCTTTCTTTAAAGTTTTAAGATGGAAAGCCTTCAAGAACTAATTTTCCTTTGGAGCGGCCGGTCTCGATAAGGGCGTGGGCTTTGCGCAAGTTTTCGGCATTAATGGGTGTTAAAATTTCACTGAGGGTAGACCTTATGCGGCCGGCATCGATTTCATCTGCGATATAGCTGAGGAGTTTGTGTTGTTCGATCATATCTGGCGTTTGAAACATGGAGCGCGCGAACATTGATTCCCAGACAAGCCCGGCAGCTTTGGTTTTGAGTGAGGTTTGATCTAAGGGGGTTTCGTTCTGGACTATTGAGACAATTCGCCCTTGAGGACGGATGAGATCTGACACAGCTTCCCAATGTCCATCTGTGTTATTAAAGATGGCGATATGATCGATAAATTTTAGACCAAGGGCTTCCACTTGAGGGCGCAAAGGCTCACGGTGATTGATAACGTGATCTGCGCCTAATTGTTTTACCCATGCTATTGTGTCGGGTTGTGATGCTGTGGCAATTGCAGTTAAACCGGCTGATTTGGCAAGTTGAATGCCAATTGAACCAACACCGCCAGCGCCGCCTATAATAAGCAGTGTTTCACCTTTGTTGCCCCCGTTTCTATCAAGGGCGAGGCGTTCGAAAAAGGATTCATAGGCTGTGATTGTTGTGAGGGGAAGGGCAGCTGCTTCTGGGAAGGATAGAGATTTAGGTTTGCGGCCAACTATTCGTTCATCAACGAGTTGATATTGTGCGTAAGCCCCTGGGCGTGTGATGTCGCCAGCATAATAAACTTCATCACCGACCTCAAATAATGTCACGTCATCACCGATGGCTTCTATGATACCGCTGGCATCCCATCCAAGAATTTTGGGGGTGTCTTCGATTGTATCCTTTGGGCTACGAACTTTCACATCTATGGGGTTGACGGCAATCGCATTAATAGAGACGAGAACATCTTGGCCCGTGGCGGTTGGTTTTTCTATCTCTACATCGATAAGTGACTGGGGGTCCTCGATGGGAAGGTAGCGCGTTAAGCCGATGGCTTTCATGATAAGTCTCTTTGTTTTGTTGTTTGGATCGTATCAGTTGCTTTGATATGTTTTAAGTATATAGATGTTCACCTGATGTGGAGCGGCTTAATCGTTCGTAGTTTGTGTCGCACCGATCTGTTATTGATATCGTAATCGTCTCGATGTTCCAAAGAAAAAGGTGAGATGTTTTGCATATTGGTGCCGTTGGTTGTGGCCTAATGAAATGATGAATGTGGAATTAATAGAGTGGATTAATCACGATGAGCTTAACAACGAAAGCAATTTTGATCACTGGTGCGTCGCGTGGGATTGGCAGGGCAACGGCTTTACTTGCTGGTCAGCGCGGTTGGAGTGTTGGTGTGAATTACCTTAACAATGAGGCCATGGCTGCACAAACAGTGCAAGATGTACACACAGCTGGTGGGCGCGCTGTTGCTATTCAAGGTAGCGTGACGAGTGAACAGGACATTATTGAGATGTTTGATGTATCTGAAAAATCGTTTGGGAAGTTAGATGGTGTTGTTGTTAATGCTGGTATCGTTGCCCCTTCTATGAAGCTTGTTGATATGAGCGTTGAACGGCTTGAAAATATGCTTAAAGTTAATGTGCTGGGGGCTATGCTTTGTGCGCGCGAAGCGGCAAAACGGCTGATTAAAAATGAGGGAAAAGATAGTTCATCAATTGTGTTTGTTTCCTCGGCGGCGTCGCGTATTGGATCTCCGTTTGAATATATTGATTATGCCTCTAGCAAGGGGGCTGTTGATACGCTGTCACTTGGTTTGTCTAAAGAACTGGTCGAACACAATATTAGGGTCAATTCAGTTAGACCTGGGATCATTGCAACAGACATTCATGCAAGTGCTGGTCGGCCTGATCGGGCGCAAGAAGTTGGCTCACAAATGCCGATGGGAAGACCGGGAACTGCAGATGAAGTGGCCGAGGCGATCATGTGGTTGTTAAGTGATGCTTCATCTTATACCACCGGTACTAATCTTGATGTGGCTGGGGGCCGGTAGGGCTTAGAGGCGTGTTTGGTTGTGAGAAAATTAGGGTGACGCTTATTCGCATAATATATATTATGGAAAATAATTTATGTTTTTAGAAAGGGCGGCACTTTCTATTGATTGTTTAATCCATTGATAAGTATGCTATTTAAAGCGCTCATTTGATTTTTTGAAATTTGTTATTGCAATAAGGCATCTACTTCAAGAGAAAGGCATTCTCATTCACAGGACGAATGTTTCTTAAACCTTGAGGTACTGCTGAACTTGCTAAGGGGGTTATTTTATAATGCTTTTTGTAGTGATCGTGAATCTCTTGCGATGATATTGAAAAAGGAGGCCCTTTCATAAGGTTTTGGTCGTATTCATAAACAATCAACAATTGTGGGGCCGCTCTGGTTATGCTTATAAGATGCTGGCTATATTGAGATCGCATTGCCTGAGGTAAAGCGACCAAAGCAGCGCGATCAAAAGTAGCATCAACAGAGCCTATGGTTTCACGTGTTAAGGCAAAGATATCTCCGACGAAAATGTCTAAATCCACAGCGTGGTATCGTTGCAAAGTGCCGATTGTTTCAATTTTAGGTTTGACCCCAAGCTCTTCAAATAATTCATTGACCGCGGTTATATTTAATTCAATGCCGGTTACCTTATGTCCCATTGAAAGCAACCAAGCGATGGCCTGGGTTTTTCCGCACAAAGGCACAAATATATGTGCCCTTTTTTGAATAGGAAGGTCTTTAAGATGGCTAACCAATAAAGCATTCACTTTGCTTTCGTGAAAAGCAATGTCATCATCTTTCCATCTTTTGTGCCAAAAATTTGCATCCATATTGAGCATCCTTGGAATAATATTTATTGGCGCGCTGCCATCAGAAACATACTCTTACTGAAGAGCGGCGTTATCAAGTGGAATCTATTTAAAAAAAGTCAATGAGGGGCTATTTTGTGGTGGCAGGCTCAATATTTTACCTGCGCTTGGAGCCAAAACTTTTGTGTGTCTGTTGCAAACTCATCAGCTTGGTAATCAGCATATTTGAAGGCAAGTGAATAATGCTCATTTATATCACGGGCAATGAGCGCGTTCCATTCATGGCCATAATCGGCCCCGCCAAAATCAGCTGAAAAATCATGATAGGCAAGCACAAATTTTGTGCCGTCAATGTATCTATTGAAACCTGATAGCTTGTAGCTGGCACTTATGTAGAAATCTTCAAGGCCTGTGCCTGGTGTTGCTAAAAATTTATCGGCCCAGCCGTTAAATAAGTGCCCTGTTGCAAGAGGGGTTTGAAAGGCAACGGTACCGTTATTGTCTTGGCCCAGCACTTCATATCCAATTTTTGTTGTAAGGCCCTTATATTGGAGCCCGCCAATGAAATGGTAATAATCAGCGTCATAATTGGTTGGGTTATCTCCATAATCACTTTGGTGCGCATATTCAGCTGTATAAAGAAGGTGTAGCCCGTCGCGCACTTCTTGTTTGCCTGTGAAGCGCAAACCAAAGGTTTTTGATGACAAACCAAACACAGGGCGGTCTTTAAGATCAATCAAATATCCATAGGCGGTTAGTTTTCCAAATGGCAGGCCTGTGTAACTTGCGTGAATCACATGTGTGTTCGTATCTAAATCACCCAAGGGGTGATCGTCGCTAAAAATCCGGTTTACATTGAGTATATAGCTGTAGATGAGCGTGGTGTGGGGCAAGGTTGTGTTGATGATGGCGGCTGAATCGAATGTTTGATCATTTTGGCGCCAGCCAACTGTTCCTATAAATCTTTGATTGTCTAGATTGTGAGGTTGGCGCCCTGCATGAAGTGTTGTATCTGGCAACCCGGTGTAGGTTATAAAGGCATGATTGACTTCAGTTGATTTGGGATCAGCAACAACAGGAAAATTCGTTTGCCCATTTGTTGTGCTATTAAAATCTTCATGGCCAAGATAGGCTACATTTTCAACTTCAAAGGTGCCGCTAAAATCAAAAAATTTTCCGGTCTTATACCCTAACTTCGTGCGCAGGGTTGATGCATTGGCATTTTTGGAAAAGCCATCTTGATCTACATGTTCATAGCGATAGCGTGAATTGATATAAAGTTTTGCATTGTGAACCAATGCGTCTTTAATGAGATCTATGGGATCGGCTTTTGCTGAAGACATAAAACTCGATCCGCAAATATACGTAACGAGAAAAAGTGATTTGACCATTAAATTATTCATGATTTTCCAATCAAAAGGGCTTTACTTACCTTTTAAAGGTTCTAATTTTTTTGGAATATTAAATCAAAATCTGTTGATTCGTTTGACTTATATCAATTTGTTTATGTTCTTTGCTTAAATCAGTCTGCGTACTGAATAAATTTTATAAAAGCAAAAATGATCTTCACAAAAGCCGTATTTAAATTCTAAGACAGCTGATTATCACTGACATAAAATTAAAACCTATACTGTGCGTGTATGTTGGGAAAAGTGACTATTTTCATCGGATAAAACGCGTGTTTTCCTTAGCTGTATTTGACCCAGATCATGGTTTTTTTGGGTGGGTAATGCATACTCATATGGGTAGAAAAAAGGGAGACCGGAATGAAACGAATTTTATTGATGGCTTGTATTTTCATTATAGCAGTTGCCCCTTTTCAGCGTGTTTGGGCTGATGATGTTAAGGCAGGAGCTGTTACTTTCAAGCGCTACTGTGCGTCTTGTCATGGCCGAACGGGAGAGGGTAACGGGCCGGCTGCGTCAAGCTTAAAGCGGACACCTGCTGATCTTACAATCTTGAGTAAAAATAATAAAGGTGGGTTTCCCAAAGAACATGTGATCAAGACGATTGATGGCCGCTTAATGCCGCGGGCACATGGCGATGCTGTCATGCCTATTTGGGGGCAATGGTTTGCTGTTCAGGCGCTTGCTGACGGTGTGTTGCAAGAAGATCTTGCAGGTATTGAGGATGAGGTTAATACACGTCTCTTAAATTTAGTGACTTATTTGAAAACTTTGCAGAAGTAAGCGTATTTTCCTTGAGATCGTAAAGGATGATTGAATGTTGAATAATCAAAATTTTGGCATTATTGGCTCTAAATTTTCAAAGATGATTGTGCTTGTCGTATTTTGCTTTTTGGGAGCATTGTCGCCCCTTAATGCAACTGAGGAAGGAGACATAAAGAGGGGCCAAGACATGGTTGATAAGCTTTGTGCTAGCTGTCATTCTGTAGGGGAAACTGGTTTGAGTCCCTTTAAAGATGCGCCTCCTTTTCGTGATATTGTTGGCCGATGGCCTGTGGAGAGCTTGGCAGAAGCTCTTGGAGAAGGAATTGTGGTTGGGCATCCCGCAATGCCTGAATTTCAATTTGAACCTGATGAGTTGAATGATTTACTGGCTTATTTATCAACACTTTCAGATGCTAAGCCTAAAAGTGAGTAGGATTATCATTCATTCTTTTCCACTCACGGCTATTTCAAGCGCAAAAGGCGCTTGAGCCTTCCGTTAGGGCGCCGCAACGCGGGCCAGGCTTCCTGCCTTCCTGCCTTCCTGCCTTCCTGGCCATGTCCGCTCACGAAAAGCTCGCTTCCCTCTTTGTTTTGGACGTTCAAATGAATTTATCTAATCGCGGAACGCTCTAGAACAACAAGGCTGCATTTGGTGATTGCAGCCTTGTTGTCTTTCACTGCCTATTAAACGAGCGGCCTCTTAAACCAACCTGCAAAAGGGGGCCTATTTTTCAAAATTGACACTGATCCAATCATTTAACAAATCAACACCAAAACCCGATGCCCAACTTTGTGAGATCGGAGATTTGTTTGATGCCATGGCAACGCCTGCGATATCTAAATGAGCCCACGGGGTGTCATTGACATGGCGCTGTAAAAATTGAGCTGCCGTGATGGCCCCGCCCCACCGTCCACCGGTGTTTTTCATATCTGCAAATTGGCTATTGACCAGCTTGTCATAGGAGGACCCTATTTTACCCAAAGGCATGCGCCACACAGCTTCACCCGTGCGTTCACCAGATTGAGTGAGTTGTTCACTGATTTCATCATTGTTAGAGAACAGGCCAGCATATTCTTTTCCTAATGCGACCATAATGGCCCCCGTTAGGGTTGCTAGATTGATCATGTGGCTTGGGCTGTATTTACCTTGTGTGTACCAAAGCGCATCTGCTAGGACAAGGCGCCCTTCAGCGTCAGTGTTAATCACTTCAATGGTTTGACCTGACATGGAGGTGACGATATCACCGGGGCGCTGGGCTTGACCGTCGGGCATGTTTTCAACCAGGCCGACAACGCCAATGACATTCACTTTTGCTTTGCGTTTGGCTAGGGTTTGCATAAGTCCGACAACAGTGGCTGAGCCGCCCATGTCGCCTTTCATATCTTCCATACCACCAGAGCCTTTGATTGAAATGCCGCCAGTATCAAAAGTGACGCCCTTGCCAACGATGGCTACTGGTTTGTCTTTTGATTTAGGATTGCCATTCCATCTCATTACAGCAAGGTATGTTCCTTGACGAGAGCCCTCACCTACGCCCAGCAATGAGTGCATTTTTAATTTTTTTAGATCTTTGTCAGCTAAGATTTGAATTTCAAGCCCCAGGCTGCTTAAGGCTTTGATCCGTTTGGCGTATTCATCTGGCCCTAAAATGTTGGCTGGCTCATTGACCAAGTCACGGGCTGAGAAGACACCGCTTTGTAAGGGGACAAACTGATCATTGTAAAGCTTCTTGGCTTTCGCAGGCTCTTGGCATTGAATGGAGATCGCATCAATTTCAATTGATTTTTGCTTGTCTTGGTCTGTCTCATTGCTTTTGTATTTATTAAACTTGTACTGCCTTAATGTGGCCCCGTGAGCGATGTTGGCTAAATTTTCGGTGCCCTCTTGGGTCGGCTCGATTGTCTCGGCTATCAATGTGGCTTTGTTGATTTTCTTTGTCGCAAGTCCGCCAGCAATGGTGCCACCTAGGTGACGCCAATCAATGGGCGTTGCATCTTCTTGCTTGCCTGTGCCAATGAGGATTATGCGCTCATTGTTTATTTGACTTGGTGCTAGGATTTCCAGTGAGGTTGATTTTTTACCTGTGAATTCGCCCACCTTCATAGCTTTGGTTATGAATTTCCCATGATCTTTATCAAGAGTTTTGGCGCTGTCAGACAAAGCCCCTTTATCTGTAACGGTGAAGATTAAGGTGCCTGTTTTTGGGAGATTGATTTTTTCAAAGTTAATTTTGGCTGTTTTGATCATTTAAAGTCCTCTTGATATAAGCGCCGGTATTTTGGTTTGAATGCAAACCCCACGTTAGAGGTTTCTTGGCGTTCTCTCAAGAGGTGTACACTGGCTTGTCGATGTATCAAAGCAGCTTTTTGTTATGATGGTTTCATTTTTGTTTAAAGAGCTTTGCTTTCTCTTTGTCTTGCGTGCCAGATGGTTTACAAGTCTCACTTTAGCCTTGGTTGATTTTTAGGGTTTTTTAAGTGCAAGTCTTGAGTTTTATTAGCGCCGTTGACGGTGTGCTGGATTTAAAATTGGTTTTTTAAATAATTATGATCATGGACCTTTATAGTCGGTATGTATTTAAACAAGTGACCAATGCACTGGTTATGATCCTGGGTTCGCTCACGGCTATTGTTTGGATTGCAACATCCCTCAAGCAGATTGAGAATTTATCAGGGGGTGGGTTTTGGTTGTTTTTTCAAATGACGTCTTTAGCAATGCCACAAGCCATGGCGATTGTGACCCCCTTTGCTTTGTTAATCGCCTCCCTATATGCCTTGCATAAGCTTAATCTTGACAGTGAACTTATTGTTTTGACAGCTTCAGGCGCTACAGTTTGGCGATTACTACGCCCTTTTTTATTGCTTGGGTTTATTGTTTCCTTATTTATTCTTTTTAGTAACCTTTATATTCAACCTACCAGCTTACAAAAGCTTCGCTCCTTTATCATACAAGTTAGAACCGATTTGATTTCTCATGTTTTGGAGCCGGGGAAATTTTCCAGTCCCTCTGGTGGTAAACTGACATTTCATATTCGAGACCGCGCTAAGAATGGTGATTTGATAGGGTTGCTGGTAAATGACGAACGTGACAAAGCTCAAAGCTTGATGTATTTGGCTGAAATTGGGGAACTTATTAAGTTAGATGATCGTGCTTTTTTAAAAATGAAACGTGGGCACATCCACCGTAAATTATTAAACAAAGATGGCGTGCAAATTGTTAAATTTGATGAATATGTTTTTGATCTTTCTGAATTTGGTCAATCAAAAAAAGGGAAAGTAAATTACAAAGCTAAAGAACGGTTTTTAGGGCAACTAATCAACCCTAGCGAAAGTGAACAGAAAAATATTAAATTTATGGGGCAATTGCGTGCGGAATTTCATAGCCGCTTTGCAAGTGCGCTTTATCCGTTGCTTTTTGTCATTTTAGCAGTCGCGTGTCTTGGTGTTGCGCGCTCTAATCGTCAAAATAGGGGCAAGGTTTTGTTTGTTGGTTTCGCAATTGGCTTGGCTTTTCGTTTGGGGGGGCTGGTGGCTACCAATCTTTTGCGGGTGAACCCTGAGGCAATCCTTCTTGTCTATGGGTTGCCGATTGGTGGGATTTTATGTTGTTTGTTTTATATATATGTCAATATGAGACCCGAATTTCTCGAAAACCGGATACCAAAATTTGCCCTCAACAAACTTAAGAAGATGCGCTTTCCATGATGTAAAAGGGCCTGTTGATGATTAATCAAGTGCTATTCGCTTTAAAATGATCCAATAAAGAGTGTTTTTAATTATGTTTAAGATTCTTAATCGCTATTTATCGTTAAAATTTATTGCAGCTATTTTATTGGTCTTTTTGTTGTTTTGTTTTTTGATCCTTTTAATTGATTTTATTGAACTTTTACGGCGATCAAGTAAATCTGGTGATATTCCACTTTATAAGGTTTTAGAGATAACTTTGTTGCGCGTACCCTCTTTTGCAGAGCTGACATTGCCTTTTGCGGTCTTGGTTGGAACCATTGGGGCCTTTTTAATGCTTGGACGCAGCTCTGAATTAATCATAATTCGTGCTTCTGGGGTTCCTGTATGGCACTTTATCTTGCCGCCACTGTGTGTTGCCTTTGTGCTTGGTCTGTTTAGCAGTTTTGTTTATAACCCAATCGCAGCTGCTGCTAAGGCTGAATCTGAGCGGGTTTATGCTGAGGTTTTTGGCGCCAGTCAATCTGTATTGGGATCATCGAAGAATCAAATTTGGTTTCGCCAAGATGGGTCAGATGGCCCCTCAGTGATGAACGCAAAAGCTGTTGCAAATCATGGACATAGCTTAGTTGGTGTCACCACATTGCAATATTCAAAAAACAACCAATTTGTTGAAAGAATTGATGCCCGAAGAGCTGACCTTGAACAGGCTCGATGGGTGCTTAAGGATGCGTGGGTATCGCGCTTGAGCCAACAGCCAAAATTCTATAAAAATTATTTATTAAGTACATATTTAACCCCGACTCAGATATCTGACAGTATGGGGAGCGTTGAGTCTGTTTCGTTTTGGGCGCTGCCTAATTATATTGAAATTGCAAATAAGGCTGGCTTGCCTGCAACACGTTATAAAATTCAGTATCAATTGTTACTTTCTAAGCCGTTTTTACTTGCAATTATGGTGTTAATTGCAGCAACTTGTGCTTTAAGGACATTTCGGTTGGGGCGTATCCAAACGATGATAATCATTGGGATGTGTTTTGGGTTTGGATTCTTTATTTTTGCCGAAGTTTCGAGACAGTTTGGACTTGCTGATAAGGTCGTGCCAGAATTTGCAGCTTGGGTACCGATTTTTGCATGGAGTTTGGTTGTTTTAACTGTATTATTGTATCAAGAAGATGGTTGATATCATTGAGCTTTCTTCGTAATTTAATAATAAAGCTAATTGGGGGGATACTTAAAGGGCTGAGTTATAGGTTTCATAAGCAGGATCTGCTATCTTTTTGATATGAAATCAGTTAACCAGATTTTTGGGGAAACTCCATTCTAGAGGTTTGATGACGAATTTTGATTTAAATATCGTTCTACGCGGTATTATTTCGCGGTTGTGCGTAATGGTTGTCTTTGTGCTTGCTTATGGCTCAATGGCCAGCCTGGCGCTTGCGCAAGAGTCTGAGAATTCACAGGTCGAAAAAGTTGTGGCTGGCGATAAAGACCAAGCTGCTCCCATGCTGATTCAAGCAGATGACCTCATCTATGATAATAAAAACAACCGTGTGATTGCACGAGGCAACGTTGAGATTTATTACAACCAACATACATTGCTTGCTGATAATGTGATTTATGATCGCGGAGCGAATAAATTACTCGCTGATGGCAATGTAAGAATTAAAGAGCCTGATGGGGCGTTGGTGAAAGCAGAGCGCATCGTTCTAACCGAAGATTTCAAAGAAGGGTTTATTCGCTCTTTACAAGTTGTAACTGAGGATGAAACTCGTATTGGGGCTACTGAAGCTGTTCGGCGTGAGGGGAATGTTACAGAATTTAAAAATGGTGTATTCACACCTTGTAAAGTTTGTAAGGAAGATCCTAGCAAAGCACCTTTGTGGCGGATAAAGGCCAAACGAGTTATTCATGATAAAGAAGCAAAAACTATTTCTTATTATGATGGCACTTTTGATCTGTTTGGTACTTCTATTGCTTATTTCCCTTATTTTCAACATCCTGACCCAACAGTAAAGCGCAAATCAGGCTTTCTTATCCCGCGGCCAACCTATTCTAAGGATCTAGGCGCTGGTGTTGAAGTGCCTTATTTTTTCAATTTAGCGCCTAATTATGATTTTACGTTTAGCCCAAACTTTTTATCTGAAAAGGGTGTGCTGCTCAAAGGGATATGGCGGCATCGACTTAAAAATGGTAGTTACAAAATCAAAGCGGCAGGTATTTATGAATCTGATCGCGATACTGATTCAGCATCTGACGATCGTTTCCGCGGCTCTATTATTACTGATGGTCTTTTCAATATAGGGTCAAATTGGGATTTTGGATGGGATGTAACCTTAGAAAGTGATGATACGTTCCGTCGGTTTTATAAGCTTGATAACATTAAACGGGAAGATCG
>JAJFHF010000210.1 GCA_021775775.1 Hyphomicrobiaceae bacterium
GTTCGATATTAAGTTAACCCCCGACCATCTCCGTGAACTGGTTCACTTTTGTACTAACAAAGTTGTTACAAAACGCCTGCAAGTTACGAGCTTGCGGGCGATGCCCCTAATTTAGCCAACGTTGCGGCCATATCCTCAGCCGATGCAGCCGGCCGCATTTTACGGTCGATCGCAACAATCGTGCCGCTGCGCACAGTTTTGGAGTGCTTGGTTACAACATCTCCCCGGCAATCATCTCCAAAGCTTCGGGTTGCTGACAACCTAACAGCATCGCGCCAACATGACCGGTACTACCGGCAACTTTCCAACGGTCCAGACGTTCCTTGATACGGTCCGCCGGGCCGACCAGATGGCAAGCGTCGATGAGTTCGGCGGGCACAGCTGCCGCTGCTTCATCTTTCTTGCCGGACAGGAACAGATCCTGGATCTTCACTGCATCGTCTTCAAAGCCAAGGGCTTTGGCGTAGTTGTTGTAGAAGTTCTTGTCGCGTGCACCCATGCCGCCAATGTAGAGCGCCATGTTTGCTCGAATCGGCATCATGCACTTTTCGACATCGTCGCCCATGATGACTGTGACAAAGGGTGAAACTTCAAATTGAGAAAGGGTTTTGTCACCGGCGGCGGCAAAACCTTCCTGGATGGGGCCGTCAAAAACTGAATACTTCTCAGGATCCATCCATATTGGGAAGAACCCGTCACAAACCTCTGCCGCGCCAGCCACACCCTTGGGTGTGATGTTGGCTGCGAATATCGGAATGTCTTCTTCGCAATGCAGGATGCTTTTCAGTGGCTTACCTAACCCTGTCGCACCAGGTCCTTGATAAGGTAGCTGGTATATTTCTCCCTCAAAACTCGCCCGCTCCTCACGCGCGAAGATCATTTTCATGATCTTCACATACTCTTTTAATCGGGTGACGGGCTTGCCGTAAGGCACACCGTGCCAGCCTTCGATAACCTGAGGGCCCGATGCGCCTAAGCCGACGATAAATCGACCGTTTGAGAGTTCCGCAAGGCTCATTGCGGTCATCGCCGCCATGGCGGGTGTGCGGGCGGGCATCTGCATGATCGCAGTACCTACCTTTATCTTAGTGGTTTGGGCCAGTATCCAGGCGGCTGGTGTGACCGCGTCGCCGCCCCAAGCTTCTGCCGTCCATACCGAGTCGTAGCCCAATGCTTCTGCATGTTTTATCGCGTCCATATTGATATTTACGCGGGCGCCTATGCCGCCGCCGAGAATGCCTAGTTTCATGGTGAGTTCCTTATGGTTTTCGTCTATGTGTTAACTAAATTTATCGATGCTATTACGGTGATGATCTTTGGATCATTTACCCGTAAAGACGGGTTGCGTCTTTTCTACGAAAGCGCGCGCCGCATTTTTGTGGTCGTCGCTCAAGCCAGAATGTACGTGGTGGGTAGCCTCTAAATCCAGGCACTCGATAACATCTGCACCTTTCGCGACGCGATTGAAATTTTCCTTCATGTAACGCAGGGCGATCGGTGGACCCGCAGCCAGACGGCGGGCTAAGTCCATGGTGGCCTGCTCCAGCTCAGCTGCCGGTACAACTTGGTTGGCGATGCCTAAACGCAAACACTCCTCGCTGGAGACACGGTCAGATAGATAATAGATTTCCCGTGCTTTACCTTGGCCGACGAGCTGGGACAAGAAATAGGTGCCACCATAGTCGCCACTAAAGCCTACCTTGGCAAATGCGCTGGTGATGAAGGCAGTATCGGCCATGATGCGTAAATCTGCAGCCAGGGCGAGTGACAACCCAGCGCCTGCTGCCGCTCCGGGTAAGCTCGCGATGACCGGTTTGGGCATCAGGTGCATACGCCCGGCGGTGTTGCGTTGGTTGAGACGTTGTGCGTGGATGCGTTCATCCAAAGTTGCGCTGCGTGCGCCGCTGCCAGCATCACCACCGGCAGCCATGCCTTTGACATCGCCGCCCGCACAAAAAGCACCACCGGCGCCGGTGATAACAATGCAGCGTACGTCGGGTGAGCGTTCCGCATGGTCTAATGCACGGTCAAGTGCGGCAGTCATAGGCCCGGACATGGCGTTGCGCGCTTGAGGTCGGTTGAGGGTAATAACGGCGATGTTGTCTTCAAGGTATGCCAGACAATCATCGGTTCCTGTGTCGATCGTTTCTCTAGTCATGGATTTCTCCCGTTTGGTGAGACGTGGGTAAGCTGCTAAGCCGCTGCAGCTCTGGCATTGACTTCTTCGGTGGTGGCCAGGTCCTGCCTTAAGGATTGCGCGCCGACGAAATAATGGCAGGCGGCCCAAGCGTTTGCCAGTACAGCCAGGCACAGTGCAAAACGGAGCGAGTCAGTGCCGTATGCAGGATTCAGTAGATCGCTGAAGACACCGACCAGATAGGGGCCGAGGCCCATACCGATGATGTTCAGCATAAACAACAGGATGGCTGATGCCACCGCGCGCATACGTAGGGTGACCAGACCTTGGGTCATAGCAAACGAAGGCCCCAAGTACATCCCACCCAATATAGACACGACGATTAGCGCTGGAATAACAGCCCAAAGCCCACCGTACAGGTAGGCGATAAATTGGAACGGCACC
>JAJFHF010000022.1 GCA_021775775.1 Hyphomicrobiaceae bacterium
TTTCCAAAAAGAAAGCCGCCAAGCGTTCACAAATAAATATTCAAAATATCACCAACAACTAAGTGAGATAAAAGCGGTTCTCTGGCCACTAATTTCAGGGTCGCTTTTGTGGCTGGCCTATAAAAACATCCCCGATTATGAATTTTTTCTAGCAGGCATTTTAAACAAAGCACTCCCCCTTTACGCTGTACGTACAACCGCCATCTTACTGCTTGCATGGGCCGCCATCCGCTTTGCCTCTATCTTCATCAAGTCACCAAGGCTGTCTCGTTTATTTGAATTTTTAGCATGGGGGGCAGGCGCTCTTGCCATCCTAGGTTGGCTAGCTCCCTTTATAAATGGCCTTGATAGCGTGGGCATCACCACTGGTGAGAGCACAATATCAATTTGGCGCATCATCAAAGTGCTGGTCTTGTTGGCATTGTTTTTTTGGCTGGCCAGTAAAATATCAACACTTTTACAAAAACAAATTCAGGCCACCACCTCCATCGCCCCCTCCTTGCGCGTCCTATTCAGCAAAATATCGTCCTTTATTCTTTACAGTGCCGCCATTCTATTTGCCCTCAACACCGTGGGCATTGACCTCACCGCCTTTGCTGTCTTCACCGGCGCCCTAGGCGTTGGCCTGGGCTTTGGCCTGCAAAAAATCATCTCCAATTTTATCTCAGGGATCATTCTTTTATTAGATAAATCCTTAAAGCCAGGCGACGTGATCGAGGTTGAAACCGGCAATGGGGTTACCTATGGCTGGGTGGAAAAACTAGGCCTGCGCTACACATCGGTAACCACAAGAGATGGCACAGAAACCCTCATCCCCAATGAAACCTTCATCACCAATCCAGTGACCAACTGGTCATTTTCAAACTCAAGGGTGCGCCGAAAAATGCCCATCGGCATTGCCTATAACACAGACGTTGAAAAAGCCATGGAACTCTGCATAGAAGCGGCCACTTCAGTAGACCGGGTCTTAGACAACCCAGAACCCGTTTGCCAATTGCGCGGATTTGGTGATAGTTCTGTTGATTTAGAGGTACGCTTTTGGATTGGCGATCCCCAGCGCGGTGTTAAAAATGTTGAAAGCCTGGTCAATGTTCAAATCTGGAAATTATTCCAAGCCAACGACATCGAAATCCCCTTCCCACAGCGCGATGTCAACATCCGCTCGGTTGACGGCACGCCCCTAGAAATAAAAGCTAAAGAAGAAATCAAAACCAAAGAAGAGATAAAAGCTAAAAAGTCATAGCTACATAAGAAGTCTAAGCTCAAAACAGCAAAGCTAAAATTTCAAGCCTTATCAGGCATGTCAAGCCCAAGCTCTTTTCGCTTCTTTTTTGTGAGCCCAGCCACAATCAAATCGTACGAGCCTACAATATAACTCTTGAGGTCTTCATCTGACAGCCCAGGCTCATCATACATCTGAATCCACTTAAACCCGCGCGATGCCAAATAAGGGGCTGGGCGAAGGCCCGGTTGCTCCTTCAACATCTCAAACCCAAGTTCAGAACATTTAAAGGTAATATAAGGGTGCGCTTCTTTCGACCACCCGCCGATTGCAAACACCTTGCCCCCAACCTTCCAAACATCCGCCCCGCCCCACTGGACCACATGGGTGGTTTGCGCCAAAGCGCCACAAAAATCATTATAGTCTTTCGATGTCATCATGAGGGTGAGGGTAGCACAGGCTTAAACATATTTAAAAAGTGAAATGAGGCTAAGTTTTTCAGGTTGTATCTCTTGATTAGAGTTTGTAGAGGGGCAAAACTTTTTTGGTTCATGAGTTTGTAAGCTATAAAGATTCTGGTAATCTTCTAACAGTTAAAAACTCTCATGCAATGGTCGAAGGGAAAAAGATAATATTAGATGGTCCTGCTTATGTTCGTCACTGCTCTTCCCCAACATTCTGGGGTAAGGTGAAATTAGCTTTTGGGTCAGAAAAATCATTCAATTCTTATGTTTTTGAAGAATGAAGTTCGTATCGTGATATCTGCTTGCGAACGAATTCTATCTTCAGTTTTGGAAGGTTGTGACTTTTCGCCATATAGAAATAAGCTTGTCGCTTCTAAAATTGTAAAATCATTCCAGTCTAAATAGCTTGCTTTTCGTACCATCTGTCTTTCCCTTTAGTAGTCAATTTCATTTAGATGTTTTTCTGATAAAAATCCACAACTTTGCAACTTAATTCTGCGTTCTCATGCGATCTCCAATTTTCCTACCACATGCATTGATTGGCCAATTGTCCGTATAATGCACCTGGTGCCCATTGATTTTTTCTTTTAATATTTTTCGACGAATGCTGACATGCCTTACAAAAGCATCAGAAAATTTAAAGAAAATAGGGGAGTATGAACTCGCATCAATTCTGCAGCAATCTGGATTGACTTCTTTAAAATGTTTAACGGAGCGATAATCAATAAATTTTGAATACGCATCTTTAAATGAACACTCTTTTTCTACGCCATGCCCTTTACACTGACCTGAGTTTTTCAGACCAGGATCTGAGATAGAATTATATTTTGCTCCAGGGCCAATATAGTATTGGGCAATAATCTTATCTAAAATTTTGTCTTCCTTGCTATAAAAAGATGTAAAATCATCATAGCAAATACCTGCTCGCCTCAAGGTCGCAAGTGGTAACATAAGAATAAGGATAAAGATAAACTCTGCATAATAAGGGGATAAAAATTTGGCATGTTTGCCCAAAAGCCAATAGATAAGCTTTATAACATAAAACAAACAAAGCAAAATTAAGGGAATAAGAATTATCGTTTCATCATATTTACTATCTGCAATCACATAGTAAAAAAAATACATCAGAACAATTACACGAAACACCCATTTCACTACAGATATACCTAACCGTTCCCAAAAAGATAATGGTACCGAAACAGATTTATCTTTTAAACTTTCATCAGTTCCCAAGGCTAAATACCTTTCATCATTAAACATTAATTCAAACCAAAGGCTTCCCCAGCTCTCTCACCCCACGCAAAACATTTATTATAAAACGATTGTTAACTTCATCATCAACACCCCCTCGCCCATAATATTCATTCAAGCAAGGCAACACCCTGAGCGCCGACCGCAAGGTCATCACCTGCGCCCACTCTTTTGACTTATCGGCAAGCCAATCTTCTAACTCTTCTGGATTATTTATCTCAACCTGTTGCGCCAACAGTCCCCCTCAAACTCTTTAAACAGCCGCCATTTTTCTCGCATCTCATAGATAACAAAGCGTATCATCCAAAAATCATTGCCTCAATACTTGTTTTATTCATAGGCTCGTTCAATACTCACGCCAAGAATGTCCAAGCTTAACAAAGGGAAGAGAAACAAATGACAAGAGATGTAACAAAATCCATCGCAGAAAAACTGGTCAAATTTTGCCAAGATGACGACACTGAAACCTGCTTAAATGAACTTTACCACCCTGACGCCATATCAGTTGAAGCCATGACCATGCCAGGGGCCGATAGCGCTGAGACCAAAGGCCTTGAAGCCATCAGAGCCAAACATGAATGGTGGAATAACGCATTTGAGGTTCATGATTCAAAAGCCCAAGGCCCCTTTCTTCATAGTGAAGACCGATTTGGTGTCATTTTTTGGTATGATGCCAGCCACAAAGAAACCGGTGATCGTGAAAGCATGACTGAGCTTGGCATATACACCGTCGAAAACGGCCAAATCACCCGCGAAGAATTCTTCTACAGCCCTTAAGACAAACCAAACCCCATAAAAAAGCCCTCCTATTGGAGGGCTTTTCACCTTAGCGAAAAAGAATGCTTAAAAAAATTTAACCACACGAAGAAGGAAGTACCCTTTTCGGGTGCTGACATGGCGTAGCCCGGCGCGAGCGCCGCCCCTCGGAGGCTCAAGCGCTTTCGCGCTTGAAATAGCCGTGAGAGAGAACCAAAAACCATCATTACGAAGAAGGCAGCGAGCCCAAGCGAGCGAACATGACGCCAACGGCGTCCGGTGCATAAGATCAGTCCGAGCGGAGCCATAGCGAGCACGGAAAAACTGATCGATAAAAAATGTGCCGCACCTCGTAGGGCCTCACCGCCAAAGCGGTGAGAATAGCCCGTGAGAGAAAAAGAAAAATCTCAAACCCCGCAACACGAAGAAGGAGCCATAGCGACATGGCGTAGCCCGGCGCAAGCGCCGCCTCTCGGAGGCTCAAGCGCTTTCGCGCTTGAAATAGCCGTGAGAGAAAACTAAGCAGCTTTACGCGGCCGATTCGGTTTTTTCTTGAATTTGCGCGGCCCGCCATTGCCAGCGTTAGCTTGCCCCTGATCTTGTCTTTGACCAGAGCTGCGTTTTTTACCAGACCCTTGTTTAGGTCCTTTTTTATCCAAAAACGCTGGTTTCCCAGAACCATTCGGCTTACCACGGCGCGATCCGCCACCACCACGGCGCTTACCGCCGCCGCCGCCAGATTTTTTAATTTGATTGCCACGGGGCTTTTCAGGCACAGGAACATGAAAACGGTGATCTTCATCCACTTCAATCGGAAGTTTAATCAAGCGCTCAATATCACGCAGCAAAGATACTTCTTCCGCGTCACAAAAAGAAATCGCCTTACCAAGATTACCAGCACGGCCTGTGCGGCCCACCCGGTGCACATAGTTCTCAGCTTCCATCGGGAGATCATAATTGATCACATGGGTAATGCCATCAACATCAATGCCGCGCGCGGCCAAATCTGTTGCCACAAGCACCTTCACCCGGCCATTACGAAACGCTTTGAGAATCTTTTCACGTTGACGTTGGCGTTTGTCACCATGGATTGCATCAGCATCAATATCATTAACGCAGATTTGTTTCGCCAAACGGTCTGCGCCGCGTTTCGTGCGAGCAAAAACCAAAATCTTTTGCGCATCAATTGAAGCCAACAATTCCAGCAACAAGTCTTTCTTATTGCCCTTGGAAACAGACATCATCTTATGATCAATGGTCTCTGCCACTGATGTTTTTTGATGTATTTCCACAAAAACAGGGTCATTAAGCAAAGCTTGCGATAATTTCTTAATCTTAGGTGACATGGTGGCAGAAAACAAAACCGTTTGATGCCCAGCTTGCAAAGATTTAGAAATATCCATCACATCATTGATAAAGCCCATATCAAGCATACGGTCAGCTTCATCAAGTATAAAGGTCTGCGTATCATCGAAGGCAATCGCGCCTTCACGCATATGGTCCATCAATCGGCCAGGTGTCGCGATTAGCACATCAACGCCGCGGCGCAATTTTTGAATTTGCGGCCCATAAGGCAAACCACCGGCAATCACCGCCGTGTTTAATTTGGTACCAAAAGAAAAATCAGCAATACATTTACCAATTTGTTGAGCCAATTCGCGCGTTGGCGCCAAGATCAATGCTTTGCACCGATGAGGCGCAGGCTTACTGCGTGTCTCTAACAATTTGTGCAGCAATGGCAATGCAAAGGCAGCAGTTTTGCCCCCGCCAGTATGCGCAATGCCCATCAAA
>JAJFHF010000211.1 GCA_021775775.1 Hyphomicrobiaceae bacterium
CCATCACCGGCGCGTCGTACGGTGCCGCTTATCCAGAACCCACCGCCACCAATTCGCTCCACAATCGGGGCTCCCGGGTGGTAATTGTTGGAGCCACCGCGCATTGACGCAGTAGGAGCAAGGCCTTTATCTTGGGCTTGGTTTCGGTCTTGAGCAAGGGCATAGGTAGGAAAAAGCAAACTAGAAATCCCACTTGCCCCGGTTCCGATCATAGCACCGCCAGCTGCCAGGAAACTACGGCGATTAAAATTGATGGTTCTCATCTAAGTTCCTCCATACGCTCATCCTTATTTTTCAACTTATAAAAATGAGACGCTCCCAAATATACAGCTTGGCACGACCGTGATCAATTCACAAATTGGAGAGGAAATATAAATAAAAATAGTGTTGCTGGAGAGAGAAACATCAAACTCACAATACGAAGAAGGGAGTGCTCTCCGACAAGAGCACGCACATGACGCGCAGCGTCCGGTGCCTAGCACCGCCCCTCGAAGGGCTTTTCACCACTTCGGTGAAAAAACGCTCGTGAGATAAAAAATGGCGCCGCTAGGGAGAGAAACTTCAAACGCACAATACGAAGAAGGGAGTGCTCTCCGACAAGAGCACGCATATGACGCGCAGCGTCCGGTGCCTAGCACCGCCCCTCGGAGGGCTTTTCGCCACTTCGGTGAAAAAACGCCCGTGAGAGAAAAAGTGGTGCCCGGAGGCGGATTCGAACCACCGACACGCGGATTTTCAGTCCGCTGCTCTACCAACTGAGCTATCCGGGCATACCAAACAGAGCAAAGTACATCATAAATAATGCATCAGGCTTTATCTCAAAGAGAACGGTTTTATAAAACCTATTCGGGCCGCTGTCCAGCCCTGAAACCCACTTTCATCAAAGAAAAAACAAGCCCTATTCCTCAAATGAGGAAAAGCGCCCTGTTCAAGAAAAATCATCTTCTAAAAATTCATAACGCTCCGTGCAAAACTCGCAAGTGACGGTGATTTTTCCCATCTTTTCAACCATATCATGGCGATCTTGCGATGAAAAATTTTGCAACATACCCTGCACCCGCTCGCGAGAACAAGAACACAATGCCTGAACGGATAAAGGCTCAAACACCCGCACCCCCTCTTCATGATACAGCCGAAACAACAACTGCTCTGGTGACAATTGCGGGTCAAGCAATTCATGGGCCTCCACACTATTGCCTAAAATGCGCGCCCGGCGCCAATTCTCATCGCGATCAGCGCCAAAACCTTCATCTTCAAAATTATCATCTTCTTCTTGAGGACGGCCCCCTTGGGCGGTGAGATATTGCACCATCAACCCCCCAGCGCGCCAGTGCCACTCATTGCCATCATCAACACCAGGGCTAAAATGTTTCGCCACATGCAAACGAACCAAACTAGGGATTTGTTCTGATTGCTCAA
Organism: Hyphomicrobiaceae bacterium; assembly: GCA_021775775.1. Taxonomy (GTDB): domain Bacteria; phylum Pseudomonadota; class Alphaproteobacteria; order Rhizobiales; family HXMU1428-3; genus HXMU1428-3. The sequence goes on from JAJFHF010000211.1 coordinate 1,420, forward strand.
AATAAGCCTCAGCAGCTTCCCCTAACGTACCACTCTCTAACGCTACAATCCCTTGATAGCGCTCCATCTCGGCCCCTTGATCAACGGTTAAAGCCATAAACCCCTGGCCCAGCCACGTCTCAAGATCCAAAGGTTCATCGTCAAGTTCACGTACCTTGGCCTTATCAAAACTTGCATAAGCGCGCAGACACGAAGGCGTCGTAAAGTCCACCACCAACATCGAGATCGGCCCATCGGTTTTTGTTTGCAAGATCAACTTGCCATCAAATTTTAACGAGGAGCCAATCATTGCAGTCAAGGCAATCGCCTCACCTAAAAAATGAGAAACCGGATCAGGATAATCATGCGCTGACAAAATCTCATTGACGCAATCTCCAAGACGAACCAAACGCCCACGAGCCCCAGCTCTTTCCGCCTGGAAAGGCAAAATAATGTCATCTGGGATCGCACCTTCAAACAGTATCGTGCCATCCTCCGTTATCATTTTACCAAGCTCGACCTCTTCACTCATAGCATTACCTTTAAAAAAATTTCATAAAAAGCATCACGCACGCACGGCTATATAGCTTGAAGTGTCCAGGCTATAATTGCCTTTTGAACATGCAACCGATTTTCAGCTTCATCAAACACAACAGACTGAGGCCCTTCCAACACTTCAGCTGAAACCTCTCGCCCACGATAAGCTGGCAAACAATGCATAAATAAGGCATCAGGCGCGGCCAGAGCCATCAGCTCGCTTGTCACTTGATAAGGTGAGAACACTTTCATACGCAACTCCGCATCTTCATCGCCCATAGATACCCATGTATCGGTTAAAACCAAATGAGCCCCTTTAAATGCATCCTCTAACTGAGCTGCAAGTTTAACGCGGCCAGGATTTATTGCCATCGCTTCGCGCATCGCACTATTTGGCCCAAACTCAGGCGGCGCGGCAATATATAATTCAAAATCCAATTGATTGGCCGCGTGAACGAAAGAAAGCGCCACATTGTTACAATCACCAATCCAGGCTAGTTTTTTCCCCTTTATATCCCCTCGTTTTTCAATAAAGGTCATGATATCAGCCAAAATCTGGCAAGGGTGCGAGCGGTCAGTTAACCCATTAATCACGGGTACAGTCGCAAATTGCGCCAAGTCTAATAGATTTTGATGTGCACTCGTGCGCAGCGTCATTACATCCACATAGCGCGACATAACCCGCGCCGTATCGGCAATGGATTCCCCGCGCCCCAATTGCAAATCTTGCGCGCTCAACGTAATACAAGAGCCGCCCAAATCACGCATCCCCACATCAAAAGACACCCGGGTGCGCGTTGAGGGTTTCTCAAAAATGGTCGCAAGCACGCGCCCTTCACAAAGCTTACGAGCTTTATGGCGTTTTTTTAAAAACTCAGCTTTGATCTTCAAAGCAGACTTCAAAATATGCCCAATATCCTTTGGGCTTAAAAGATCAAGATCTATAAAATGACGTAGTGCCATTGGTCCATCCCCTAGCGCTAAAAATCTAAGCGCTAAAATTTTCATATTAAATATTTATAAATTTCAAAAGCTCAACTTAATGTCTCACCAACACGTTCAAGGGCGCGAACGGCCACCTCAAAATCCTCTTCACTCGCAATTAAAGGGGGCAACAATCTCACCACATTATCACCCGCTGGTACCACCAAAAGCTTTTCATCAAAACAGGCCCTAACAACATCTGTTGGCGCCATCTTCACTTTCAGCCCAAGCAACAACCCCTCACCGCGTACCAATTCAAACACATCAGGATACGCATCAATCACGCCTGCTAATTTTTGCTTCAACAGCAATCCTTTGTGCCGTACGTCCTCTAAGAACCCTGGCTCTAAAATCACATCCAAAACGGCCATTCCCGCAGCCATAGCCAAAGGGTTACCGCCAAATGTAGAGCCATGCGAGCCAGCTAACATGGGCGCCGCCACCTCTTTACTTGCCAAACAAGCGCCGACAGGAAAGCCACCGCCCAAGCCCTTAGCACTGGTGAGAATATCCGGCTGAACACCATAGGCTTGATAAGCATAAAAGTGTCCTGTACGCCCAACCCCCGTTTGAACTTCATCAAAAATCAAAACCAGATCATGCTCATCAGCCATCTCGCGAAGCGTGCGCAAAAAAGCAACATCAGCTGGCTGAATACCACCCTCTCCTTGAATAGGCTCAATCATCAAGCCAGCTGTTTGCGGCCCAATAATCTCTTTTAATGCCTCACCATCTCCCATTGGCACTTGGTCAAATCCATCAACGGCAGGGCCAAAACCTTCCAAATGCTTGGCCTGTCCCCCCGCTGCAATCATCGCCAAAGTACGCCCATGAAAGGCACCAGAAAATGTAACAATCCGATAACGCTCAGGCCGCCCCTGATCAACTTGATAGCGCCGCGCCATTTTCACAGCACATTCATTCGCCTCAGCTCCCGAATTGGCAAAAAACACCTTGTCAGCAAAACTATTGGCACAAAGCCGATCAGCTAACCGATCCTGGCCCTCTATATTATAAAGATTAGAGACGTGCATCACCCGGCCCGCCTGCTCTTGAATAGCCGCCACAAGCCCCTCATGATTATGCCCAAGCGCGTTCACAGCAATACCAGCACCAAAATCCAAATATCGATCGCCATTTGTGGCAATCAATTCACAACCCTGGCCTGAAGAAAAAGTAACATTGGTCCGCGCATATGTCGGTAAAATATGAGTACTCATTTTAATTCCGGAAAAAGAAAGATCATAAAATCTAGATATATAATTAAAAAAGCTGCCTCTCGGCAGCTAAAACGTTCTTTATAATAGGCTTGACAGGCCTATACTGTCAAACATTTGGCGCAAAAACTAAAAATCACACTTACAATCTACAATCTAAAATCTAAAATCACTTGCAAAACACGGCACAACCTTAAGAACACAACAAAACTCACGACAACCGGATAGCCCAAAGAAACAACATAATTTCAGATCCCTTCAAAAGATTTATACACATAAACTAAGTCATTTTTACTTTTATTTACTGTTTTAACCAAGGCCCGTGCCTAAAACGCGACAGTTTCTAGCTTCACTGTTGATAAGCTCATTTCATCACCTGTCTCCCCTTGCTCCCTTAGCCTCACTAAAGTAGCTTTGGGTCAATCCTTGCTGACAAACGCATTAGAAAAGTTCACGTTTATTGCAAAGGTTGTTATTTATATTCGGTATAAATGCAAAGTATATCAACGCGTTTAGTTGATAATTTTCCAGTAAATCAAAGTATTTTATAAGATGTCTAATTTTTACCTTCATTGTATTTGAAGGTATTAAAATCTTATTTTTGAGAGTTTATATCGTGCAAGTAACAGAACTTTAAGTCAGCGTATTTTCCAGTTCAGAGTAAGAGTTTTAAACCATTGAATTCGGTCCAATAGTGACTTGAGTGAAATGGCAAAGATTTTGGCGTTGAGGCGGTGCTCATGCTGAAACCTGAAAAGGACTCTAAATTCAAATATTGATCAAATGACACACTTATGAGGAGGCGCTCATGTCCTGGACAGATGATAGAGTTGAGTTATTAAAGAAATTATGGGCTGAAGGATTAAGTGCCAGTCAGATTGCAGGTCAACTTGGCGGTGTGACACGCAACGCAGTCATCGGTAAAGTTCACAGACTAGGTCTGTCAGGCCGGGCAACCACATCACGGATTAAATCCACCCGCTCAAGGAAACATAAAACAACGCGGCAAACGAATTCCCCGCGACTTGGGCTTTTTTCAAACAGCAACACAGCCATGCGTGCCATATCCGGTTCATCTGATGGCGCAAAAGAAGAACCATTTCGTTCTCAATATGTTGAATTGGTCATCCCTGAGGATGAACGTGTTGATCTTGTTGACTTAAAAGAAAGCCAATGCCGTTGGCCGATAGGAGACCCCCAAGAAAATGATTTTCATTTTTGCGGCAAAAACAAATCAGAAAGTGGTCCCTATTGCCAATATCACGCTGAAATAGCCTTTCAACCACTCTCTCGTCAAAGTTCTCGTAATAAGATTACGGCAACAAAAGCACAAGCACGTGTCACGAAAT
>JAJFHF010000212.1 GCA_021775775.1 Hyphomicrobiaceae bacterium
AGCGCTTCCAACTGGAGCCATGAAGTATCTCGCCGGCGTGTCATCTGAAGTTGTCTCAGGGTTTGGCCGCTCACTCCTACGCCCCGCTTTGTGTTGGATGGCGGTGTTTGTTCTCTTCACCGGCGTGTATTTAAGCCAAGCTCGTAATTCAATTTATGAGCCGTGCGGCAATAAAAAAGGCATGAGCCCAACCCAAGCCGCCCAATCCATTGCGCTGACAAATGGTCTTTATTTCGGTTGGGGCCGCCAAGAAAAAATGGACAGTGTAAACCGCTGCCTCTATGGCAATGCTGTGTCACCAAAGCCAAAACAAAACAAAGATCAAGCCCGCTTGGCCATTCTAATGGGGCCGCCAACCAAACCGCTACCACCAGAACCCATGATCCCCGCCAACATCGCCCGTTGGGGCGCATTGCACACAGGGCTAAGCTTGTTGCTAATGGGCCTATTCGCCATGAACCTACGCACCCGCCTACGAAGCAGGTAGCTAAGCTACATTAATTCGTCTGAAGGGCAGTGATTGGGGCTAAGACCGAAGCTGTCTTTTTTGATCTCACTTTATGGTGAGTTTTTTTAAAACCAGCTTGCATTAAGCCGTTTCCTATTCACTGCCACAAGCTGTCGTTGAAGCTCTCTCCCTAAGCACTCGTCCTTAGGACGTCATCCTTGGGGCAAAGGGCGGGCAGAGTGGTTGGGAAATTCTGATAGATCAATCCGCACTTTGAACCCTACTTTGAACCCGAGGATCCATAAGCCTGAAGTTGAGTTGCTCTTGGCGCTGGTTGATCCATTTTTTCGTGCGCGGAAAAGATCTAGCATTGAGCCTGGGCTAAGATCTATCTGTGGTTATGGATCCTCGGGTTCTGTTTGCGGTGGAGGGGTGAGACCGCCTTACATCCAGCGGCTGCAAAGAGCCCCAAGGATGACAGATGAATGACAGGTGAGGTGATGTTCGCCATTGACGACAGAGGTAAATCCACATTTAATGAAGAAGAACAATTAGTTATCATCTGAAGAAACAAAGAGATAAACCCGCCATATGCCCAAAAAGCGTAAACTGGACAAACAAACCAAAGCTCACATAGAGCGTTTCTTACAAGGGAGCGAGGTATGGAATGCATGGGCTAATAAAATGCTGGCTGAGAAAGAAGTTTTAGAGCAAAGCGGTAAGTGGAACGTTCACGAAAGTTACGATGGTCAATTTCGAGGTTGCCTTATGTCTTACAATGAACAAGTTCAAGCATGGCTCGATGAAGCCTTCGTTGATTTTTCTGATCTTAATTTTGAGGTTGGGCCAAGCTCAGATAAAATCGCATTGAACACTAATAAGATTGTTCATAATAAATCCCTTGTCAAAACAGTTCATCTATTTGACCCTATTTCTAATATTTTAGGTTTTTCGTATGGCTACGTTATAAATTTTTCTAACTTTATTTTTCCAAGTGGTGTAAATTTTCACTCAGCTAAATTTAACGGCAGAGCAAAATTCAACTCAGTTAAGTTTTACGGTAGGACAGTTTTCAGCTCTGCAAAATTTATCAGTAGTGCAAATTTTAGCTCAGCTGAATTTAAGGGCGTGGCAGATTTTAGCTCAGCTAAGTTTAAGGGGGCGGCAAATTTTAGCTCAGCTGAATTTAAGGCCGTGGCAGGTTTTATCTCAGCTGAATTTAAGGACGGGGCAGAGTTTAGTCTAGTCACATTTCATAATAGATCTAGTTTCTCAAAGACCACCTTTGCAAAAACATTGAATTTGATAGAAGCAACATTTGGCGGTTATGCGCAGTTTTCGCAGGCAAAGTTTTATGATGAAGCCCACTTGCCTGCTATCCATGCTGAGCGCGCGTTTGATTTAAGCGGTGCTACATTTTTTAACCACATCCCAAACTATACCCAGGCCCATTTTCTCGAATCTCCAAGGCTGGATAACATTACCGTTCTAGAACCTATCATCAAAAAGCCACGCCATTCTTGGCAGCGTTATTTCTGGAACAAAAAATACTCAACCTATCTGGCCAGGTGTTGGGGCAACAAAAAGCAAAAACGAAAATTCAGCTGGGGGCAATTCACCAACAAACACCTTAATCCGGATGAAGAAGCCCATTACCGCGCCTTAAAACGTCTCGCCATACAAGCCCATGATCATGACAATGAGATGAAGTTCTTTGCTGGTGAAATCCGCTCTAGGCGTCATATAACTGATTGTGCAATGCCCTGGGCCAAAGGCTTTGCCAGCTCAGCCCGCTATTGGGCAGGTATCTTTTACGAGCTGACCTCCAACTTCGGTCGCTCCCTCATTCGCCCGCTGATTTGTTGGTTTGCAGTATTCTTTCTATTTTCCCATCTTTATCTCTCTGCATCCTCTCTGGGTGTCAATCAACGCTGTGAAAACAGCGCGGTTCTTACCGCCAGGCAGGCGGCAAACACGATAAGCTTGAAAAATGCATTGTTGGTTGTTGGGCTAGATCGGACAGACAAACTAAAACGCGCTTATGCTTGTCTCTATGGCGCCGCCTCTTTATATGAAAAAGCCTCTGAAACAACGCAACAAAAAAACCATGGACAAAAACCCAGTCATCAAGGCATCAGGAAAAATCCATCAAGACGCGCCCCAGATATCCCTTTTTATGTAAATACAGTGGGCATTGTTCAGTCATTATTGAGTCTAATATTCATCTTTCTATTCCTTCTCGCCCTGCGCAATCAATTTAAAATAAAGTGAGACAAAGCATGACCCAAGATTCAAAATCAGAGCGCTACAAAAAGGGTTTTGCCAAACTACAAGAGGTCCATGGCAAGGTCGGCGAAGACGTCTTAGACGATCTACGCAAAACCGCGCCCGCCCTGGCCGACTTTATTATTGAGTACCCCTATGGTGATATTTATTCACGCCCAGGCCTCGATGTAAGATCGCGCCAAATCGCGACCATCGCCGCGCTCACCGCAATGGGCAACGCCCATGAAGAGCTAAGGGTACACATCCAAGCGGGGATCAATGTGGGTTTGAGCGAAGAAGAAATCATAGAAATCATCATGCAAATGAGCGTCTATGCCGGCTTCCCGGCTGCGATGAATGGCATAGAGGCCGCCAAAGAAGCCTTTGAAAACATAAAAACAAAGAAAAACCCGTGAGACCCAAAAAGCTCCCTATACGAAGAAGGAAGCGAGCTTGCGAGCGAACATGGCGCAGCCCGGTGCCTAGCACCGCGCCGTCGCAGGGCTTTTCGCTTTCGCGAAAAAACAGCCCGCGAGACCAAAAAACTCCACAATCTCAAAACCGTCAACCATCTTCACTTCCCAAACACTCCCACTTAACTGGTTTTAATCCTCTGTTTGTTTGACGGGGCGCCGCACTGGGAATGGCATGCCAATGTAAATTAAAAACAACAGAGCAATGATGGCGTTCAGAAATGAGAATTTCATTTTTAAAGGTTGGGTATCAGCAGGAAGTTTTAAGAGCTGCGTGGCTTTGACAGCATCACAATCCAATACACACAGACGCATCCCCCCCAAAGCGATTGTGAAATGCCAGGCATTGGCATTGTGCCAATATTTAGGGACAAAGGTCAAAATGCCATGAGCCTCAAGCAAAGACCGGGCAACAAGTACCCCTGGGAGGTCATAATACACGCCTATTGTTTGCAAAGGGGCCATATTTTTCATTCCTTAACAACCAAAGAAAAACCCGTCAGACCCAAAAAGCGCCCTATACGAAGAAGGAAGCGAGCTTGCGAGCGGACATGGCGCAGCCCGGCGCTTAGCGCCGCCTGTCGGAGGGCTTTTCGCTTTCGCGAAAAAATAGCCCGCGAGACCAAAAAACTCCCCAATCTCCCCACAATCTCAAACCCTTCAACCATTCACCCTCTACCAAACACCACCTCGCCCAACAAATACACCGCGCCAAAACAAACCAACACAGCAAACATGTTTAACCAAAATCCCGCACGCACCATGTCGGCAATGTGCAAGTCGCGGTAAGCAAACACAATCGCATTGGGGGGCGTGGCGACAGGCATCATAAAGGCCATGGAAGCCCCAATGGCAATGGGCAGGGTCGAGAGGACAGGGTCGAGGCCAGCGCCAAGGGCGATCGCACCAAACACCGGCACAAAGGTGGTGGTGGAGGCAACATTGGAGGTCAACTCTGTGAGATAAACAATGAGCAAGGCACCGACTGCCACCAAGGACCATTGGGTGACCCCAAAGCTGGCGACGCTATCGCCAATCCATCCCGCCAAGCTAGAGGCCTTCATGCCGCCAGCCAAAGCAATTCCGCCGCCTAAAAGAATGAGAATGCCCCAAGGGATGGATTGTAACTCGTTTGCTGTTAAAACAAACTCACGTTTCTTTAACGAAAGCGGCCAGGCAAACAATAAAATTGC
>JAJFHF010000213.1 GCA_021775775.1 Hyphomicrobiaceae bacterium
TGGCTTTTTCAAAAGGGCTGCCGAATAAAAAAAGCAAAAAAAGAGCCATTTTATTAACGGTTCTAACCCCTTTAAACATTCATTTGCCATCAGGCTTTGAGTTGGCGGTGGACAAAAACAAACCTATAAAAAATGTCTATCGCAATTGCAATCAGGCGGGCTGCTGGGTGAATGCACAATTAAGCGATCGCGATATGCAACGTTTGAAAAAAGGCAAGTTCGGCTTTGGGCAAATGCGTTTGCTCAATGGTCAAAATGTGCGCATTAAATTTTCTCTAAAAGGTTTGGAACTTGCCTTAGCTGCATTGGAGAAAGAGCAAAAGATCAACTGACTGAGAAAACCATAGTTGATGCGATCAAGTTTAATCGAAGTTTTTTAGTATTTGTAAAATAAACCCATTTGTAGTGCGTTGGGGGATGTATGGGAACCAGGAGCAGGAGGCTCACGGTGATGGTGGCTGTGACTGTATTGTCAGTATACGGAGGAAATTGGCCAAATTTTCCATTTGGCCAGGGGGTTCCATTTGGGCTGAGCTTTTCAATGTCAACGTTAAGCGCGGCGCCATTGGATGAAGCGGTGCGCCAGCAGCAAAAATTAGAACAACAACTGAAGCAAAAAAACGATGCGAATTTTGATGAACTGACCAAAAACCGAAAACAACCGCCAAAACAAAAACAACCGCTCAAAAAGAAATCAGATGAAGTGCCGGTATCGGCGCGGCAAAAACAATCCAAACGTGAAAAAGATCGTTGTTTCAAGATCAAGACGGTGGCGATCGAAGGAGCAACTTTACTTTCCACGTCTATATTAAAAACGATTACCACGCCCTTTCATAAAAGCTGTGTCGGACTGAAAGAAATTGCCTTCCTCATTCGTAGCCTTACAGCAGCTTATATTGAAAAAGGCTATATTACTTCTCGTGTGTACATCCCCGAGCAGAATATAAAAAAGGCACAAAAACTACGTCTTGCTGTGGTTGAGGGCAAGACCGAGCTTATCCAATTTACAAAGGGAGAAGATGGCACAGAACGCCAAGTTGCGTTGGCCTTCCCCGAGCTTATCGGCCAACCCCTCAATTTGCGCGATCTAGAGCAAGGGATTGATCAGCTGAATCGGTTATCTTCGAATGATGCATCACTAAAAATTGCACCTGGTACAAAACCAGGGCAAAGCATCGTCAAGCTAGCCAATCAATCATCAAAAAGATGGGGTGTCAGCCTTGATAACGACAATCTGGGCCAAGTTTACACCGGGCGCTACAAAGCACGCGTGAGCCCCCATATTGATAATCTGCTTGGGATGAATGACCAGTGGAGTTTTGGCTATGAACGCTCCAGTGTAGACCCATTCAGAATGCGCAATAGAAAGCGTTTTGGGGAAAGTATATCTGGGGCACTGTCGCTCCCTTATGGCTATTGGACGTTATATCTTGATGGATCTTACTATCGATATAGATCTTTTGTGCCGGGTGCGTTTTCTGATCTTGAGACGTCGGGCACATCTGAGCAATTGAGGGCAACACTCGATCGTGTTGTGCACCGTGATCAGGTGAGCAAAACATCTCTCAGCGCCAGCTTGGTTTACAAAGAATCGGAAAACCTTGTGCTTGGCAACCGCATTGAAACTGGCAGCCGGGCTTTAACGGTTGCAAATTTCACTCTTACTCATACACGATTTATGCTCGGTGGATCATGGGCGCTTAGTGCTTCTTATGAACGAGGCTTGGATTGGTTTGGCGCTCTTGATGACAAAGACCAGACAGCTATTGACCCGCGCGCGCAATTTGACAAAGTTTCAGCCTCCCTTAGTTTGCAGCGGCCCTTTAAGGTCAGTGATTGGCAATTTATTTATCACGGGCTGTTGTCTGGCCAATATTCAGAAGATTTGCTGTTTGGCTCTGAGCAAATCTCATTGGGTGGCTATTACAATATTCGCGGCTTTAGAGAGAGTGTGACCTTTGGCAATAATGGTCTGTTTAGTCGCAATGAGCTGGAATTGTTTTTGCCAGCCATCCCCACCCCAAAACATCGTGAAATATTTGGCCAATTTTCTGTGTTTGGGGCTGTTGATTTTGGACGCGTTTACGGACAACGCGAGTACGCCTTAGAAACGCAAGACGTCTCGGGCTGGGCTGCAGGCATTCGCAGCTCTTATGGCAAGTTAGATTTTGAATTGGCGGTTTCAGAGGCAATCGAAGCGCCTGATTTTGTTGAAGACGAAACGCTTATATATGCGCGCGGCGGCGTGAATTTCTAAAGCATACGCTGAAAAGTGGACACCGGTTTTCAGATTAAGTATGCGCCAAAGAAATGACCTTAAAGGGTCGTTGAATCGTTCTTTACCCCATGAGGGAGAGAGACAATAGAGGATCTAAGATAATGTGGCACTATCTAATCTGGTCAAGTTTAAATGTTTTGCTGAGAGTGAAATGGTTTTTTCTGTTTTTAGTTGGGTTAGGCATAACAAGCGCCGCGTTCGCCCAGAACCTTACGCCTGATCCCAAAGCCCCGGTCTCTAAACGACCAAGTGTTGTGGCCGCTCCCAATGGGGTGCCGCTGGTGGATATTGCAAAACCCAACAGCAAGGGCTTATCACACAATTTATTTCGTGAATTCAGTGTCGGTACAAAGGGGGCCATTTTAAACAATTCACGTCAAGAAGCGGCGCGCTCAGTTTTAGGCGGCATAGTGCCCGGCAATCCAAATTTAAAAAATGGAGCTGCCAACGTAATTTTAAATGAGGTTACCGGTGTCTCGCGCTCTCAGCTGCGAGGGTATTTAGAAGTTCATGGGCAAAAAGCTGATGTCATAGTCGCCAACCCCAATGGCATCACCTGTAATGGGTGCGGCTTTATCAATACCCCTCGTGCAACTTTAACCACAGGCATTCCTGAGATTGATGGCAATGGAAATTTAACCGGGTTTAAAGTTGAGAAGGGAGATGTCACTTTTGGCACGCTGGGGGCTAATTTTAGCAATGTTGATATTGTTGATGTGCTCTCGCGCAAAATTTTTATCAATGGGCGCATTGACGCGAAAACACTGCGGCTAATAGCCGGCCATAATAGGGTCAAGTATAACGATGTAGAGAATCCAACATCTTTATCTACCAGCACATCCAGTGAAATAGTGATCGATAGTTCGTTGCTTGGCGGGATGTATGTGGAACGCCTAAGTATCATTGCGAATAACAAAGGCACAGGTGTGCGCATGCGCGGCGACATGGCCTCTAGCGTCGGTGATGTTTCCTTGAGAGCCGATGGCTCCATTCGACTTGGCCGGGCATCCTCAGCACGCAAACTTACGATCCGCTCTGCAAGTAAAGATATTGTAGGCAAACGGCTAAGTGCAAAAGGGGCTTTGAGCGTTGTTGGCAAAAAGGCCATTTCTTTGGAGACAGTTAGCTCTGACGCCACAATCAATATTGAAAGCCAGTTGGATGGGGTAACGCTTGCTGACGTGTCGGCACTGAGGCATATCACCATTTCAGGGTTGAATGATCTTGTTCTTGGTTTGGTTGAAGGTAATCAAAACGTAACCCTGACCAGTTCTGCAGGGGATATTAATATTACAAATGAGAGTTATTCAGCTGGCAATAGCTTGATTGTTGCCAAGAAGACCATCACAGCAAATCGGATTTTATCGGATCAAAATGCCACTGTTGTCGCGAATGGGGACTTATTGATTCATAGCTTGCAGGCTTTGAATAATTTAGAGCTAGTTATCTCAGGGACGCTAGAAGGTACTGGCGCAGGCAATCTAATTGAAGCGGGCAACAATCTCACCATCACAACTGGTTCCCTGGATGTTAACCGGGTCTTTAGTGGTAACGTCACTGATATTACCGCAACAGGGGACGTAACTGTCACCCAGTTACTTGGGGTTAACAGGCTCATTGCTGTTGGTAAGAAACTCACCCTGGGCCAAGCACTTAGTAATGGGACACTTGCTTTAAGTGCGATCGATTTATTAAAAGCGGACCAGGTTCAAAGCTCACAAAACATCATTTTAGCAGCCGGTTCTTTGGATATTACGACGGCCTATGCTGATACGACTTTAACTGCCACGACGACCTCAGGAGACTTGAAAATCAAAGACGCCCAGTCTACGGGCGATATGGCGCTAACTGCCAATAATGGGGCTATCAAACTCAACCAAGCTTTGAGTGAAGGCAAAATCATATTAGATGCTAAGACTGCGATCAGTGCTATTGATCAGCCAGGCTTGATTGAATCAGATGGCGATTTAATTATTCAAACGGGCTCCTTAGAT
>JAJFHF010000214.1 GCA_021775775.1 Hyphomicrobiaceae bacterium
TAAGAGATGATCAGTTACAGTGCGCTCTAGACGAAGCTAAGCAATTTACAGATATTTAAAAATAATTCTATGAAAGATGAACGGCTTAGCGCCGTACTAAGGCCAACTTATGGATTCAATACAAAACACCGCCATTGATCAATTCCTAACAACAATGAATCAATTAGCAGTTATTTCCAGTACTACAATTAGCCCCCTATTTAGACAAAAACTTTCTGTTGATGAAAAGGATGGCAAGGGAATTTACGATCCCGTGACCGATGCTGACCGCAAAGCAGAGCAAGTGATTCGTTCTTACATAGAAGAAAACCACCCCACCCACTCCATTTTTGGCGAAGAATTTGGCCACACACAGAAACCCTCACCCTATTGCTGGATAATAGACCCCATCGATGGCACCAGAGCCTTTATTATGGGCAGCCCCTTATGGGGCACATTAATCGGCCTCACCCATGAAGGGCGCCCCCTCATGGGCATGATGAACCAACCCTTCACCAAAGAGCGCTTTTGGGCCTCTCCTCATGGCGCATTTGCTAGTTGGGATGGGTTTGAGGGCGCCATTAGTACCGCTCAAACAACAAAACTGAGCGAAGCTATAATAACCAGCACATGCCCTGACCTGTTTGAAACCAAAAAAGATCTAGCAACCTTTAATCAATTGCGTGAAAAATGCCGCATGACAAGATATGGGGGAGATTGTTATCATTACGGCTTACTAGCAATGGGCTCCATTGATTTGATCGTCGAAACAGGTCTGCAAGCCTACGATATCGTCCCCCTCATCCCACTTATTATACAAGCCGGCGGGGTCATTACTGATTGGCAAGGCAAATCGCTTGAACACGGCGTGCAAACCAAAACGGTGAAAATCATCGCAGCCGCAACAAAAGACCTACACGCCCAAGCTCTAGAGACCTTACAAAACGCTTAAACTGTTAAATGAGCCTATGGCAGTCATTTACAAAGTACTCTCGCCAGGAATAAAGGCATCAAATCCAGCCCAAAATTGTTCGCGCACAACATCAACTTCTTGCAATATCTCATGGCGAGCATTGGGAAGAATGATATTGCTGCCATTTTTAAGCCGTTCAGCAAATTCGCGAGTGGCAATATTTGACACGATCCGATCAGACCCAGCGTTGATGAACAAAACCGGGATTTGTATGGCAGAGGCAAAAGAAGGTTGCATCACCAAATTACACGAGCGCAACGCCGCCAACAACCAAGCAAAGGTCGGTGATCCAATACATAACTCTTCCGCCGCTAACAAAGTGGTTTTGTTACGATCAAACCGTTCGCGATCTCGTGTGAGTTTATTGCCCTTAAAAGGGCGCAGATTAATATTTTTATCACTCCCCCCCGGCACATAAGATTCCCCTAACCCCAACCAACTGGCCAAAGTCACCATCCCTGTGGTTAGATCGTTAGGCATACCCAACAACTCTCGAGACAACCGCATCATCGGAGCAGATAAAATAATTCGATCAAATTGACACATCCCAATCCCAGCATGACGAATAAGGTTATGCCCCCCCATAGAATGGCCAAGCGCATAATAAGGTGCTGGACAATCAGGAAAGACCACCTGCTGCATAAAGCACCGTATATCATTATCATACTGCCCAAAGTCCCAAATATGCCCTTTGTAATGGTTCTTCAGATCACGGCTAGAGCCCCCTTGCCCACGCCAATCAAAAGTGGCCACCCAAAACCCACGCCGCCTAAGATCACTCACAGTCTCAAAATATTTTTCTATATATTCTGAGCGCCCTTGTACAACCACAACAGTCCCGCGAACATAATTGGTCGTAGGCGCCCAGCGCGCATAACGTAGAGAAACACGTTTATCTATCTCCACGCGCCCTGTAATGGCCCCTTCAGGGATTGGGTTTTTATATAAGCTGACTAAGTCCACAGCTTTAAAATCCTATACTGGTATGACTAATCTAATAAGTCACACACTCGATCATGATTTGACAAAAAAAACCAGCCTCTTTTTTCAAGAGGCTGGTCTTCATCCAGAAGCCAGATGTGGGGGGATCTAGGAGGGGAGAGTTTCTGGCTTCTAAACTTATATAAGAACTTTAATTTTAATATCCACCCCCCCAATAACGGCGTACGGGGCGTCTTTTGATAACGTGACCGCTACAGCTGTCCAGAACGAGAACAAAACGTCGTCCATTAAAATTTGTGGCTCTCAATCGAATTCTATTGGGATTACGTTTGATCAGCTCAAAATCGACCCAACCACTACGAACAAGGCGCTGGCGCATAGCATGTTTCGGCAAACAAGTGGGCAAAGCACGATCAAAATTATAGCTACGACGTTTCCTATCACCTACATAATGATCTCTATAGCCACCGCGACGGTCAAAATCATAGTTAGAAAAATTATCATTTTCGACAAGCGCTCTCAATGTATGTTTAAAGAATTTTTTAAACTTGCGAGACTTACTTTTCTTACGTTTTTTAGTGTGGACAACATTTTTTGGAAAGTTGCGCGACGCAACGGATCTTTTCTTTGAACGAGAAGCAACCACTTTCTTTTTAGAACCAGCCCTTTTTTTCTTGGCTATTCTTTTTTTAGCAGCTTTCTTAGCCGCTGCCTTCTTTGCAGAAGCTTTCTTAGCCGCCGCTTTCTTTGCAGCAGCTTTCTTTGCCGCCGCTTTCTTAGCCGCTGCCTTCTTTGCAGCAGCTTTCTTAGGGGCTCCATTTTTAGCAGCAGATCTTTTTACCTTACCAGAACGTTTTTTCGCTTTAGCTTTATGATTTTTTTCTGAGCTTATCTTCAAACCATCGCGATCACGCTTCGCCGCATCCGCTATAGTCGTCGACAACATCAAACTTGTTATCATCAGCGCAAGTATCGAGATCTGTTTCATTATTTCCTCCTATGACCACCCTTATAACCAGTATCAACCTTGAAAATATTGCTGATCCATCAACGGGTGAATGCCTTAACTTGAGACCAGTATGCCAGTATCTACCTGAACAAAATTGGAGTGACTTATTCAGCTCATGTTCATGTAAAAAAACAAACCCAAGACAACATAAAAAAACCAGCCCCTTTAGCAAAGAGGCTGGTTTCATTGGATAATTCACCATAGAAAATAATTGGATATGGCAAGGTTATGTGCGCACAGGGCCCATTTTAATAATAATTATACGGGCGAACCCATCCCCCAAAACCATGCAAAGGTTTTAATTTAATAATTCTACCCCGACAGCGAGAAACGACCAATTTAAAACGGCGCCCATTATGATTCCTGGCCACCATACGAATACGCGAAGACCCATCTTTTAAAATTCTAAATTCATGCCAGCCACGCCGTACCAAGCGGCGCCTAATTTTACTTGGGTGCAAGCACCTAACTGCTATTTGCTCACGTCGCTCACAATTTTCATCGCTATCATTTTTTAAAGTAAAATCTTTTTGAAGATTATAATCTTTGGCCCCCTGTTTCAAAAGAGCGTAACGATCTTCATCTCGGCTTTCATCTCTAAAATTATCATCATATTGATTTTTTTGATATTTACCCGTCTGAATTTGACCGGTACGTCTTTCAAAATCATCTAGGGTTTTATCAATATACGATCTGTCCTTATAAACATTTTCGTTATAAGAATTGTCGTTATATTCATCCGTAATGAAATCTCCTGCCTGAGCAACACCAAAACCAAAAACTATGATAAAGCTCGTGACACTACCAAAAATGGTGGAATTCTTCATGATTTAACTCCTTATCCCTAAAAGCCTGAAAATACATATCCCAATAAGATCCTAAATAATCGATGCATTAAATGCATAATCCCTTAAAATTATGAATTTTATAAGGGTTAGATCTATGAATGCTCTCATTAGTTTAATGAACAAAGTCTGAACCTGTGGAAAAGACCCTATTCATCCTACATTCAGGTTCATCCTGAAAGTGCATTTCAAAAAAGAGAGAACAGGCCCCAATTCTATAGATTTCTAAAAACAAAAAGCCATCCAAATTCCCTTGAAACAAGAAAAAACCATCCCATATTTAAAAAGTGCAGGCCAAACGGGTGCACAGCTGACCAAAACTCATGTGAGGCAAACATCTGAAACATTCAGATTGATCACAAGAGGGAACAGGCCAGCAAAGAGATCGCTTTAAAAAAGGAAATCTATTATGCAACATATCGATTTTACAAATCTTCATAGATCAACCGTTGGGTTTGATCGCTTGTTTAACATGCTAGATACGATCGGCAATGAACAGAACAGCCAAACCGGTTACCCCCCATATAACATACAACGTTTCGATGAAAACACCTATCAGATCAGCTTAGCCGTCGCCGGTTTTTCTGAGGAAGAAATTTCAATAGAGGTGAAAGAACATCAATTAAACGTCGTTGGCAAAAAAGAAATTGATGCAGATGTTGAATATTTACATCAAGGCATCGCGGGCCGCAGCTTTAAGCGCAATTTCCAGCTTGCTGATCATGTGGAAGTGCTTGGCGCAAAATTAGAAAACGGCCTCTTACACATAGAGCTCAAACGTGAATTGCCTGAAAAAATGAAACCAAAACAAATTTCAATTGAGCGCGTTGATCAAACAACCTCAAAAACAATTGAAGCAGAAAAAGAAAC
>JAJFHF010000215.1 GCA_021775775.1 Hyphomicrobiaceae bacterium
CGAAGGTTATCAGAGACAACCCAGAGCTGCAGTCCATTTTCCACCGTGCTGTCTTCGCGGATCCGAGACACAAATGTAGCAAAGTCACCAACACATTCAACAGGGGTGATATAACCCCCATCTTCACGTTTATCGACCACCATAATGCCAGGGGCCTCACGCAAAATAGTGCGTGCCTCATCACAAGAGATTTCATTTTCAAACTCAATGGTGACAGCTTCGGCATGGCCAACAAACACCGGCACCCGCACAGCAGTTGCGGTCAGTTTGATTTTTGGGTCGAGAATTTTTTTGGTCTCTGCAAGCAGTTTCCATTCTTCCTTTGTGTAGCCATCTTCCATAAACACATCAATGTGTGGAATGACATTAAAGGCAATTTGCTTTGTAAATTTATCAGGGGTTGGATCATCTGTCACAAAGATGCCCTTGGTCTGTTGCCAAAGCTCATCCATGGCTTCTTTGCCAGCACCAGAAACGGATTGATAAGTTGAAATCACAACGCGTTTAATTTTAGCTGCATCATGCAGAGGCTTAAGCGCGACCACGAGTTGAGCTGTTGAGCAATTTGGATTGGCGACGATGTTCTTTTTAGCAAAACCATCAAGGTCATCCGCATTCACTTCAGGAACGACCAATGGCACATCAATATCATAACGCCAAGCCGAAGAATTATCGATTACAACACAGCCAGTGGCTGCAATTTTAGGCGCCCATTTTTTAGCAATATCCCCACCTGCAGAAAGAAGAGCAAAGTCACATTGAGAAAAATCAAACTGCTCAAGGTCTTGGCAAATTAAGGTTTTATCACCAAAGCTAATCTCGCGTCCAAGCGAGCGGCGAGAGGCCACAGCAAAAACTTGATCAGCCGGAAATTGACGTTCATCTAAAATACTCAACATCTCCTGGCCCACATTTCCTGTGGCACCAACGATGGCGACATTATATCCCATTTAAAATCTCATTCTTTGAAAGGAAGCGATGGTGTCTCGCTTTATATATCTACAGCCAACAGGTTCTACTGCCAATCATCAAAATTGTCTATAAAACTTTATCTTTAATCGTGAAAAACTTAAAAGAATGGCCCACGCCAACAAGATAATTAATAAAGCTAATTATGAAAATCAAAGACAATGGAAAAAATAAGGGATGGCCTATAACCCTAACATCAAAACCGCGGTTACAAATTCTGCCATCATAAACCCAGTCAACATCCCAATGGTAAGGGAGCCAATTTCTTGTTTTTGTTTGCGATAACGGTTTTTTAAATACAATAGCAAACCAAAACAACACAGCATCAACAAAGAGGTCAAAGTATAAATGACCACCCCCTTGACCCCATAGAGTTTCATAAGAATAATTATCGGTATAGTGGCAAAGGCAATCACCATTTGTAAGGAACAGAACAACAATAAATATTCACGTTTGATCATGTCTTGCCTATAAGTGAGTATGTTAAAATTAATGCCTTAATAAAGGCCTAGAAATAAAAGAACACATCGTTACCTAGCATTGCAGGCTTTAATGGGCTCATAAGCACAGGTCTCTGAAGCTTTTTGAACCGTTGGTCGTCCAAACAAAAATCCCTGCAAATAATCGACGCCTGCATCTTTAAGCAATGCTGCCGTTTCTGCATCATTCACCCATTCAGCTACAGTTTTTAAGTTGAATGACTTGGCAAGATCAACCAAAGAACGGACAAAAATTTGATCAGCTTCGGAGGTTGTAATTTCTCTCACAAATTCACCATCAATTTTAACAGTGTCCACATCAAGCTTACGTAAATTCTTATAAGAGGAATAACCGGCACCAAAGTCATCAATGGCAACACTACATCCCAAATCGCGCAAGCTACAAACAAAACTAGCTGTTTCTTCAATATCATTAATCACAACTGTTTCAGTAATTTCAACCGTGAGCCGTTCCATGACGGTGCGATCACGCCCCGCGCGTGCGCGCATCACAATCAACCAATTTGGGTCACCCGTGGTGGTGCTAGAGACATTCAAGGCAAGCTTTAGAGTTGGGTCTTGTTTTAAAAGATCAATAGAGAGCTCTAGGGTGCGATAATCAATAAGGCGGCAAAGACCAAGCTTTTCTGCAATGGGTAAAAATTCACCCGCAGAAATCATTTGCCCGTCTTCACTTTCCATGACCAACAGGCACTCATAATGCTCAATTTCATTCGTTTTTGCACTAACAATTGATTGTAATGACAAATGCATCCGCCCCTCATTCAGGGCTGAAATAATTTCCTCTGAAATTTGCAAATTACGTTTGCGCGCGCTTTCTCTGTCAGAAGAAAATTCATAAACCACGTAGCCATTTGTTGATTTTCGTTTGGCATTATCAAGTGATTCAAGCGACCGAGACACAGCCTCTTGTGCATTCCCTGCAAATTGCGGCATAACCACCCCGCCCATAGACATAGTGACAGGTACTGATCCTTGCGATGTTTGAATAGGATGATCTGAAATACTAGATAAAAGCCTGGCTGAAGTTGTATGCAAGGCATCAGGCCCACATCGCGGCAATATAAGTCCAAATTTATTCGCTGAATAGCGACCAATGACATCATGTTTTCGCAATACTTTAGCCAATTCATAAGCAACCGCTGCGATCACCTCATCACCAAGTTGATAACCAAATGTGTCATTTATGATTGAAAGGTTGTCAATCGCGGCAATTACGAATGAACAAAAGAAAGTATTTTTTCGTGCATCAATAATCTGATCTTCAAGAGCTTGATGTAGTTTAAGTCGGTTTTTTTGCCCTGTTAGTTCATCATGTTCACTAAGGTATTTCAGTCGAGCCACCTCAACGCAATCAAGGTTATTTGCAATCGCCTCTTTAAAAGAGCTATCGTTTTCATGGTCGATGTCAGCACCAGAGAGGGCAAGAGGAGCTCCATCCCCAAGCACATTTTTAATGGCGCGAATTTGTTTATTGCTGTCTATGACTTTGTTATCGTCAGTCTCATTATTTTGGATGAGATCAGTTGGTTTTGGCTCAAACACTTCTGCATGTGCAGTCTGCCCTTTCAGTCGCTTTTCAAGAAGGTTTTTGTCCATATTTTTTTCATCAGTCATTAGGTGATCCTAACAAAGCTAATCGTGCCCCAAGAATGGATAAATCGCGTAGTCACGCAAAATTCCTATTATTATTTGAGCTTATAGTCGCACAAGTTAGTTTTTTGTTTATTAACTTAACGAGAAAAACCTGGTCCAATAATTGCTTATTATAGCTTCAAATTGAAAAAAACCTGCAAAGAGACAAATGAGGTAGGCTTCCCATGACCACAACCCTCCTATTCCCAGAAGATTTAAGATCATCATCTCCCATTGTACGTGATGAAAACTCTTTAGACACGTCGCAAAACCGTGATCGACGCTCTCAATCCAATAGAAAAAGAGAAAACATCATTGTTTTAGAGGTTGTTACGCAGAAGTCTTCATG
Organism: Hyphomicrobiaceae bacterium; assembly: GCA_021775775.1. Classification (GTDB taxonomy): domain Bacteria; phylum Pseudomonadota; class Alphaproteobacteria; order Rhizobiales; family HXMU1428-3; genus HXMU1428-3. The sequence goes on from JAJFHF010000215.1 coordinate 3,454, forward strand.
TGGAAAAGAGTGCACCCAGACAGGAGAGTGCGCCCAGACAGGAGGGACAGAGCAAGCATCGGCTTTTGACCGCAGAGTAAACCAATCAATCAAAGCCTATCACAGCACACTTAAGTACCAGGCTCACGCGGTAAGCTCACCAACCAAAATAATAAAAAATCTATAGAAAATAACGTAAAAAATAATGAAAATTTAAGCTCATTTTCTCTTAATCAAACAAACATCATCTTATATCATCAAGAGAGACTTATGTGCCCTGCTTATTGCTCGGCATAAAATCTCTCTCGATGATCTTTGTCTATGAAAGTCTGTGAAACCTAGCTTTAGTGAGTTGGCATCCCAGCACCCACATTAAGGTCACGCCGCGCCGCTCGAATGGTCACAGAGAACCCTGCAATCACATCAATTAAGCTAATGAACATGATGATAAAGAACACTGATGTAGCAGCTTCTTTAACGGTCAAAAACTCAATTAAGCAAACGACAAATACCACTGTAGACAGGCCGTGATCAACCAGGCTGTTCCCGCCAGTTCGTGTGGCTTTAAGAATTTCAAGGAACAAAAGTACAAGCGTAAAGATGACAATCAAATTGCCCAGTGTGAAGCTCCACGTTGCCCCAGAAAGCATCGGGATTCTAAACAGAACTTCATTGAAAACAATTGAAGGATCAAATTGGCCGGTTACGGCATCAGCCCGTTCAGGCCCCCATATAAAAACGATAATGTTATAAATTATGACGGAAATTAAAATCCAAGGTAAACTTAAAATCATACTGCCCACTCCTATAAAACAACAAAACGTTAAAACCTGTAAACTCTCTTGTAGCGCACATTAAACGGGACAAGAAATGAAAATTATATGACCAAAATCATCTGTCCGATAAAGCTTAGCTCACCCCAAGGTCGCGCCGCGCGGCGGACAACCCAACAGAGAAGCCACCAACAACATCAATAAGGGACGCAAACATAATGAAAAAGAACAAAGATGTCGCCGCTTGAGGAACAAGTAAGAACTCAATTAAACAAATAATAAAGACGATAATAGAAAGCCCATGATCGAGCAGCGCGATGTTGCTAACCCGAGAGGATTTAAGAATTTCAATAAACAGAGCGATAAACGCGACAAGCAAAACCAAATTGCCCAAAGTAAACGTCCATACCGCGCCAGACATAAGGTTCATGGAGAACAATTGCGTATCAAAGGGCGCTTGTGCGCTCTCACCAGATCCGCTTGTAAAAGCGATGATATTATAAAGGATGAGTGCAGCAACGGTCCAGGGTAGGTTTAACAGCATAAAATAGCTCCCAAATAGAAGTTATACTTTAAAAAAGGCGCTAATCTTGATGAAAAAACACAAAACAAACAGCCCAAAGCTATTAAACCCCATATTTAAGGCTGAAAAAAGCTAAAAGTGGAACTTTAAATTTGCGAACCGTCACTCAAGACTTAAAAATCGTCTTTTGCTTCAAGAATTTGACGACCACGGTATTTTCCTGTTTTCAGGTCAATATGATGCGGACGGCGCAATTCACCAGACTCTTTGTCTTCCACATAAGCAGGGGCAACAAGCGCATCAGTGGAGCGACGGTTGCCGCGTTTCATTCGGGAAATTTTACTTTTTGGAACAGCCATATCAGCGATTAAACCTCAAAATTATATGCAAAAACAATGAAATGAGCGCGCTAAACAGCTGCGTCAGTGATATTCACTGCCAAGCAAAACAGTCTTTTTCATGTAAACACTTCCCAAAAGCTTCGCCCAAAGGAAATTTAAGAGGCGACTTATACCTCTCTTTGCTAAATTTGGCCAGCCCTAAATTTAAAAAATATAGTGCCCACAGGTCATTTAGCCCATATATCAATAAAGTTGAAAGCATACGTAGTTAAGGGCGCCGACTTAAAGGCACTTACTTCAGTGCACAATTCACCCAAGGCCGGGCATTGGCCATGCGTTTATAAATAATCGATGCGATCTTGCGTGTGTAAGGCCCGGGCCTACCGGCGCGGCGCACAATAGGATTGGGTAAAGAGGCCGCCAATTGTGCCGCTTGGCGTTTGGATAACCGTGAGGGTACAGTTTTAAAATGCGCGCGCGCGGCCGCTTTTGCCCCATAAATCCCTGGTCCCCATTCAACAATGTTCAGGTAAATTTCGATCTGGCGTTGTTTGGACCAAATAAAATCAATCATATAAGCCATTGGTAGCTCTATCAACTTGCGCACATAAGAACGATCAGACCATAAATACAAGTTTTTGACAGTTTGCATGGTGATGGTGCTGGCTCCGCGCGGTTTTTTCGAGCCCTCCCAGGCTTGCGCCCACGCCTGTTCCATTTGCCGCCAATCAACACCGTTGTGGTAACAATAGCGCCCATCCTCGGCGATAATCACGGCTGTTACAAGATGAGGCGAGATTTTCTCAATCGGCACCCATTCATAAGTGACCGAGCGCCCCATAAGTTTTTCTCGTAACATTTCATTGGAAAACAGTGGGTCCACATAGCGCAACAACACGGTTAAAAACACAAAAAACACGACAGCACCAAGCATCACCCGCCAGACAATCCCCCAAAGACGCGGAACGTTCAGCCAAGAAAGGGCTGATTTGAAACCATTTATGAGCGTATTGATCAGACGCATGGGAGATGAAAAACTTTGTAAAATGGAACTTTTCCTATAGTACATTACAGCATGTCACCCAAAAGTGGTTACCGATTTTGGGGAACAATGACATGCTCTTATCACCAAATAAACAACAAACAAGGTATAGATTTATTTATCCCATGGATGAGGACAATTTTAAAGCTGAATTAGAAAAAGTGGCTAATGTTGTTGAGAAGGGGCTAAAGGCCCAGTTAGCAGATGACAATGAAACCTCGCTGGCGATTCTACAAGCCATGCGCTATGCAAGCCTCAATGGCGGCAAGCGCCTGCGCCCATTTTTGGTGCACGCAACAGCCAACCTATTTTCATCTGAACAACAACTTGTGGACGCAACAGCACTCGCCATAGAATGCATTCATTGCTATTCCCTCGTGCATGATGATCTGCCAGCCATGGATAATGATGAGCTGCGCCGTGGCCAGCCAAGTCTATGGAAACACCAAGGCGAAGCCACCGCCATTTTAGCTGGTGACGCTCTGCAAAGCCTGGCTTTTGAACTCATCACCCATAACGCCAGCCTGACCAATGCCATGATCAGAACGGAACTTATCAAGGGCCTGGCCATTGCCTCAGGCAAATCCGGCATGGTCGGCGGCCAGATTCGCGATCTGGCAGCAGAAAGCGCAAAAGAGCCAGCCCAGTTCGCAGATGTAATTATGATCCATGCCCAAAAAACGGGTGCGCTAATCTCGTTTGCCTGTGAGGCCGGTGCCATCATCGGCGGCGCCCCGCCCCATGAACGCGCAGCCTTAAAATTATTTGGCGAAAAGTTAGGCCTAGCCTTTCAACTCAAAGACGATTTGCTAGACGAACAAGGCAGCGCCAGCGACCTTGGCAAGACACCAGGCAAAGACGCGGCAAGTGGCAAGGCGACCCTGGTCTCAGCCCTTGGCCAAGACAAAGCGCAAGTCTTTCTGGATAATCTACGTGATGGTGCCCTTTATGCTCTAGACCCATTTGGTGAGCGAGCGGGGATGTTACGTCAGGTTGTGAGTTTTGTTTGTGAGCGCAAAAACTAACCATTGTAAAACCAGTGGTCCAACAAATGATAAAGCAAATGCAGGCTCTAGACCATAAAACATGATATCACTTTAGATCAACGATAGCTGCTCGATTTAAGCTCAAGGCAGCTTCCATGAAATCAATAATTTTGTTTACTGAAACCTTCGTTATATGTTCATAGGATCCACCAAGGATTTCATTCATTGCAGTTTCATTGGACTGTGAGTTTTCGATAAGTGCCATTGACCAATTATTAAATCGCCTGCTTTCAATCGTATGTCTATCGACAATCACAATGTCATGGTGTCTGGGATCTGCAGAGATTTGCTCGAAAATGGTTTGAACTTTCTCTGGGGGGCCTTCAAGCACCTGCAAGAAGCACTTGTTGGTGAACATCAAACAACCTGTAATTTCGAGCTCAGGATTATTTTTTCTAGCTTT
>JAJFHF010000216.1 GCA_021775775.1 Hyphomicrobiaceae bacterium
ATAACGAAAGTTTAGAATGGATAGACCTTTTTGAGACCAGTCAATAATCAAACGTTTGTCTTCAGTCGCAAAGTGAAATTTTTCGGGCGCCTGGTTAAAGGCACCAGCATAGCTTTTAGCCATCGTGCTTGGTAGTTTTAGTTTTATTTCATCTGTATCAAAATTGAGAGTCGCATATTTACTGGGATAGACAATGACCGCGCAAATATAATTCGCACTATAAGCTGTGCAAGCAATGCGGAAACTTTTATCTTTAGGAGCAAAGATCTTAGTTTGGGCAAAAAAATTGTATTGAACGGGGACATTGAGGGTTTCAAACAGATCAAAAGCGGCACGCGAGCTAATACTATCAATTAAGATGAGGCCATATTCGCTATTAAAGGCCACAACACTGGTGGTCTTGGCTTGGCTTGTTGTGCTCGTTGAAATAAAAAAGATACCTATGCTGCCAAATATTGACAGGACATAAAACACTTGTTTTAGACATCTAAGCTTGCTCATTAGGATTCTTCCTCAATGACCATTTCTGTAATCTTAAGTATGCCTTACAAAATTTTGTTCGTCAAATTGGCTAAGGATCTTTAATAGTTTTTGATAGTGGGTTACAAATGGCATTGGCCAGCTACGTGGATCATTTCAAGGGCGCAGCGCGATGTACAGCAATCGGGGCGGTGAATGAATGACTATTTTCATTTTGAGCCTGCCTTGAATGAGAATCAGTCTTGTGGAAAGTGATTTTTCGTCCTGTTCGCAAAAGCAACCAACGATAACATAACCGGCACCTCAACCAACACACCAACAACGGTGGCAAGGGCAGCGCCAGAGTTTAGACCAAACAGGCTGATCGCCACAGCCACGGCAAGTTCAAAGAAATTAGATGTCCCGATCATCGCACAAGGGGCTGCAATCTTAAAAGGGACGCGCTTGAACCATGCCGCCCCATATGCAAGTGCAAAGATGCCATAAGATTGAAGCAAAAGAGGGATAGCAATCAAAACAATAAGAAGCGGTTGAGACAAGATCACGCCGCCTTGAAAACCAAACAGTAAAGCAACGGTTGCCAACAGACCAATAATGGAAAATGGTTTTAAACGCGCGGTAAAGGCAGTTGCGGCATCAACATTGTTTGTGGCGCCCAGCAGCCTCTTGCGCGTAAAAATCCCCGCAAGCAGTGGCACCACAACATAAAGAGCAACCGACAATACCAGCGTGTCCCATGGCACTGGAATATCAGTGACACCCAGTAATAACGCGACAATCGGGGCATAAGCAAAAACCATAATCAGATCATTGACACTAACTTGCACCAAGGTGTAGTTCGCATCGCCGCGGGTGAGCTGTGACCAGACAAAGACCATGGCTGTACAAGGAGCCGCCCCAAGCAAGATCAACCCGGCTATATAGGCATCACTGTCGGCTTCAGATATGAAATCTACATAGATATATTTGAAAAACAACAAGCCAAGCGCTGCCATTGTAAAAGGCTTAATGAGCCAGTTGACCACAAGCGTAATCACCAACCCGTTGGGCTCATCCCAAACATGAGTGATGCTTTTAAAATCAACCGCTATCATCATCGGGTAGACCATCGCCCAGATCAATACCGCAACCACCAGATTAACATGGGCGTATTCAATGCTGGCCAGCAGTTCAAATAGACCAGGAAAGAGTTGGCCCATAACAATGCCAAGCCCCATCGCAAGCGCCACCCAAAGGGTGAGCCAGCGCTCAAAAATGCCAATGCTGGGCGCCTCTATTGTTTTTTTATCCATTGTTATGTCGGTCATTGGTCTTCCTCAACGCCCACAGGCGATTTCATCAATGATAGGTTGGCAAATCTCTAAGTTTCCCCCGCAACAATCTTCCATCAAAAAACTGATGAGCGCGCTGATGCCTTGGTAGTCAGCGAAATAGCGAATGGAACGGCCCTCGCGTTGATTGGTCACCAAACCGGTACGTGCCAATATGGCCAAATTGGTAGACATGGTGTTTTGGCGAATGGTGAGTGTTTTAGCAATTTCACCGGCGCTGAGCCCTTCATGGCCAGCTTTAACAAGCAGACGAAAGACATCCAGGCGCGTGGGTTGGGCAAGGGCAGCGAAAGCTTCGATAGCGGTTAATTTATCCATATATCTAGATTTATAGATATATTAGGAGAGAGTCAAGATAAAAGAGGGCAAGCAAGAACATCGGACTTCAAGAAGGCGAGGATTGTATTTTATGAAATAATTTGGATGGGGTATTTTTTGTGAAAGTAGAGAGTAAAGAGGCAATAAATTTGCTGTGCTTGGTAAAATGCCATTTGTTTGCCCAAGCATTCCAGACCATATCAAAGATTCCCTTGAAGTTTTATCGCCAATTAACCAAAAATAATTTATTTATTGAACATCGTTCAATTATATGTTTTGCTGTAATTATGAACACTGTTTATTAAAAGGAAAGATAGTAATGCTTAAACAAATCATAACCCTCTTCAGAGGGGCCGCCACTCAAGCAAGCGACGACTTTACAGACCGTCACGCCCTGGCAATTTTAAAGCAACAGCTCAAAGACGGTGCATATGCAGTTGATGCATCTCGAAAAGCTGTCGCAATCGCCATTGCCCAAAATCAACAAGAAGCCACACAGCACAAACAACTCGTTGAGAAAATTTCCGATCTAGAAAGTCGAACCACCCAAGCAATTGAGCAGGGTAAGAATAAATTGGCGCTAGAAGCAGCTGAGACCATAGCTTTGCTAGAAGCTGAAAAAGAAATATCGAACCAAGCACAAGAGCAGTTTTTAACCGAAATAACACGTCTGAAAAACATCGTTCACAAAGCAGAACTAAAATTGAAAGAGTTACAAAGAGGACAAAGGCTAGCC
>JAJFHF010000217.1 GCA_021775775.1 Hyphomicrobiaceae bacterium
AATTGATTCATTATTACCGGGGGCCATCAGATGGGCGCCGGCAAGCCCGGATGTGTCGGCGATGTGACCTAATATTTCGGCGCATATTTTAATGCCTTCACGCACCGGGTCCTTGGCCTTATCGAGCCTGGCCACGATTGCGTCGGGTATATCGACACCCCAGAGGTTCTCGCGCATCCAGAGTGCCGATTGGGCGGATTTCAACGGACCCGTTCCGACCAGAACAAAGGCGCGGTCGCTGAAGTCATTGGCGTTTAGCCGGGTGGCATAATTTGTAATTTGACCGAGATCATAACAAAGCTGTGTCTGGATGAATTGCGCTCCGGCTTCGATCTTCGCCTTTAGCGCACCGGCCCAAAAATCCTCTTCACATTGGGCCGGGACATCGGCAGCGCCGACGAAGAACTGCGGTGGCGAGGAAACCGCGCTTTGAGCCGGAGTGATGCCAGGATTGGTGAGTTTGGTTTCGGCGCCGGGCACAAAACCGGCATTGGTCAGATTGGCCGCAATCGCGATCAGTTCCGTCGGCGTCACGTCATGGACCTCGGTGACGCCGGGCTGGCTTTCCACCGCAAGCGTATCGCCGCGCAGAAAGAGCAGATTATGGACCCCGAGGGCACCGGCACCGATCAGATCGGACAGTAAAGCGATCTTGTTGCGGTCGCGGCAGGTCATTTGCAGAACCGGTTCAACATCGTTCCGGTTCATCAAAGCGGCGCAGGCCAGGCCTGAAAGGCGCACCTTGCCGCCGGCTGAATCGGCGATATTCAACGCATCGACGGAGGCTTTCAGGGGGTCAATCATCCGATCGAGGTCTGCCGGATCGCTCGAGAGTGGGGGCACGATTTCCGCTGTGAGGGCCAATTCACCCCGGAGCAACTTTCGAACCAATCGGCTGCCGACCGGTGGGCTGGGTGCGCAAGGATGCGGGATTGCTGCCACTGTCTCAGTTCCGCCGTCTCGAGATGACAAAAGATTCATCGTAGAACCATAATCCGCCGCGTTCAGCCAATACACTGCGGGTCGCGTCTAGATATCCGGCATCGCCGATGACGTCTTCAAGCCGCTCATCCTCGATTTGCGCGACATAAACGGCCGCATTCCAAGCCGCCAAAAGGGTTGACGTCCCGATACCCGTCTGTTCTGAAATTTCAGTAGGAAGCGTGTGCATGTCGTAGCGCACAATGGCCCGCTTGTCGGAATAGGCGTTATAATTGAGGTCGTTCCGGCTACGGCCCACGTCCTGTTTTGCGGCCTTCAGGAGATCGTGACGATTGGTCGTAAACGGGTTTTCTCCCGGCCATACTCTTTGGATGATTTCAAGACCGGGATCGCCGCCGCAGGAATGGATGCCAAGGAGCCGCCCGCCGGGTGCCAGGCTTTTTGCGAGCGGGGCGATGACCTTTTGCGCCTTGAACTCAACCGGCATTTTCGCCCGGTAAGGCTGCGAAGCGATTACAAGATCATATTCCGCCTGGGTTTTCCCCGGCTGCGGGATGATTTGATCGAGCATGAATTCGTGATCTTCCCGGTAGAGCACCAATACTGTCGGCCGTTCATAAAGCGGATTACCGGTGACCGCACTGGTCTTGACCCGCCAGGTATCGGCCAGCATCTCCTGCATATCCGCTATCTGATCGTGAAATTCATGGGCGGTATTGCCGCGCAGCGGAACGGTAATCCAGTTCAAAGCCGCGGCGGCTGACATGGACCGGGGGGTTAACCAGGGCGCCTCGGTGTAATACAGGTTAGTCGCCACCATTACAGTAGCCGGGTGTTCGGAAAACCGGTCCGGCATTTTTTCCAGGCTCAGCCGGACGTCTTCCAGGCTGATTTCCTTGCCGACAATGTAATGCGGCAAGGTCGGAAAACGCTGATGGGACTGACGCATGACATTGGTCAAGACGGTCCCGTCCCCCATGCCGGCGTCGAATATCCGCAGCGCGGGCGGGCGCGGCCGAATGTGCTGTAATTCCTGGCCGACACGTTCCGCGACTTTCCATTTTTCGCTGCAGGTGTTGACAAACATGAGGTATTTTTGGCGATTGTCGTAGAAACGGAAGGCTTGTTTCTCGGAGGGTTTCGCGCCGGTGTCACGGGGGCTCGCGGTGTCGGCATGACCATTGCCGGACCTATTTGCGATTGGCGTCGAACCGGACGTTAAGACGCGCGTACCGTTGGTGGAGATGAATTGCCGGACTTTGTCGACAGTTGCTGTTGTAACACCGCATCCGCCGCGCAGACGGCCAACGAATTTACCGTCATTCACAACCCGCTTACCGAACGTGCTCTCGGCCATGCCGGCGCCGCGGCAATAGTCTTCAATTTCGTGTAATAGTGCCACAGTCATGTGTTCATGCTCACCAAATCTACGACTTTCAACAATTTGGCTGTCAGCTTCGATTGAGACTCATATTTCGAGTTCAACGAAATGCTGATGTCCTACCCATTCTTCTATACGGAACTTGTGGCTGTAGTGTCAACTATTAGGGAATGTTATTTCTGACAATGGAAAGTTGGGAAAATTCCCATATGCCCCAATAAAC
>JAJFHF010000218.1 GCA_021775775.1 Hyphomicrobiaceae bacterium
GCCAGACCAAAATTTTGTTTATTGGTTCCCTGTTTTTGGGCGATATCACGCGGCGTTTGTGGGCCATAGCCAGTGCAAATTTCTGCGCTATGAGCATTTTGAATGAAAAAACAACCGATAAGAAGTGTTGTGAGAAAAATAGAGCTTGAATACTTCAACTTAAGGGTCTCCTTTATTAAGTGATAGGATTTCTAACTTATAATCAGTAATTTGATTATAAGTTAGAAAGAAATATTAAACCAATATTGATAAAAAAACACCCTGCTTTTTTACAAAGCAAGGTGTGATTTTGTTCAAAAAAACGTTATATTACTAATGATTAGTCGTCATCTTGGACGATCTCTTGCCCTGTTTCTTGATCAACCATCTTCATGGATAGGCGTACTTTGCCCCGATCATCAAAGCCAACTAGTTTCACGAAAACTTCTTGGCCTTCTTTGACAACATCGCCGACGGTTTTGGGACGGAATTCACTGGTGAGTTGTGAGATATGTACCAAACCATCTTTGGCGCCAAAGAAATTCACAAAGGCACCAAAGTCAACAACCTTGACCACTTTGCCTTTGTAGATCACACCTTCTTCTGGTTCGTCTGTGATGCTTTTGATCAACTCTAAGGCTTTATTGATGCTATCTGAATTAGCAGCAGCTACCTTGATGATACCTTCATCATTGATGTCCACTTTGGCTCCAGATTCTTCAACGATGGAACGAATGACGCTACCACCTTGGCCGATCACTTCACGAATTTTATCCGTTGGGATGGTGATGGTTTCGATGCGCGGGGCATGTTCGCCAACTTCATCACGAGAGGTATCAAGCGCTTTGCTCATTTCACCTAGAATATGAAGACGACCACCTTGGGCTTGATTAAGGGCTGTTTCCATAATCTCTCTGGTGATACCAGTGATTTTAATGTCCATTTGCAAACTGGTGATGCCATCTTTGGTACCAGCCACTTTAAAGTCCATATCACCCAAATGATCTTCATCACCTAAGATATCTGATAGAACAGCAAATTCATCACCATCTTTGATCAGGCCCATGGCAATGCCAGCTACTGGCTTTTTCAAGGGAACGCCGGCATCCATGAGGGAGAGGGATGTGCCGCAGACTGTTGCCATTGAAGATGATCCGTTTGATTCTGTGATTTCTGAAACCACACGCAATGTGTAGGGGAAATCTTCTTTTGATGGCAACATTGGGTGAATGGCACGCCAAGCTAATTTACCGTGGCCAATTTCACGCCGGCTGGTAAACCCAGAGCGACCAACTTCACCAACTGAATAGGGAGGGAAGTTATAGTGCAGCAAGAACCGCTCTTTGTAGGTGCCTTCTAGGCGGTCAACAAATTGCTCATCTTCGCCTGTACCTAGAGTGGCGACTACAATGGCTTGCGTCTCCCCTCTTGTGAACAAAGCGCTACCATGTGTGCGCGGCAAGATGCCAACTTCACTTAAAATGGGGCGCACTGTTTTTGTGTCCCGGCCATCAATACGAATGCCGGTCTTTAGAATAGAGCCGCGTACAATGTCAGCTTCGACTGATTTGAAAACACTACCAAGTAACACAGATTCTGAACCGTCATCTTCAGATGGCATCAGGTCTGTGAACACTTTGTCTTTCAACACAGCGATCGCATTTTGGCGTTCTGCTTTATCAGCTAATTTATAAGCTTGCTCCAAACCATCTTTGGCAATGGCGACGACTTTGTCAGCATATTTTGCTTTGTCGACTTCCACCAGATCCCATGGCTCTTTGGCTGCTTTTTCAGCTAGATTGATGATGGCGTCAATAACAGGAGCGCATGCATCGTGACCAAAGTTAACAGCGCCTAGCATGATATCTTCAGCTAATTCTTGCGCTTCGGATTCGACCATCAACACAGCGTCATTGGTGCCAGCTACAACCAAATCTAGGGTTGTGTCTTCCATTTGATCAATGGTTGGATTGAGGACATATTCACCATCGATATAGCCAACACGCGCGCCGCCAATGGGGCCCATGAATGGCAGGCCAGAAAGGGTTATTGCGGCTGAGGCTGCAATCATAGCCAACACATCTGGGTCATTTTCCATATCGTGTGATAGGACTGTGGTGATAACCTGGGTTTCGTTTTTAAAACCACTGGCAAAAAGCGGGCGGATTGGGCGGTCGATTAGACGTGAGACCAATGTCTCTTTTTCACTTGGACGTGCTTCGCGCTTAAAATAACCGCCTGGAATTTTACCAGCCGCGTAAGCTTTTTCTTGATAATTTACTGTGAGGGGGAAGAAATCAATTCCTGGTTTAACAGAACGGGCTGCAACCACTGTTGCTAACACCGAGGTCTCGCCATATTGCGCGAGGACCGAACCGTGCGCTTGGCGAGCAATTCTACCTGTTTCTAGTTTTAGAGGCCGTCCGCCCCATTCAATTTCTACCGTGTCAATTTTAAACATATTGTTTCTCTTCATACGTTTTCGGACCTTTTGATCCCCCTATTGGGATCTATGATCGGTCCTTAAAGTTAAATGGCCCATCCATTTAACTGATCACTTCGCGTCATCTTTTAAGAAAATTTAGACCCCAAGTGACATTCTTCATTGTGTTTCTTATCGTAAAACCGGCATCCACTTTTACGGAAGCACATTCTTCATTGTGCTTCTTATCGCAAAACCGGCATCCACTTTTACGGAAGCACATAAAAAGAAAGGGGCAAGGTGAGTTCACGCCCTGCGCCCTTTTTTAAATTCTCTTCGTTAAAAAATTTAACGACGAATGCTTAGACGCTTAATTAAATCTTGGTAGCGTGCATCACTGTTCGACTTTACATAATCAAGCAACCGGCGACGTTGGCTTACCATTTTGAGCAAACCGCGACGTGAGTGATTGTCTTTTTTATGTGATTTAAAATGGCCGGTAAGGTTGTTAATCCGCTCTGTTAGAATCGCAACTTGCACTTCTGGTGAGCCAGTATCTTCAGCCTTGATGGCGTATTCTTTAATCAATTCTTGCTTACGTTCAGCAGAAATCGACATCGTGTTTCTCCTTTATATATAATATGAGCCAACTACTTCATCAGATTAAAGACCCGAGAGGGTTTAAATGCCCCTTGCGAGACAGACCCTAACGCTATGACCTTTGATCCAACCTTGGTGTAAGCTGGCCCCTTGATGATTGGTGCGTCCCGCCCTGTGATTAAAACAGATTGGCCCAATCGTATTCGAGATGCTAAATCCTCATTGATGGCTAGCGCCGGGATGTCGTCCAGCGCAGTCTCTATCGGATGCAAATGGTCACCCAATAAAGGGTCTAATTCCATTTGCGCACTCTCTCGAGCGTGCGCACTATGGCTGAACTCTTCTAACTTTTCCAGTGAAATCGACATATCTTCGTTAAAAGGGCCTGTTTGCGTGCGCCTTAGGCTGGTTACATGCCCCAAACAGCCCAATTCATGCCCCATATCGCGTGCCAGGGCGCGAATATATGTCCCTTTTCCGCATTTTGTTTCAAAAACAGCGGTTGCCTCATCTTCGGTCGTTAACAGCTTAAGATCGTGAATATTTACCTCTCGCGGGGTCATTTCAACGTCTTGACCGGCCCGGGCTAAATCATAAGCACGGTCTCCGTTGATTTTTATGGCTGAGAAAGCCGGTGGCGTTTGCAAAATGGTGCCAATAAAATCTTCTAATATGCTCTCAATTTCTTGGGTTGTTGGGCGCTTTAGGCTGGTTGCGGTTACTTCGCCTTCTAGATCGTCGGTTGAGGTTTGTGCGCCCCAGCTCACGGTGAACTGATAGATTTTTTCCCCGCCCATCACATTAGAGACTGTTTTGGTCGCCTCTCCCAAGGCGATCGGGAGAATCCCTGTGGCTAAGGGGTCAAGTGTACCAGCGTGGCCGGCTTTTTGGGCGTTAAATAGACGGCGGATGATGGCGACCGCTTTGGTGGAATTTAAATTTAGGGGTTTATCAAGAACCACCCAGCCACTAACCGGATTGCCACGTTTACGTTTTGCCATTGAGGGGGAACCTAATCTTGACCTAGATCATCTTTATTTAGATCTTTGGCAACTTTATCTGAGTTTAACACATCAGAAATGCGTCCTGAATTATCAAAACTTTCATCTAACTTAAAATGCAGCTCGGGCATATATTTTAAATGAACTTTGCGCGAAAGCTCGCCGCGCAAAAATTTCTTATGACGCTCGAGCGCAGCGATAATCTCAGCTTGGCGCTCACCACCAAGAGGCATAACGTAAACGGTTGCATTGCTCATATCAGGACTTGTGCGAATTTCTGAGACTGTAATGATCACACCTATTAAATCATCATCACGTATATCTACACGAGTGAAAATTTGGCTAAGCTCATGGCGCAAATTTTCAGCAACACGCAATTGCCGTTGAGACGGCGCTTTGTTTTGAGATTTCATTTTGCTGCTCTTTTTATCGTTCAGAGACGGAACCTTTATAAACTGCGCTCAATTTTCTCAACGCGGAAGGCTTCGATAATATCGCCAGCTTTCAAATCTTGATAGTTTTCAAAAGCGGTGCCGCATTCCTGGCCACCTGACACTTCTGGCACCTCATCTTTAAAGCGTTTTAAAGTGCTCAGATTGCCCTCATGGATAACCACATTGTCTCGAATAAGACGCACACCGGCGCCGCGCTCCAACTTGCCCTCTGTGACACGGCAACCAGCAACTTTACCCACTTTAGAAATATGAAAAACTTCTAGAATTTCGGCATTTCCGATAAAGTGCTCTTTGATGGTTGGATCAAGCAGGCCTGACATGGCCGCTTTAACTTCATCCACTAGATCGTAAATGACTGAGTAATAGCGTATTTCAAGACCTTGAGCTTGAGCCGCATCGCGCGCCTGATTATTAGCGCGTACATTAAAGCCAAAGACAATGGCGTCACTCGCATTGGCCAGAGTGATGTCTGACTCAGTGATGCCGCCTACACCTGAGTGAATGACACGGGCGATCACTTCATCTGTGCCTAGCTTTTCAAGGGCGGCAACAATGGCTTCAACTGAACCTTGCACATCGCCTTTAATGACCACAGGAATTTCTTTAACATCAGCTTCATGTAGCTGGCTCATCATTTGCTCAAGTGTGCGAACTGACCCTGCGCCAGCGGCGAGAATATCGCGGCGTTTTTTGGTGCGATATTCAGTGATTTCACGCGCTCTGGCTTCATTTTCAACAATGCCGAACTGGTCACCGGCCTCGGGGGCTGTGTTAAAGCCGAGGACTTCAACAGGTACCGAGGGGCCAGCTTCAACAACATTTTCACCATGATCATTAATCAGCGCGCGCACTTTGCCCCATGCCCGGCCAGCCACAATGATCTGGCCAATTTTTATCGTGCCTTTTTGCACAAGCATTGTACCAACAGGACCACGGCCACGTTCTAATTGAGCCTCTACCACGATGCCTTCTGCGCGGCGATCTGGGTTGGCTTTTAATTCTAAAATTTCTGATTGGTTGTTAATGGCTTCGAGTAGATTATCAAGGCCTTCACGTTTCAGTGCAGAGACTTCAACCTCAAGAGTGTCGCCGCTCATGCTTTCAACAATCACTTCATGTTGCAACAAATCTGTACGTACCCGTTGTGGGTTGATGTCAGGCTTATCCATCTTGTTGATCGCAACAATAATTGGCACTTGCGCGGCTTTGGCATGATTGATCGCTTCAATGGTTTGCGGCATCACGCCATCATCGGCTGCCACAACCAACACAACAATATCTGTTACTTTGGCACCGCGCGCGCGCATAGCCGTAAAGGCTTCGTGGCCAGGTGTATCAATAAATGTAATTTTATGATCATCCGCGGTGGTGACCTGATACGCACCGATGTGCTGGGTAATACCGCCAGCCTCACCAGAGACAACATTTTCACTGCGCAAGGCATCAAGCAACGATGTCTTACCATGATCAACGTGGCCCATCACTGTCACGACAGGGGCACGTGGTTGCAGGTTGGTTTCTTCTTCAGGTTCTTCGTTAAACAAACCTTCTTCCACATCCGCTTCAGAGACGCGGCGCGGCTTGTGGCCAAATTCTTCAACGATCAGCTCTGCTGTGTCAGCATCAATGAGATCATTGATCTGATGCATCTGGCCTTGTTGCATCATATATTTAATGACATCAACACCGCGCACCGTCATGCGGTTGGCCAATTCTTGGATGGTTACTGTTTCTGGAATGATAACTTCGCGAACGATTTTTTCACGCGGGGTTTGTGGGCCGGCCGCTTTTGATTTTTCTTTTTCGCGTTTGCGTTTTAAAGAGGCAAGCGAGCGTTCACGTTGACCTTCATTGAGGGCGTTGGTGATTGTCAAACGACCCTTGACGCGGCCTTCGCCGCGGCGGCTGTTGCGATCAACCTTTTGCTTATTTGCTTTGGCTTCTTGCAATTCAGCAGCCTGTGACGTGACCCGTGGTTTAACAACACGTTTTGCCCCGGTCACTTCTGCCTTAGCAGCAGCTGCCTCGATGCTTGTTGGATCAACTGGTTTTTCGTCTGCAGTTGCCTTGCCTGTTTTTGAACCTGGCTTTGCGCCTGTTTTCGAAGCTGGCTTTTTAGCAGATGCGGTCTCTTTTTCTTTAGCCTTGGCTTGTTCCTTGGCGTCATCATCAAGACGTTTTAATTCAAGTTTGGCTTTGGCTTCCTGGCTTTCAAGTTCACGGCGTTCTTTAGCTTCTAGCGCGGCCTTATCTTCTTCACCGCGACGCTCTTTGGCCTCTTCAAGTGCTTTTAAACGAGCGGCTTGCTCTTGATTGGACAATGAGCCTAGTGCATTTTTGGGGCCTGTTGCAGTTTTGGAGCCTGGCACGGCTTTACCTTTGGCCGGGGCTTTGGCTTTTGTTTGAGCAGCCGGTGCTGGCGCTTCAGACCCTGGTTTGGTGATTGTGCGTTTTCTTTTCTTTTCAACAACAACAGACTTAGACCGACCGCCGCTTACATTCTGGCGCACGTGACCTGCGTCAACAGTACGCTTCAGCTTTAAAGTGCCGCGCTCTGAGGTCTGTGATGTTTTGCTGCCAGTTTCTTTTGTTTCGCTCATATACCAATTGTTTCCTAAGATCCCTTGATCTAGGATCCTTAATTACCGTTCTGTTTCGCCCGCTTTATCGTTCGTTAATTGTCCAGCTTAGCCACTTAAAGCCTGATATCATGAATGAAGCCGTGGGTCATTCATTATTATAAGCTGTATATCTCGTCATAGCTTTTATCGCTGCTTTTGCAGCACCATCACCTTTTAGTCCTGCATGTATGACATTTGCTGCACCAAAAGCCAAACTCAATTCTTGGGTTTTAAAGCCGTTAAACGGTTTTTTACAAAAATTTTGTTCCGATACACCACTTTGTTCTAAATTTGTTCGAAACCTATAGTCTAACTTACCTGCTTCGGGCGGGCTTGCCTCTTGTGCATGGATCATTGCCATTATAGTCTCTTTTTCCAATGCTGCCATGAGTTTTGTGAACCCATAGACTGCATTGCCGGCTTTATTTGCCATTTTTAACTGCCCAAGGGCAGATTTTTTCAATAAATCATCCACTTGTTGTGCAAGTTCGGGGCCGACTTGAACCGATTTTGCAAAACCGCGATGAAATAATTTACGTTTAACAGCCTCTTCAATCGTTGCTTTTTGCGTGCAAAGCCAAACACCGCGTCCTGGTAAATTAGCTTTTATATCTGGTGTTACCACATCATCAGGGCCAACCACAAAACGGATTAGCTCCTCTTTGGCTTTTGTCTCACCTGTTAGTACACAACGACGGTTTTGGTTTTTCTTCTTTCCTTGCGCGTTCATATTGATTTTGCTCTAACACCGTTGGCCTTCTTGATGTTAAGCCGTATCGCCTTTATCTGGTGTGTCTTCTTGTTCTGATTGAGCTGAGGGACGCTCTGAAAATACAGCTTCAGCTTCTTCTAGCGCGGTTGGCGCTGGCACAACAACTGGTGCTTCTTCTTGCTCTTGCGCACCCTCTTCTTCTGGCTCTTCATCTTTTTTCAGGTCTTCTTCACTGATCCAACCTGCCTTCACACGCGCCGTCATGATAAAATCTTCAGCTTGATGTTTGCGAATGTTGAACTGATCAAGGAAACCTTCAAATCTGGTTGTTTCACCATCTTTGCGTTCGGACCAACCGATCAAATCATCCGTTGCACATTCTGCTAAGTGTTCAACAGTGATCACTTCATTTTCACCAAGCGCGACAAGCATCTCGGTCGTTAAACCTTCGATCTCACCGAGCTCTTTTTCTATGCCTAATTCTTTACAACGTTTTTCAAGTTCGGCCTGGCGGCGCTCAAGGAAATCACGAGCACGGGCTTGAATTTCTTGCGCTGTGTCATCATCAAATCCTTCAATGCTTGAGATCTCTGATGGGTCAACAAAAGCAACTTCGCTGACAGAACTAAAACCTTCTGAAGCTAGAAGCTGCGCGATGAATTCATCAACATCGAGGCTCTCCATAAACTTGGCTGTGCGTTCCACAAATTCTTTTTGACGTTTTTCAGATTCTTCGTGTTCCGTTAAAATATCAATTTCCCAACCGGTTAACTGAGAGGCCAAGCGTACATTTTGACCACGCCGGCCAATGGCCAGGCTCAACTGGTCATCTGGCACCACAACTTCAATGCGCTGCACATCCTCATCCAAAACAACCTTAACCACCTCTGCTGGGGCCAGTGCGTTGACAATAAAAGTGGCCGCATCATGTGACCACGGGATGATGTCTATTTTTTCGCCTTGCAGTTCATTGACCACAGCTTGCACACGCGCACCGCGCATACCCACACACGCGCCAACAGGATCAATTGAGCTGTCTTGGCTGATAACCGCAATTTTTGCTCGGCTACCAGGATCACGTGCGACTGACTTAATTTCTACAATGCCATCATAAATCTCTGGCACTTCTTGGGCAAAGAGCTTTGCCATAAATTCGGGACGGGTTCTGCTTAAGAAAATTTGTGGACCACGTTGTTCGCGGCGCACATCATAAATAAAGGCCCGCACCCGATCACCATAGCGGAAATTTTCGCGCGGCAAACTTTCATCGCGGCGAATGATCGCCTCTGCTCGGCCTAGATCAACAATTACATTGCCATATTCAATTCGTTTAACAGACCCATTGGCAACTTCGCCTGTACGGGCTTTATATTCTTCAAATTGACGTTCGCGCTCAGCATCGCGCACTTTTTGCACGATCACTTGTTTGGCATTTTGAGCCGCAACCCGGCCAAAATCTAAAGGTGGCAATTCTTCATCTAGAACATCGCCGATGGCGGCATCCTTCTTCACCCGTTTGGCAGCCTTTAGAGTAATTTCAGTTGCTTCATTGGTCACGTCTTCAACAATTTGTAGCAAACGAGATAACTTGATCTCACCCGTGGCAGAGTCAATTTTCGCTTGAATTTCATTCTCACTGCCATAACGAGATTTGGCGGCCTTTTGAATGGCGTCTTCCATCGCTTCGATCACAACGTCACGATCAATTGATTTTTCTCGTGCTACTGCTTCTGCGATTTGCAAAAGTTCTAACCGATTGGCGCTTACACCTTTGGTCACCATATCATTCTCCGCTTACATAAATGAGTGGGCCTTGCATCATTATTTGATGGTTGGCTCGTTTATTTGTTTGTCGTTTATTGTCTGGCGCTTTTGGGCGTTGTTCAATAAATCATCGTTTAAAAGTAATTTGGCACTGGCGATTAAGCTCTTGTTTAAACCAATGGTCACAGGTTCATCTGCTTTGTCAGCTTTGAACTCTAATAAAACTTCGTCATTCTCATAGCCTCTTAAACGGCCCTTAAATCTTTTGCGCCCATCTATGAGCTGTTTCACTTCTAACTTTGCCTCAAAGCCTTGCCAGTTAATAAAATCTTGCGGGCGCACTAACGGACGATCCACGCCTGGTGATGAAATCTCTAGATGGTACTCACCTGGCATTGGGTCACGGCTATCTAGAAAAGGAGACAGCTCATTGCCCAAGATCTCACAATCTTTAATACCAAAATCACCGGTCTTCTTATCCGCCATGATTTGCACGGTTGTTCCATCACGGTTAGAGACAAGGACCCGCACCAATTGGTAGCCTAAATCTTCTATTACAGGCTCAATTAATGAGGCGATGTCTCCGGCAAGCGCGCTTTCTTTCATAAAACGCTTATCTAGATCCTCTTGCGCCATCTTGCTCTTTCGGCCTTAAATTAAGTCTTTATTGCTCTCATCGCTATGTTTGTAAATTTAGATTTTACATACAAAAGCGTGCTATTTTACATAAAAAGTAGGCCCTTGTTACATAAAAAAGCAGGCCATTTTACATAAAAAGGGGGCCCTTGTTACATAAAAAAAAGCGGGCCCGGGGGACCCACTCTCCACGAGACATAATCAAATTTTTTAACTGATTATGATTTTGATGGGAATATAAGCGCGATCAAGCCAAATGGCAAGCTCTTTCTTTCTCTCACGTGCTGTACCAACGCAAAAGCGTTGGTAGCACTCCGAGGGGCAGCGCTCGCGCTGACGGCTGCGCCTACGTTTTTTGTCTTCAGCGTACGGAGGGATCTTTGGAGAGATTGGATCTCGGTTTACCAGGTACTGGTGGATGGTTTGGATGCTCACTAGCAACCGCGTTAGATTCGTTTGATCTTTAAGTAAGTGGGCGTGCGGCCTTCGCGTAGGGCTTTTTGTTCATAACGGGTGCTGGGCCACCCTTCTGGTGGGGTGAGCCACTCTTTGGCGCTGTTTGGGGTCCAAGAAAAATTTGGACTTTCTTGCAAAGCCAACAAAGACGTGCGGATGTAATCACCAATGTCAGAGGCGATGATGAGATCACCTCCTGACGGCATGACCTTGGCCAACATATCAAGAGTTTCTTTTGTGACAAAGCGGCGTTTGCGATGGCGTTTTTTGGGCCATGGGTCTGGATAGAGCAGATAAATCCGTTCAACACTGTGAGGCTCTAACCAGTTTAAAATATGGCGGGCGTCATTGTCATAAATCCAGACATTTTGGAGGTTATGCTCCTCAATGGCCGTTAGCATTTTTGCGATGCCATTTAAAAATGGCTCACAGCCAATGAAATTTACATCGGTATTTTGGGTCGCCATTGCTGCTAAATGCTCGCCGCCACCAAACCCAATTTCTAGCCATAATGGTTTTGTTCTTGGATTGGAAAAAGGGGCACTTAAAGGGCTTGAAGGTGCAAGTTTTAGCTTTGGAAGCAATTCCTCAACCAGCTTTTGTTGGCGCGGACTTAGCTTTTTGCTTTTTTGCCGGCCAAACAGCATCTGGGTTTTTGTTAGATCTTGCGGCACTTAAAACTCTCAGATTCTATCCTCATAAAAGTGGTGCGCTTTATGTTAGCGCACCCTTTAAGGCCTCGATTAAATCTGTTTTTTCCCAGGAGAACCCGCCATCGGCATCAGCTGTGCGGCCAAAATGTCCATATGCAGCTGTGCGCTCAAAAATTGGCTTTGTTAAGCCCAGATGTTCGCGAATGCCACGCGGGCTCAGATCCATCACTTCCATAACCGCGGCTTCTAACTTGGCTTCATCAACATTGCCCGTTCCGTGCAGATCAACATAAATGGACAATGGTTTAGAGACGCCAATGGCGTAAGATAATTGCAGTGTGCATTTGTCAGCTAAATCGGCTGCAACTATGTTTTTGGCCAAATAGCGAGACGCGTAAGCAGCTGAACGGTCAACTTTGGTTGAATCTTTGCCAGAGAATGCACCCCCACCATGAGGGGCTGCCCCGCCATAAGTATCAACGATGATTTTCCGCCCGGTAAGTCCAGCATCACCATCAGGCCCACCAATAACAAAACGACCGGTTGGATTGACATAAAACTCTACATCTGGACACATCCAGCCGTTTGGCAATACATCTTCTACAAAGCCACGAACCTTCTCACGCAAAGCTGCCTGGTCGGTGTCTTCAGAGTGCTGGGTTGAGACAACAACTGAGGTGGCTCTCACTGGCATGCCATTTTCATAAGCTAAGGTAACCTGGCTTTTTGCATCTGGGCCAAATTCTGGCGCTGAGCCGTCATGGCGCGCTTTGGCCATGTTTTGCAATATTTTATGAGAAAAATGAATGGGTGCTGGCATCAACACATCTGTTTCGCGGCACGCATAGCCAAACATAATGCCTTGGTCGCCAGCACCTTCGTCCTTATTGCCATCGGCATCGACGCCTTGGGCAATATCAACTGATTGTTCATGGACATGCACTTCAACGTCAGCAGTGGCATGGTGAAACCCATCCTGCTCATAGCCAATATCTTTGATGGCCCGCCGGGTCACATCGATTAAAGTGTCCTTGGTGATGGAGCTATCGCCGCGTACTTCCCCTGCTAAAACCACGCGGTTTGTTGTGGTCATCGTCTCTACTGCAACACGTGACTGAGGATCTTTGGCCAAATATGTATCGACAATCGCATCTGAGATGCGATCACAGACTTTGTCGGGATGACCTTCTGAAACAGATTCGCTCGTGAATAAATAATTTTGACGTGTCACGGAAATACTCCCTTAACGATGAACAGCTAGTTATCATTGCCCAACTTAGAGCTGTGCTTTTGATATTTAAATTTCAGGATGTCTTGTGACAGGAAGTGCCTTCATCGGTCAAGCAGTTTCTTTATGATTAGAAGCTTCTTTAACTTCAACATCCGATTTATGATGGGGAAATATCTTCAGATAAAGAACGAATTAGGTCTATGATCTTACGTCTGATTTGTGGATCTTGTATTTTTACAAAGGCCCGGTTTAACTCTAGGCCTTCTCTTGAGTTTAGAAATTCTAACACAAAATCCTGAGATTTGGATTCCGCAAAACCTGACGGGCTTTCGCTGTCTTCTTCACTTGCAAGATCGTCAAAGAAATAAGAAACAGGGACCTCAAGGACTTGAGCTAATTGAAATAAACGGCTCGCCCCGACACGGTTGGCGCCTTTTTCATATTTTTGAATTTGCTGAAATGTAAGCCCCATTTGTTCACCAAGTCGCTCTTGACTTAAGCCACTCATCATCCGGCGCAAACGAATTCGGCCTCCCACATGGATATCAACCGGGTTGGGCTTTCTGGTTTTATTATTGTTATTATTATTTTTGTCTTGCGCCAAAATAGTCTCCATATGCTCTTCTGTCGTCCTCCATCTTTCGTGTTATTAAATATCTATTATGATAGCGTTGAGGCTGAACTCTATCTAAAAGCTGCTCATTTTGCTAACAACATTACCTAAACTAAATAACAACTGAAAAATGGCCCACTTTATATCTTAGTTATTGTTACGTTTTATGAGTGTCTACTGTTTAGTCAAACACAATTAAAACCATAGCTTTTTATTGGCTAAACCTTGTTTTCAAGATTTATTAATTTTGAGGACCAATGGTTATAAAAATGGTCATAAAAAAAATTTTATAGGCTCATTAATCGCTCTTAGTACTAAAGTCAGACTTCTTTAGCTAATGAATTTAAAGGAATTTGTCAAAATTTTTCATTGTACTGACAAGTATGAAAGACGCCATTAGAGCAATTATAGTCCATAAGTTGCCGAGTTGTCCCCCTGTACCAGGTGCTATGGAATTGGGTAATTTTGTTGTAAGAACTTGTGTTTTCCCTAATTTTGATTCAATAACTTTACGGCCTAATCCATCAAAAACAACTGTGATTCCACCATTCACAACCCTGACCATTGGCAATCCAGTTTCTATGGTGCGAAGCCTCACCATATGAGCATGCTGATATGGACCTACCGTGTGTCCAAACCATCCATCATTTGAAATGTTTAAGAGCCATTTGGCTGTTTGATTTGTTTTGTTCATTTGCAAAGGAAAGATCGCTTCATAGCAAATAAAGGGAAGGAAGGGTGGGGCACTGTTCACACTAACTGGCGTTGGCGTGGGGCCTGGTTCAAAACCGCCACGCAACTGAACCAAGGTTTTAAACCCAATGGTTGATAATAATTTTGGAAAAGGGAGGTACTCACCAAATGGCACCAGGTGGTGTTTATCATAATGGCTTGTTATTTCACCTTGATCATTAACCACAAAAAGTGCGTTGAATATTTTGATCTGTGACGCCTGTTGCGCTTCTTGTTGTTTGGACTTTTCTATACGAAAGGCTCCCGTAATCAGTTGATCTGTGGGCCCTAGCAAAGTTTTTAACTTATCGATAATGGGGGAGGACGTGCTCAATACGAAGGGGATTGCTGTTTCCGGCCATATGATTAATCTTTTGTTATTTCTTGTGGTTACGCTTTCACTTTGAGCTAATAGATGATCATTTGTCAGTTTGAGAACTTTTTGAAAAGCGTGACTGCGGCGCTCAGGATTAACCTTATCTTTTTGTGGGACATTTGGTTGGACCAATACCAAATCAATATCTTCAATAAACTTTGTTGGCCCACTTTGATTTAACCGTATCTGTCCAAAACAATAAAGTCCCAATAGGCTTGCCATTGCCAAAATTAATGGTGTGTTCTGGCTCCAATTTTTTAAGCTGATAGTGCCTGCATCTTTGCTCTGGTTGGCTTTGAAAACTGTGGCCGGGCTTGCGAAAATAAGACAGGCTATTGCGCTCAAACCATAAATTCCAAACACAGAAACAGATTGCATCATAGCCTCATTACCAGTGAGAGCATGCCCCATTAAATTCCATGGGAAACCGGTCAAGATATGCCCGCGCAACCAATCAAGTGCATAGATGACACTGGCAAAGATGATCAACCTTTCTGGCCCCCTTACCCAAAGGGCCGCACAAAGAGCAAAGGCTGCGCTATAGAACAATGCAAGACCGGCTGGTAACAAGGTTATAGCAAAGGGAAGTGCCCAACCAAATTTATCAAATTCAACCAGAAAGGATGACCCGATCCAATACAAAGATACAAAAAAATATCCAAACCCAAAGCCCCACCCGATGAGGGCTGCTTTTTTACACCGAATTAACAGTGGATATTTCTGGTTTTTATCTGGATGAAAGACGTTTGCATCAATGAGCCACATCAAAAAAGATAGAGTTATAAAGAGAATTGGCCAAAAAAATACCGGTGGCATGGCCAACGTGCTGAAGGCGCCCATCCCGATTGCAAGCAAGGACTGCTTTTTTGTTGAGAGATTTGTTATGAAAGACGGCGCCAACATTGGCTGGCTTTTTCCTTATAAAACTTTATGAGTTAATGGGTCTTTTCTCTTAACACAGATCAACCGATATGCAGCTATTTTTTCACTATTTTTAGGGTTTTTACGCGGCGTGGGTCTGCATTTAAAACCTCGATTTCAATGCCCGATGGGTGGGTGATCACCTCTCCTCGAACTGGCACGTGACCAACAAGGGCAAAGACAAGACCGCCTAGCGTGTCGATATCATCATCACGTTCTTCTTCATGGGCAAAAAGATCTATGCCTAATTCTTGTTCTAAATCTTCAATGGGAATACGCGCTGAGACAGTGAGCCCTGTATCAATTATGCCAGAGATCAACTCACTATTTTCTTCATCATGCTCATCTTCAATTTCACCGACAACTTCTTCGACCAAATCTTCAATGGAGACCAGACCATCTGTGCCGCCATATTCATCTACCACAAGCGCTAAGTGTACGCGTGTTGACTGCATGCGTAATAATAAATTCATAACAGGCATTGAGGGGGGCACAAATAGAACTTCTCTCAACAAGTTGCTTTGCTTTATCTGTTCAGATAATCCTTCACCTGAGGAGCTATAACCTTGTTGGTTTGGTGAATTGCTAGCGTCATCATAGCGCCTGGCTGGCGTCTCTAGATTTGCATTCTTTCCACCTGCAATCACTTTTAGACCAATTGCGGCCTTGTCTTCTTCTTGTTCTTCTTTTTGTTCAAACCACATAGCACGATGATCGGCCATCCAACTTAGGAGGTCTTTCACATGCACCATCCCAGTTGGGTGATCTAACGTATCATCATAGACAGGGATGCGCGAATGGCCCACATTTTGGAAAACCAATAGCAAGTCTTCAAGGCTTGCATTTTCATCTATGGCATGAATGTCTGCGCGCGGCACCATCACATCTTCAACGCGCAAGGCCCCGTAACGCAAGATATTGGCAATCATCATGCGTTCTTGTTCTGTAAACACATCGCCTGGTTCAGCGTTTGTACCTACGGCTTGCTCTAATTGGTCGCGAAGATCTTCGTTGGGATTTTCTTTGAACATGATGTTTAAAACACGAGACCAGCGTGAGGTCTGTCTCGACGAAGGCTCTTCAGGTTCGGTCGTTGTCATGTCCTGTGCTTTATCTGCTGGCTTATCCGCTGGACTGTCTGCTTGGGGAATTTTGTTCATTGGTTTAATGGTTTTGCTTTGGTTTCTTTAGCTTTGCTGATTTACATTTATCTCATGCTATATGGATTGGTATAGCCTAGTTGGTCCATAAGCTCACTTTCGAGCTTTTCCATCTGCTTGGCAGCTTTATCATTTTCATGATCATACCCTAAAAGATGTAACACTCCATGAATAATTAAATGAGAAATATGCTCTATTTGAGGTTTTTCGTCTCTTTTTGCTTCATTGATTACGGTTTCATAAGCCAATATCGCATCTCCAATATGAGCTTGCTCACCATCTTCTTCCCAAAAATCAATTTGAGGAAAAGAAAGTACATTGGTTGGTTTGTCTTTGCCCCGGTAGGTTTTGTTTAAATTTTGAACTGTTTGATCATTATCAAGCATGATCACAGCAAGACGATGTGGTGATTTTGCGGCGGTATTTTCTTGGCCTGATTGGGCTTGTTGATCAAGCGCCAAAAAACCAGCTTTTGCCAGACCTTTAAAATAATCTTCCTTGTTTGCTTGTGGTAACTTTAACCAGGCTTGGTCCTTGATGATGATTTCAAGGGCGTGTCCTTGCGGGCTTTGATATTCATAAAAGGGATGAGCTGTATCATCTGTATTGATGCCGGTCACCTTGTTATCATTTGTTATCATGATGCGCTTTCACGTTAGCTTATCATAGGCGGCAACGATTTTGGCTACCAAGGCGCGGCGCACCACATCCTCGCCCTGGAAGGCAATTGCTTTGACCTCATCCACATGAGATAATAATTGGACGGCTTCTGCCAGACCTGATTTTTGACCGGGCGGCAAATCAACCTGGCTTGGATCACCAGTGATGACCATTTTAGATTTTTCACCAATGCGAGTGAGAAACATTTTCATTTGCATGGAGGTGCAATTTTGCGCCTCGTCAAGGATAACAAAACTTGATGCCAACGTGCGCCCGCGCATAAAGGCAAGAGGGGCGATTTCTATGGTGCCGGCCTCTATTTCTTTTTCAACTCGCTCGGCGGGCAAACAATCATATAAGGCATCATAAAGAGGGCGCAGATAAGGGTCGACTTTATCGCGCATATCACCTGGCAAAAAACCAAGCCGCTCACCTGCTTCAACAGCTGGACGCGAGAGAATGATACGCTCAACCGTCCCGCGCTCAAGAGCGGAAGCGGCAGCAGCTACGGCAAGGTAAGTTTTGCCTGTGCCAGCTGGGCCGATACCAAACACCATGTCGCTTTGTTCAATGGCACGAATATAGGTGCTTTGGCGCGGGGTTCGCGCTGTGATGTGTTTTTTTCGGGTGCGGATTTGAGCTTGGCCATTTTCAGCTGCTTGTTGGCCTTGCTTGCCGTTTTTAGATAGGTTTTTTTTGTTTTCAGTCCTATTCAGATCATCACCAAGCGTTTGGGTATGGCGCAAAGCGCCATCTACATCACCAGGTGTCAGGTCATCCCCTTTTACAATCCGATTATAAAGGTGGCTTAATACTTCTTGAGCCATATCACACTGCTCTTTTGCGCCTTCTAGCGTGATGACATTGCCGTGTACCACTGCGGCTATGTTGAGGCGCTCTTCAATGAGGGCAAGATTGCTATCAAATTCACCAAGCAGGCTGGCAAGCAAACGGTTATCTTCAAAGCTGATGGTTTGGCTGTGATTTTTTTTTGTTTTTGTGCCCGTTTTTAATTTTGAGGTGTGCTTGTCTTTTTTGGTTTTATTTTGGCTCGTTCTTGAATGTGCCCCCAAATGTATGCTCCCTTATTTTAAATTTGCTCCCTAGAGCATATCACTTTTATTGACTTCAAAGCCATGCTCAATCTCTTTTATTTATGCGTGTCTTTTTTCACAAAACCGGCCTTCCACTTTTGTGCAACTCGCACTAAGCCGCCGTTGTGACAGTTAAAGACGATGGTATTATGACAGCTTCTAAACTATTTAATGTGGCGCCTTTTATCTTCACTGATACCATATCGCCAATTTTGGCCTCTTGTCCATCTAGATGGACGGCTTGCAAATATGGCGATCGGCCGATGAGCTGGCCTTCATGGCGGCCAGGTTTTTCTAGCAACACTGTCATTTCTTGACCAATTTTGCTGCTATTGAAGGCTTTTTGTTGCTTTGTGAGCGCTTTTTGTAGAACCGCAAGCCGTTGTTTTTTTACCTCTTCATCCACCTGATCTTCCATTTCAGCGCCAGGTGTGCCGGGACGCGGGCTATATTTAAACGAATAGGCGCTGGCGTAACCAATGATTTCAACCAGATTGAGGGTATCTTCAAAATCTTGCTCTGTTTCCCCGGGGAAGCCAACGATAATGTCTGTTGAGAGAGCTAATTCTGGTTGGGCGTCTCTGATGCGATCGATCAACGTGATATAGTCATCGCGTGTGTGGCGTCGGTTCATAGCTTTTAAGATTTTATCAGACCCCGATTGAAAGGGCAGATGCAGATAGGGCATCAATAGATCATTGTCGCGGTGCGCCTTGATGAGATCATCTTGCATATCATTGGGGTGGCTGGTGGTATAGCGCAACCGCTTGATGCCGGCGATGGTGCTTAGTTTGTCGATGAGTTGTGCCAGGGAATGATCTGTGCCATCTGAACCTTGGCCATGATAAGCATTGACGTTCTGACCAAGCAAAGTTAGCTCGCGCACCCCTTGATCCACCAATCGTTTGGCATCGTCCATAATCTTATCTACCGGGCGTGAGAATTCAGCGCCTCTTGTATAAGGTACAACGCAAAATGTGCAGAACTTATCGCACCCTTCTTGCACGGTGACAAAAGAGCTAGGGCTATTGGCCGTGATGCCTGGTAGTTTTGAAAACTTATCTTCCTCAGGGAACTGGGTATCAACCAATGGTTTTTTATGGGTTTGAAATTCCTTTAAAAGCGCCGGCAAATTTTGATAGGATTGAGGCCCGATCACCATATCTACAATTGGGGCTCGCTTGATAATCTCTTTGCCTTCAGCTTGGGCCACACAGCCAACCACGGCCACGATTGTATCTTGGCCTTGATCGTCACGGGCCTCTTTGTTCTTTCTCACCCGGCCTAACTCTGAATAAACTTTTTCAGC
>JAJFHF010000219.1 GCA_021775775.1 Hyphomicrobiaceae bacterium
GGTGCTAGAAACCGTCCAATCAGGTGAGGCACAAATCCTCATTGGCACACAAATCGTGGCCAAGGGGCACAACTTTCCCTTGCTGGCAACGGTTGGCATTGTCGATGGTGATTTGGGCTTGCAAGGCTCTGGCGACCCACGTGCCGCCGAGCGCACCTTTCAGCTCCTGCATCAAGTCTCCGGCCGGGCTGGCCGCATGGGCACCAAGGGACGCGGCTTTGTGCAAACCTATCACCCCGATCATCCCGTAATGAAAGCAATTCTTTCTGGCGATAGAGAAACCTTTGTCACCAGAGAGAGCCAAGCACGCGAGATGTTGATCTACCCCCCCTTTGGTCGCTTGGTCGCCCTCATTGTCTCAGCCAAACAAAAAGACATCGCCGAGCATTATGCCCGCGAAGTGGCCCGGCGCGCCCCGCGCTCCAAAAAAGTCACGGTAATGGGCCCGGTCGAAGCACCGCTAGCAGTACTGCGCGGCCGGTTCCGCTTTCGCCTGTTAATGAAAGCCCCGCGCGATCTCGATGTCCAAGCCTTCATGCGCCACTGGCAAGCCCAGCTCCCAAAGACACAAGGCGATCTGCGCCTAACGATAGATATTGATCCATATAATTTTTTATAAGGAATAATATTTAGAGAATAACAACCCTATACCTCCCCTCTCATCTGTCTGGTTGATCGACCCTGATTTCGTTTCATATACTCAAGACAAATCAACCCAACACCAAGCAATACAACACTGCCCAACAAACTATCATGAAACGTACCGCGCCGTTCAGCCAGCTCACCAGCGGCAATGGGCCCGGTAATTTGGGCAAAACAATAGCCCAAGGTTAAGATCGCCATGATACCAGATGAGTTGTCGCGGTAACGTATGCCAACCATGGTCAAGACCATCGAGACAATGCCGATTGTGGTCGCCCCATATAAAACAGCACTCAGCACATAGGCGCTAAAAGATCCCCCAAAGGTCAAGAGCAACAAAGACACCCCTTTAAGCACAAACGCCATTTGGAGCGCGCGTATATAACCAGTGCGCCGTGTCACAATATCCCAAATTAAAGGGGAGGGGGCAGCAACAAGACCAACCAGTGCCCATAACCACACGCCCATTCCCTGCAGGTCGCCATGTTGTTCAAAAATCACCACAACAAAAGTTGCATAAATCACAAAGGCAAAACCAGACAACATATAAGCCAGAGCCAAAAGCACCAACCATGTGGTGCTTGGCGCGGCAAGAGAGCTCAGCGAAGAGCTCGCCTGTGCACTAGAGCCAGGTTTCAGCGCCTCAATAGCCAGCTTAGGGCGCGGTATCCCCATCCAAACGGGAATAACAAGCAAAGCCCCAAACAAAGCAAGGGCCAGCCATTGCTGGCGCCAATCCATATAAGGCGCACTCAACTCTACCAACAAAGCACTCAAAAGGATCCCAAGACCAAAGCCTGCAAAATGAAGGCCGAGCTCACCTTTCTTTTCATTTTGAATCAACCAATCGAGAATAAGTCCTGAACCTAACAAAAGCCCCCCAGCCGTGCTAAGCCCCGCCAAAAATCGGCTGATCCCCCAAATTGTGGCAGAAGAACTAAGCCCCATTAACACAGTGCTTAAAACGGCCAAAATCAAACTAAACCGGAACAAATCATGTTTGAGCTTCTGATCTTTTAAAAAGGGAACCAGCAGCACCCCGGCAAGATAACCAACATAATTCCACCCGGCTAGCCACCCCGCTAAGGCTTCTCCCATTGTGGTTTGATCTTGCATATAAGCAATCATAGGCGTGAAGGAAAAACGAGCAATCCCCATGACGAGAATGAGGGAGAAGATACCGCAAATGAGAACCAGGTATGTTTTGTTCATATATTATATCTCAGTCGCTCGTTTTTGTGACATGCATGAATGATCAATCTAGACATACAGTTAGATATAATTGATCTTTTACGAGCTGTCCTATCTACCATTGTGTAAAAAATCTAAATAGATTTTTAAAAGCGAACCGTTCTTACAAACGGCCCAGGTTTTCCCCCTCTTAACATCTGGAGTGACGTTTGGTCGCGCATTTCAATAATTTAGCCATATATAAGCCTAAATAGTGCCAGCAGCTCCATCATCGTAAGTTTATTCAGACCTGATTACTTGTTTTTGGACATAAAAAGGGGAGACTTTGGTCGCAATAGTGAGGGAAACAGCCAATGATCCATAAATTAATGCCCTTAATTCGTGTTCTCACAGTTGCGCATTCAAAATCCTTATGCTAGATCAAGCCGGACTTTGGGGATTTTATTGAGGGTACACCTCATATCAACTCAAAGACATACCATAATAATAACCGGTTCGCCTTCAAAGAGACAAAGTCTTTGGTGACGTGCCCTTTTGTTGAGGCAAGAGCATTCCGTGGCTGGGGATAAGTTAATTGTTGCAGGAATGGCCGGGCGCTATGCGACCGCGCTGTTTGAGCTTGCTCGCGAAAAGAATCAACTTGATCAAGTTGACGCGAATTTAAATAATTTTCAGACTATGCTTGAGACAAGCAATGATCTGAAACAGTTGGTGCAAAGCCCAGTTTTTAGCGCTGAGGAACAATCCAAAGCCATTTCAGCCATCATTGAAAAGGCTGAATTTAACGACATCACAAAAAATCTTTTTCATGTTGTGGCGCGCAACCGCCGCCTTTCCAGCATGTCAAATATCATTAAAGATTATAAAGCTCTGCTCGCCGATCACCGCGGTGAAGTCACGGCCCAGGCAACCAGTGCAGCTCCATTAACCGATGAGCAGCAAAAAAGTTTACAGGCCACACTCAAGCAGATTGCTGGCCAAGATATTGAATTGATCACCAAGGTGGATCCTTCAATTTTGGGAGGGTTGATCGTTCAGGTCGGGTCTCGTCAAATTGATGATTCCCTTCGCACTAAATTAAATAACATAAAAACACGCATGAAAGAGGTCAGCTGATGGAAATCAATGCTGCTGAAATATCCTCCATTTTGAAGGATCAGATCGAAAATTTCGGTAAGGAAGCTGAAGTTTCAGAAATTGGACAAGTGTTATCAGTGGGCGATGGTATCGCCCGCGTTTATGGCCTTGATAATGTACAAGCAGGTGAGCTCGTTGAGTTTCCTGGTGGCATTCGTGGCATGGCGCTAAACTTGGAAGTTGATAATGTTGGTGTTGTTATCTTTGGTGATGACCGCGACATTAAAGAAGGCGACACAGTAAAGCGCTCCGGCGCGATTGTTGACACACCCGTTGGCAAAGGCCTGCTTGGCCGCGTTGTTGACGCGCTGGGCAACCCAATTGATGGCAAAGGCCCAATTGACGCCACTGAGCGCCGCTTAGTGGATGTGAAAGCTCCTGGCATTATTCCTCGTAAATCTGTACATGAGCCTGTTCAGACCGGCCTAAAAGCCGTTGATAGCTTGATCCCAATTGGCCGTGGCCAGCGCGAGCTGATCATTGGTGACCGCCAAACCGGCAAAACAGCGGTAGCGCTTGATGCGATCTTGAACCAAAAGATCATCAACAAGTCAGGCAATGAAAGCGAAAAGCTATATTGTATCTATGTGGCCATTGGGCAAAAACGCTCAACCGTGGCTCAATTCGTGAAAACTCTCGAAGAAAATGGCGCGCTAGACTATTCTATCGTTGTGGCAGCCACCGCTTCTGACCCGGCTCCTATGCAGTTCTTGGCACCTTTTACCGCCTGCGCTATGGGTGAATATTTCCGCGACAATGGTATGCACGCTTTGATCACTTATGATGATCTATCCAAACAAGCGGTTGCTTATCGTCAGATGTCATTGTTGCTTCGCCGCCCACCAGGACGTGAAGCTTATCCAGGTGACGTTTTCTATCTTCACTCACGTTTGCTAGAACGCGCGGCTAAATTAAACGAAGATAATGGCGCTGGTTCTTTGACCGCTTTGCCGATCATTGAAACACAAGCCAATGACGTGTCAGCTTACATTCCAACCAATGTGATCTCGATTACAGATGGTCAGATCTTCTTGGAAACAGATTTGTTTTATCAAGGCATCCGCCCAGCGGTTAACGTTGGTCTATCGGTGTCTCGTGTGGGATCTGCCGCGCAAATCAAAGCAATGAAGCAAGTTGCCGGACCGATTAAAGGTGAGCTAGCTCAATATCGCGAAATGGCCGCTTTTGCTCAGTTTGGCTCAGATCTTGATGCCGCCACGCAAAAGCTGCTTAATCGCGGCGCTCGTCTAACAGAGCTTCTCAAGCAAGGCCAATATTCGCC
This sequence comes from Hyphomicrobiaceae bacterium, assembly GCA_021775775.1. Classification (GTDB taxonomy): domain Bacteria; phylum Pseudomonadota; class Alphaproteobacteria; order Rhizobiales; family HXMU1428-3; genus HXMU1428-3. The sequence goes on from JAJFHF010000219.1 coordinate 4,253, forward strand.
CTTGCAAGTGGAAGAGCAGGTTGTTGTTATCTATGCCGGTGTGAACGGTTATCTAGATGTCATCCCTGTAACAGATGTTGGTCGCTTTGAAGAAGAGCTACTGCGTCATTTCCGTGATGAGCAAAAAGATATTCTTGAAACAATCCGTTCAGAAAAAGCCCTCAGCGATGATACATCTTCTAAATTAAAAGATGCAGTTGATGCTTTTGCGAAGAATTTCGCAGTTTCTGAATAAGGTTCAAGGTGTCCTTCTAGTTTTGATGGATTAGAGGACCAATAAGGGAGTGTAGAGCCAAATGGCGAGCCTCAAGGAATTACGCAATAGGATCGCAAGCGTGAAAGCCACGCAAAAGATCACCAAGGCCATGCAGATGGTGGCCGCTGCTAAATTGCGCCGTGCGCAAGAAGCTGCTGAATCTGCCCGGCCTTACGCGGAGCGTATGGATGATGTTCTATCAAATTTAGGTCGTATCTACCAAGCAAGCGAGAGCGCCTCTCCCTATCTTATAGGAACAGGCAAAGATGATGTGCATTTGCTCATCGTTGCCACCGCCGAGCGCGGTCTTTGTGGGGGCTTTAATTCAAACATTGCAAAGCTTGCTCGTTTAGAAGCGCGACGTCTGCAAAAAGAAGGCAAAACAGTTAAAATTATCTGTGTTGGCTCTAAAGGCTATGATCAATTAAAAACAGAATTTTCTGAAATTATAATTGGTCAGGTCTCTTTAAAAGACGTCAAACAGGTTAATTTTGCCAAAGCCCACGAGGTGGCAGGTCAAGCGATCTCTATGTTTGATACGGGCGATTGCGATGTGGTAAAGCTGTATTTTTCTCAGTTCAAATCTATCATCGAGCAAACGCCAACTCAGTTGCAGCTAATCCCTGCTAGTTTTGAGCCTCAAGATGATGATGACACTCAAGACAGCTCAGTTGCTTATGAATATGAACCAGATGAAGAAGAAATCCTAAACGATTTGTTGCCGCGCAATATAGCAACGCAAATCTTCCGCGGGCTTTTAGAAAATGCAGCCTCTGAGCAGGGCGCTCGTATGAGTGCTATGGACAATGCAACACGGAATGCTGGTGATATGATTGATAAATTGACGCTTGTGTACAACCGCTCTCGTCAAGCTCAAATTACCAAAGAATTGATTGAAATTATATCTGGCGCTGAAGCGCTATAAAAGTGCTTCCCAAAAAGTGGACACCGGTTTTTGGGTAAGAAGCACGCAAACGAAAAATAGAACAAAGGAAGTTTAATCCAATGGCAACACAAGGTGGTCAAATTCGACAAGTGATGGGCGCTGTGGTCGATGTGCAGTTCGAGGGTGAATTGCCAGCGATTATGAATGCGCTTGAAACCGAAAACAATGGCAAAAAGCTCGTTTTGGAAGTCGCGCAGCATTTGGGCGAAAACACAGTACGCACCATTGCGATGGACGTCTCTGAAGGTTTGGTCCGCGGCCAAGAAGTGAGAGATACAGGCTCTCCCATTCAAGTGCCCGTTGGTGATGAAACATTAGGACGGATCATGAATGTGATCGGTGAGCCAGTGGATGAAGCTGGTGAAATCAAAACCTCTTCAAAGCGCGGCATTCATGCCAAAGCTCCTGAATTCCAAGACCAAGCCACAGAATCTGAGATTTTGGTAACAGGCATTAAAGTTGTTGATTTGCTTGCCCCTTATGTGAAGGGTGGTAAAATTGGCCTGTTTGGTGGTGCCGGTGTTGGTAAAACTGTTTTGATTATGGAATTGATCAACAACATCGCGAAAACCCACGGTGGTTATTCTGTGTTTGCTGGTGTTGGCGAGCGCACACGTGAAGGTAATGACCTGTACTGGGAAATGATCGAATCAGGCGTGAACAAAGAAGGCGGCGGCGAAGGCTCTAAAGCGGCTCTTGTTTATGGTCAGATGAATGAGCCTCCAGGTGCGCGTGCTCGTGTTGCCCTAACAGGCTTGACAGTGGCCGAACACTTCCGTGATCAAGGCCAAGACGTGTTGTTCTTTGTCGATAACATCTTCCGCTTTACCCAAGCTGGTTCTGAAGTGTCTGCGCTTCTAGGCCGTATCCCATCAGCGGTGGGCTATCAGCCAACGCTTGGTACGGACATGGGCGGTATGCAAGAGCGCATTACCTCAACAACAACCGGCTCAATTACATCTGTGCAAGCCGTTTATGTGCCTGCGGATGATTTGACCGATCCAGCACCGGCTTCAACTTTTGCTCACCTTGACGCAACAACAGTGTTGTCTCGCTCTATTGCGGAAAAAGGCATTTACCCAGCTGTGGATCCGCTCGATAGTACATCTCGTATTCTCGACGCACGGATTTTAGGTGATGAGCACTATGCTGTTGCCCGCCAAGTTCAAGAAATTTTGCAAAAATACAAAGCGCTGCAAGACATCATTGCCATTCTTGGTATGGATGAATTATCAGAAGAAGATAAACTTGTTGTGGCACGTGCCCGTAAGATTGAACGCTTCTTATCTCAACCATTTGATGTGGCTGAAGTCTTTACCGGCTCTCCTGGTGTGCAA
>JAJFHF010000220.1 GCA_021775775.1 Hyphomicrobiaceae bacterium
ATATCTAAGTAGAACGAATTTCCCTTGAAGTACGTACCTAGAAGCGAGAGCGAAGTAGACTTCTGCGTCAGCCCGCCACCGGCATCGAAGTCTGCATCAACTTCGTTGTACCCGAGCGCAAGGCCAAGATACATATTCTGGCGTAACCGATAGTCGGTACCGAAGGTCAGGCTGACAGTGTCGAAATCAAAGCCGCGTACACGTATGGACTCATCGCGATCACCGAAGTTGATACGCCCGTCGCTGAAAAATCCCCAACGATCAAAGTTGTCGTTGGCTAGCGCCTCGATCGCCTTCTGCAGGTCTTCCCCTGAAATACTGACATCGTCAGTTTCCACGTTCACGCCACGCAGGTTGACACGTTCACCACCGTTACGGAGTCCGTTCAACCGGCGGGCTAGATTTCCATGATGGATAGTAGTGAAGCGGAACAAGCTGTCTATGGCGCCGATAATGTCGTCTGGGCTGATAGCGTTGATCGCAGTGGCGACTTGCGCATTGGTGGTAGAGCCGTTGCGCAGGTTGCCGCACACCATGTCAAGATCCAGCTCGTTCGCATCAGGCGCGGCCAGGCTCTCAATCTTGGGGCAAACGTCATCGATGTAGAATGCGAACGGTTGCTGGGCGCGATTGAGCGATCCAACGGTCGATATATCCCGGGATAGAAAGGCTACCGTACCGATAGTGCCGGTTTGATTGATCGTGAGTTGAAAATCAGGACCTGCACCGACCGACAGTAAATTTACGCCGGGGTCCAAGGAAATCCCATCGGTAGCAGTGAACACATCGAAGGTGCGACCGCCTGGGGTGAACCCGTTGATGAGATCTACCGCAACAGTCCCGGAGTTGAGGTTGAGCGCGCCGTCAACGTTCAATACGTCAAACTCGCCGGGCAGCGCACCGCCGATCTCCAGAAAGATCGTGCCGCCGTCCAGCGAGACATCACCTACAACGTTGATGGTCCCTGGGGAGTTACCCGGCGCTATGGTTCCGCCCGCGGTCACGTTGACGATTCCCGTGGTGAGGGTGCCACCGTCGCCGCCGAGTACACCGCCATTCATGATGTTGAAATCACCTGACATTTGAAATGACGCTTGGTCATTGAGAAACACCCCGCCAGTCACGTCGACAATATGCGTGCCAAGGGCCTGCATATCTAACAAGGTGCCCGGATCGCTGAGGGTGAGCGTACCACCCACCGTAAGATTGGGATTGTCGGTGTTAACAAGACCGCCAGCCGTGGCGGTCAAGGATTGGGTCGAACCTAACAGAATTGCGTCTGCTAGGTTCAAGGTGCCGCCGGTGAGCGTGGTTGCGTTGGCTATCGTTGAGAGATCGAGTAGATCGACCGTTGCACCCGTAAACAGGTTGAGCGTATTGGCGTTGAGGGTGCCGCTACCATTGAGTATGCCCCGGTCGCCGACGAAGACGTCGTTTGCATTGATGACCCCAAGCCCGACTATTTGCACGCTGCCACTGGAAGAGCTGTTGAGGGCGGTTGGCAAGGAAATGTTGAGGGAGCCGTCGACGTTGATCACCGCATTGGTCACCTGCACAACTCCGGCGCCACTGCCCAGACCCACATTGAGACTGCTTTGTCCGGCGGTGGTGCTGTTGATATTAACCACGGCGTTGTCGCTAACCGTAAACAGTGCCGTGCCATCACCAATCGTATTGCCGAGGTCTCCTGCTACCAGGATCGCACCTGGCGCACCTAACACGTTGACCGTAGTACCGACGCCCCCAACATTCATAGTGCCATCAGCATTCCCACCGCGTCCCAGCGCAATACCCGATGCGGCTGCAGAGCCCGTGCCAGTGATGTTTACTGTAGCGCCGTTGGTAACATCAACGACGCCCACAGCTGGGGCAGTTCCAGCCTGATCCAAACCAACGATTAGAAATCCCACGTCGCTACTGTTAACACTAAGGTCCGTACCTGCGCCTTGAATATCGAGCGAACCAATTCCGGCGACGCTGGCTTGGGACTGAGCAACGGTTACACCGTCGCCAAATAGCCCCGTCTGTCCTGACAAATCCTCCAACAGGACCGCCGCGCCGTTTTGCATTACCACATCCCCTGTGCCGAACAGGCCGATACTGAAACGCACATCCATCAGATCGGTATTTGGTGTCATGGTGATCGACGAGGCGTCCACCAGCACAGAACCGGTGCCTCCCGTCGTGCCTACGGTTAAACCCGCGCCTAAAAATGAGCCGGGTGCGCCCCCACCAATGGCAATGGCGCTACCACCGGTGACGTTTAACGACGCTGTACCTAATCGGCCAAGCACGAAATCATCGGCAATGTCGAAAGTACTACCAGCACCATCTAGCAAGATCGAGGTAGTCGAGCCCGCCCCTTGCGAGGTAAAAAAGACGTTGGTGGTCAGTCGGCCGCCGCTGTTTACGTCGATATTGGCCAGTGTTGCTGGGCCAACGGCGACGATTAACGGCCCACCGACGTTAAATTCGCCCTGGTTCTGCACGACCAGGGTTGACTCCGCACCGCCACCAAACTGATTGGAGAGAAATGCGCTGCTTGCGACATTGATCTGGGACCCGGGGTCGGTAATGGTGACAAACGCCTGGCTGATCAGACCTTGACCTGATGGGTCGCCTTGGGAGAAGCCAACAGCCTCAGCATTGATTACACCTCCGTTAGACACGGTAACGCTGCCGACGGAATTCCCGACAGCACCGGCAAATTCGGCAATGGCCAC
>JAJFHF010000023.1 GCA_021775775.1 Hyphomicrobiaceae bacterium
AAGTCCTAAATTTTCACCCAGATCAAAATGCTCTTTTGGCTCAAAGTCAAAAGAGGGGATCTCACCTTGTGTACGCACCAGCTCATTGTCATCCTCATCATTGCCTTGGGGGACATCATCGTGGGGTAAATTCGGAATGCCAGAGAGCAGGTTGTTGAGCCGCCCTTCTATCTCACGTTCTTTCTCTTCACCTTCTTGAATGAAGCTTTTTAGTTTGGCCACTTGCGTAATCGCTGCTTGAGCGCCCGCTTCATCACCGGTGGCTTTGGCTTTTCCTATTTCTTTGGAGGCTGTGTTGCGCTGCGTCTGAGCCTCTTGCAAGGCTTGCAAGTGAGCGCGGCGCTCTTCATCGATGGATAGGATTTCTGGTGAGAGAGGTGCTAGCCCACGTTTGGCCAAACCGGCATCAAAGTCCGCGCTATTTTCTCGGATCCACTTTAGATCAAACATCATCAAACCCCATTATCGACAAAAGACAGCGTATCAATAGCAATTTCATATAGAAATGCAACAAGATGTGTTTCGCCTGCCCGTTTTATGCGTTGGCTGCTTCTCTTTTGGCGCGCTTTTTTTCAACCAGCTGTACCATTTGGATGGATAGCTCATATAAGAGATAGGTGGGTAGAGCCAGCCCCAATTGGCTAAAGGGATCTGGCGGGGTCATCAAGGCGGCCACAGCGAAAACACCGACTACGGCATAACGGCGTTTGTCTTTTAAGGTTTGGCTGCTAATAAGCCCTGCCCTGGCCAACAAAGTCAAAGCGATGGGCAATTGAAAACAAATGCCAAAGGCTAAGATAAGCGCGGTTATAAGAGAAAAATATTCACTCACTTTGGCCACCAGCTGGATCCGAACCCCGGTATCTCCGCTTTGTTGATGAGATAAAAAATAGTCCATGGCCAAGGGCATAACGATAAAATAAACCACTGAGGCACCGGCTATAAACAAGAATGGTGTTGCCAGCAAATAGGGCAAAAAGGCTGAGCGCTCATTATTATAAAGCCCGGGGGCGACAAATATATAAATTTGGGCGGCCAGAATGGGAAAGGTAATAACAAAGGCGCCAAACAAAGCCAATTTTAATTTGGTGAAGAAAAACTCATGGGGGGCTGTAAATTGCATATCAATAACTTGATCTGCTGGTACAGCGCGCTCATATGGCCAGAGTAAAAAATTATAAATGGGGGTGGCAAAATAAAAGCACACGACGAAAGCCAGCGCTAGGGCCACCATGCACCAGATCAACCGTGTTCTTAGTTCAATTAAATGGGAGAGAAGCGGGGCTTTACTATCCTCAATATCATCACCGCTCATGAAGTTTCTTTCTGGCTCTCGCGCTCTTTATTGGGCTGATTTTGATCAGATGGATCAGCGCTCTTGGCCTCCTTTTGAGAGGATTGAACTGACGTTTCCTCGCCTGAACTGTCGTTATTTGAAGACATATTATTGCTGCGTTCTTTTTCGAGGATGTCCTTGTTCCAATCATCAGGGTCAAATTCATCGAAATCTGGGCCAAAGCTTTCTATGCCGCCCATCAATTTATCTGGGGAAAATTCGGCGCTAAGTTCATCAACGTCTGTCTTTAGCTGACCCAACTCGCTCTCTTCAACAGCTTGATGAAATTGGCGTTGAAATGAGCTTGCGGTCTCTTTTATTTTGCCAATAAAATTACCTATGGTGCGCATAAGAGCGGGGAGCTCTTTAGGCCCCACAACGATCATTGCGACCATTCCGACAACAAGTAGTTCACTCCAACCTATATCAAACATGAGAAAGGCTTCTCCTTGGTAACCGGCAACGAAGAAAACAGGTGATCAAAAGCCAACAATGATCTTGATTGCTTTCTTTCATTTGTTTTGAGCAGCACCGTTGAGGGAATTACAACCCACACAAATAATTTTTAAAACGTTCGCTTTCATTTAAGAAAGGTCTGTTTTTTCTTTATGTAGGGTGGTTGCCTTGTCAACAGCAGCTTCACCTTCTAATGAGGGATGGTTGGCATCAACAACATCGCCCTCTTCGCCCTCTTTGAGGCCTTTTTTAAAGCTCGTGATACCTTTTGCAACATCTCCCATGAGATCAGAAATTTTGCCGCGGCCAAATAGTACCACTACCAAAAGCAAAACAATAAGAATTTGCCAAAACCCAGGATAACCAAACATTTACATCTCCAAACCTCAAATGAGGCATAAAATTAGCTTTTAAAATTCAATATGGCAAAAAGCACAAGCTTTCGCAACTTCTCACATCCTACATATGAGGGCTCAGACAACAAAATACAAATTCGTTTTTACATTAAGACGTAAAAACATAAAAATAGAGACTAATCGTCGCTCTTTAACACTAAAGCCTTGCGCTTATCAATATTTACATTGACCTCATCGCCAACTAAAGGGGCGATGCTTTCACGTAATCTGACCTTTAAGGGGTTTTCTAATCCATCAATGATTATTTCAATCAAGGCTGCATCTCCTAAAAACTTACGATCTATGACGCGTCCTAAGATGCCAGAATCTTCCTTGTTGATGGTGATAGATTGATAACGCAGGCCTACGATTAATTCGTCCCCGTTTGTGTTCGTCGTTGTTGTAGCCGTTTTAGGGACCGGTAATGAGCCAAAGACCGTCTCGACTTTTCCGTTGGTTTGACGACATGGGATCTCATTCATCTCTGAGAAAACGCGGGCGACAAACAAGGAGGATGGGTTGTTATAAACCTCCTCGCTTGGCCCCACTTGTAGTATTTTCCCTGCGCGCATAACTGCGATGCGGTCGCCCATGCGCATCGCCTCTTCAGCTTGGTGGGTGACGATTAATGATGTGGCGCGCATTTCGCGTAAAATTGTCAAGGTCTCTTCGCGCATGCGGTCACGCAAGCGTGGATCAAGGCCTGAGAAAGGCTCATCCATAAACATGATGCTTGGGCGCGGCGCGATCGCTCTGGCCAAAGCTACGCGCTGTTGTTCGCCGCCGGATAATATGTGAGGGAAATCTTTGGCATAATGAGCCAAGCCGACACGCTCTAATGTGGAGATGGCGACCCGTTCAGCGTCAATAGCTGGAAACCCTTTCAGACCAAACATAACATTTTGCAATATTGTTAAATGAGGAAACAAGGCAAAATCTTGAAACATCAGACCAATGCCGCGCCTCTCGGGCGGCGTAAAGACTGAGGGGCCGACAATTTCTTGGTGGTTGAATAAAACTCGCCCTGTATCTGGACGCTCAATGCCGGCTGCAATACGCAACAACGTGGTTTTGCCACAGCCTGAGGGGCCAAGTAGACAGATGGTTTCTGCTGGCTCAATATCAAGACTGACACCATTAAGAGCGGTATTCCCATCAAAATGGCGGGTGAGATTTTCAAATGTTAGCCTGGCTGCAATTGTTGCAGCTGCTGACCCACGCCTGCCCCAACTGTTCGTTTTTGCACTCAAATGGGATGTTTCCTTACTAAACGGTCTGCTTATTTGATTGTTGTTCAATTTCAATTGTCTTATCGCAAATGATTGGGGTTGTGTATAGCTCAACTTAATAACAGCGTTTATTCGCCGCAAGAGGCTTTGGGGCATGTCTAAAAATTAAGTTTTAAGGACGAGATATGACCAATAGCTGCTCTTTGCTTATTTATTCCTCATCTTCGATCGCCTCTTGCTGTTCAAAAAGCAAGGGGTCTTCTTGTGCACTCAGCGCTAGGTCCGTTGGGTCCAGCGGGTCTTCATCTGGTGCTAGACCCTGTTCATTTAGCTCGTTTGGGAGGGGGACTTCAAAGTCAGGCGGTAGATGGCTATCTAACAATCCTATTCCTTTTAACTCTTTTAACCCTGGCAATTCATCTAATGATTGAAATCCGTATTGATCCAAAAATAACTGCGTGGTGCCGTAGGTTATTGGTCTCCCAGGAGCGCGGCGCCGGCCCCGCATTTTAACCCAGCCTGTCTCGAGAAGCACATCTAATGTCCCTTTGGAGACTTGTACGCCGCGCACATCTTCTATCTGCGCCCTGGTGGCTGGTTGATGATAAGCTACGATGGCTAGGGTCTCGAGCGCCGCTTTTGAAAGTTTTTTTGGTATAGCCTTATAGTTGGTCAACAAGGGGCCAAGGTCTTGGGCCGTGCGAAACGCCCAACTGGATCCTATTTTTTTTAATTCAATGCCGCGCCCTTTATATCGCTCTTCCAAAGCTTCTAATAGTGATGTTAGATCTGTGTTTAGGTCAATGTGGGCTGCAATTTCACCTTGGCTTAGTGGTTGGGGGCTTGCGAATAACAAAGCTTCTAGCAAGCGTAGCTCTTCTTCTTTTTGCAAAGGATCACTCATTTAGAGGTTCCTTCATCATCAAGAGAGCGGTTTTTGTCTGTTTGCTTGCTTTGTTCATCATCTTGATCTGGGCAACTTTTCATATAAAGGGGTTGAAAATGCCCTTCTTGGCGCAAGACGATGACCCCATCGCGTGCCATTTCTAGGGTGGCGCCAAAAGTGCTTGCCAGGGTGGTTTTTTTAGGATCTTCCATTTGCATAAATTGAGCAATTAACTCATGGATTGGGGCCCACTCAATTGAAAACCCAAGCATCGATTGGAGGCGCTGGCGGGCTTTTTTAATGGACCATACGTTGCGTTTCTTTAGCTTATAGTTTGTTTGCCCCTCATGGTGGCGGGCGCTGGCATAAGCTTTAAATAGAGCATAAGCATCACCCTTATAATGATGATTGATCACCATGGGGATGCCTGGCGACGCGCCGCATGCATAAAAATCTTGGTGCAATTGCGGACGCTCTTGCAAGGCTTTGGCTGCAGTGCGCATGGCATCGAGCCGTTTCAAACGAAAGGCCAAACGGGCGGCCAATTCATGTCCTGATGGTTCATCTTCGAGGGGCTCTAGTGAGGGCAACACTAGTTTTGATTTTAGGTAGGTCAACCAGGCTGCCATCACCAGATAGTCAGCGGCGATCTCTAGGCGGTGTTTTTTTAAGTTCTCTATATAGCTAATATATTGATCAGCGAGTTGAGAAATCGACAACACCTTTAAATCAATTTTTTTCGTCCGGGAGAGCGCCAACAACAAGTCCAATGGACCTTCATAGCCATCCATGGTGACAATGAGCTTATCATCATCTTCAAGGTTTAGCTCTTGATCTTCCCAGTCTTCATGTTGCTCATGGCGTTTCTTTTGGCTCATCATTCCTCTTTATAACCACTAACTAGGTCGTATAAATAACTAGTTTGATCGACACCAATTTTCATCTAAGTAATCAAGAGCTTGTGTCTCATCCATGGTCACCTGCTTGGCAATCATTTCAAATGAAGTCTCAAAGCGCGACAGGGCTTGTCCCTCTAGAGTGGGGGAAGCGTTTGCCACTTGCTCCATCTCTTCCATAACCCCATTACAATGCAGAGCACCATCACACCCGGCTCTCATTACAGCGTGTGTTCGCTGGCCTATTGTGCCCTCCAACGCCTGCATAGAGACATCATCACACATCAAGAAGCCATCAAAGCCGATATGCTCTCGGATCAGTTGCGTTATGGCTTTTGAAGATGTGCTCACCGGCTGGGTGGGATCAAAATCCTTGTAAATAACATGGGCTGTCATGGCCAATGGCATCTCATTTAAGCGACGGAAAGGTTCGAAATCTGTATTTTTCAGTTCTGCTAATGGTGTATCAATGATGGGCAATTTCACATGGCTATCAGCCTTGGCGCGGCCATGGCCGGGAATGTGTTTTATCACCGGGAGCACACCCGATTGCATATGCCCTTGTGCATGGCGTCTGCCTAGGCTTACGATTTGTTCTATGTCAGTGCCAAAAGAACGATCTGAAATTATTTCGTGAGCATCTGGTTGAGCGGCATCTAATACGGGGGTGCAATTGACGTTGATGCCCAATTCTAGCAGCCGTTTTCCCATTAGTTGGCCGATGATTTGCGCGGCATGGAGCGCCTTTGATGGATTGTCTTGATATAGCTGGGCATAACGGCGCGCGGCTGGTAGACGGGGAAACAAAGGCGGCAGCAGACGCTGCACACGCCCGCCTTCTTGATCGATTAAAACCCAAAATTGCTCTTGGCCAACGCACTCACGGACATCTGCAATCAAACGCTTGATCTGATCTGCATTGTCTAAGTTGCGAGCAAATAAGATCAGACCTAGAGGTTGCGCTTGCTTAAAATAATCACGCTCTGCATCTGAAAGCTCTTGCCCTTCAACACCTGAAATAAACGCCAATCGACCCATGGATATCCCTTTTTGATAAATATAACTTCGATCTGAAGCTCCGCAAATAATAACAACTCACTTCTTTATAAGTAATCATAGGAGACTGGGGTCAGGCCCCATTCAGTATGCATGTTCTGTTGCAGATGCTGGACCCAGATGCGGAAAAACAAGCGCAAGATCAGGCTTTCTTGCCTTTTTGAGCATTGTTTGTCAACAGATGGGTCCTGACCCTAGCAAAAGACAAGAAAAAAGCCCCATATCGAAAGGGGGCCTTTTTAAATGATGCAACCAAAGTTTGAACAACAGACGATGGTTTATAATTTTACCGATCTGTTACGAAACAACTGGGCAAACCTTTTGATTTCAATTGAGAGCAAACAGATACAGCCCCATCTTTTGATTTCATTGGTCCGACACGTAGACGGTAGAATATGCCTTTGTTCCCAAGGTCCGCTCGTTGAATAAGTGGTCTATAGCCTGCTAGGACGCCGCCATATTTGGCTTGCAGTCCAGAGAATGCTGCTAACGCGTCTTGCTCTGTGCGCCGGGCAGAAATTTGAACAACGAAATCACCATCACGGCTAACTGTCTGGCGGGCTTTCTCAATCGCTGCAACTTTTTGTTCAACAACGGCTTGCTCTTTTACAGCCGCCCCCGCTCTCACAGTTTTAACAGCCCTGGAGGGTTTGCCTGTATCAACAGCCACTCCGGTGATGTCTTTAACATCATTTATTTTGGCTTGAATTCCGCTATCGTCAACAATGCGCTCGCCGTTGCGATTGATTTTATAGGTCCTTACCAAACGAGGACCACCAGCACTATCTTCTTGTTTTACAGTGCCCTGCTCGCCGGCCCTTTCACTAATTTCTCCGCGTAGGCTCTCAACTCCCTCAGGTTCACCTTTTGCTGTGATCCCAGCTTTTGCGACAACACCTGGATCTCCTAAGCGATCAAAAATCTTTTTATTCTTATTTTCAAATTCTTTGCCCCCTGGGTTTTCAGGGGCAACCTTGGCATCTCCACCATCAGAAAGAATAACTGGTGCGCGATCTCCTGTTTCACTTTCGCCAGAATATTTATAGGCAAAAGCCACGCCGCCGCCAATAATAACAGACCCTAAAATCATCGCCCCTACGAGGAATGACTTGCGTCCTGAAGAGGCAAACTCTTCATTATGGGCTTGTTGCAAGGGAGCGGGGGCGAAGGGATCATTAATTTGAGCCATGCCCTGTGGTAGTTGTTGTTGTTGCGCCGTGCCGAAGCCTGCATAAGCTGGATTGTTATAATCAACAGCTGCCCCTTGATCATAGGCTTGTTGTTCATAGCCTTGATATTCACCTGGTGCATAACCTTCTGGTGTTGTGGTGTAGCCTTGTTGGCCTGCGATTGGTTGACCGGTAATTGGTTGTCCAAGGGCATCATGGGTGCCATTATAAACTGCAGGCGCTTGCCCAGTATCTACCTGGGCTTGATTTTGATAATATTGTTGTTGCTCATAGGTTTGACCATAAGCTTGCTCTGGTTGGCCGCCTTGCCCGTGCTGAGATGCTTCAAACGGGAGTGTCGCGTTTTGATGGGCCGCTAAATATGGATTAACCTCTTCGCCATAGCCTGCTTGATAAGCCTCTTGTTGATAGGCTTCTTGACCTGGTTGGGCATAGGCAGCATTTGGATCAACATAAGCGCCCTGCTCATGTGCGGCGTGAGCGTTAGCATCTTGTTGCGTATAACCTTGTTGACCCTGATATTGTTGACCTTGATATTGTTGACCTTGAGCATAATCATAGCTGGTAGCTTGTTGATCATTATACTGGCCATAATTATTTTGTTGTTGAGCAGAATAATCAAGCTGTTGGGTTGGTTCTTGGTAAACTTGTTGTTCTTGATAAGCCGGGGTTTCAGCGGCTTGATCGCCATACCCATAATTTTGTGTTTGAGCTTGGTAGGCAGTTCCGTTCTGATCCCCTTGTGCGATCTGACTATAGTCAGCTGAGTGACCTTGTTGGGGATGGCCTTCTTGTGGTGCATAGCTTGGTGGGGTTTGTTGCCACTGCTGTCCTTGTTGCACCGGTAAACCGGTCGCGGGATCTATTGCAGGTGTGGCGTAAGGCTCCTCATTATTTTGGCCTTGAAATGTTTCACCTCTATATGCGGTCTGCTTATCCGACATGTTTTCTTTATCCTCAACCCGCTACGTAATTAATTAAATCCCGAATCACAACGTACATCTAGTTTACCTCATCTCAAGCGGTGCCGAAACGCCTAGAATCATTAGTCCAGATTTTAATGTGGCACTAATTGCTGCAACAAGCGCAATCCTATCTGTGGTAAGTTCCCTGTCATCTTCTTGAATAACCCTTAATTGTGGCGCAACTTTGCCTCGCGCCCAATGAGAATGAAATTCATTGGCCAGTTCATAAAGATAAAACGCAATGCGATGTGGTTCATGGCTGGCAGCCGCGCTATTAACTATGCGTGGATATTGCGCCAATTTTCGCATTATCGTTATTTCTCCTTCATCAACAAGCCGTTGTAATGAAGCGGACTTAACCCTCTCATCGCTAAACAGTATAGCAGAATTTATGCCAGGTAGCACGTTTTGAACCTGGCGCAACAAAGAATGTGTCCGTGCATGGGCGTATTGCACATAAAATACCGGATTATCTTTGCTTTGATCTGTGACTTTGGCAAAATCAAAGTCTAATGGCGCATCATTTTTGCGCATTAGCATCATAAATCGCACGGGATCAACACCAACTTCATCCACAACGTCACGTAATGTAACAAATGTCCCCGCCCGTTTTGACATTTTGACTTCCTTGCCATCACGCAGGAGCTTAACCAATTGAACAATTTTTACGTCCAAATCAGCTTTTCCATCTGAAATGGCTTTAAGGGCGGCCTTTAATCGTTTGATGTAGCCCCCATGATCAGCGCCGAGCACATCAATCTGATGAGTGAAGCCGCGATCATATTTGTCTTTATGATAAGCAATGTCAGCGGCAAAATAAGTAAAGCTACCATTTGACTTTTTGAGGGCTCTATCAACGTCATCCCCAAAATCCGTAGCGCGAAAGAGTGTTTGCTCCCGATCTTCCCAATCAGCAGGTAATTTGCCTTTGGGGGGATCGAGCCGCCCTTGGTAAATATGGCCTCCGCTTTCTAGACTTTCGATCGCACTGGCGATCATGGCTCCGTCATTGTTATGCAATGATTTTTCTGAAAAGAACACCTCGTGTTGAATGTTCAAGGCCGCCAAATCATTCCTTATCAAAGCCATCATGGCCTCAATAGACTCTTTTTTGACGAGCGGCAGCCATTCAGCTTCCTCCATAGTTAGCAAATCTTGCCCGTATTTTTCTTGCAATTGCGCCCCTAGGGGGATGAGATATTCACCAGGATAATACCCTTCTGGGATGTCACCAATGTCTTTGCCCAGCGCTTCTTGGTAGCGCAGGAAAGCAGATTTTGCGAGGACATCAACTTGAGCGCCTGCATCATTGATATAATATTCTCTTGTTACATCAAAGCCTGCAAATTCAAGCAAGCGGGCCAGGGCATCACCAAATACCGCGCCGCGGCAATGACCAACATGCATAGGCCCGGTTGGGTTGGCTGAGACATATTCAATATTGAGCTTTTCGCCGTTCCCTATATTTGCACGGCCAAAGTTTTCTGGGTCATCTAAGACAGAGTGAATGATGCTGGGCCAAAAGGATTGTTCTAGATGTATATTGATAAAACCTGGCCCTGCCACTTGGGCGGAATGGACAATATCGATGTCTTCTAGTTTGGCAACGATCAAATCAGCTAGGTCACGTGGTTTTTTTTGTGCCGGTTTGGACAATACCATCGCAGCATTTGTCGACAAATCACCGTGGGCTGCGTCACGCGGGGGCTCAACAATGACGCCTTTGCGGGCCGCATCTTTAGGCACCACGCCGGTTGCAACCAAATCATCTATGATTTTTGACACATGATCTTGAAACGTAACAAAAAGATCCATAACCCCTCCTGAGGCACTCGATAACTCATTTTATCTTAAAAAACAGCTTTACGTCGATTCATAATGCTGCCTATCGCAATTCTGGGGTTACGTCAAACAAGCGGCGATGTTCTTGCACAGCATAACGATCTGTCATTCCTGAGACAAAGTCACAAATATGAATGGCTTTTTGTTTATCATCACACTCAGCCAACAGCGCTTGCCATGGTTTTGGCATTAACTTATTTGATTTTTGATAGACTTGAAATAAATCAACCACAATGTCTTGGGCATTGGTCATGACTTTCATGACCCATTTATCGCGATAGACACTCGCGAATAGAAACGTACGTAATTCTTTTAGCTCTTGAAAGAGCGGCGCGGAGAATTGCACAAGAGTTTGGTTTGCCCTTTTTATATCTGCCTGGGTTTTGATGTTGGCATCAGCTATTAAATGTTGTGTTTCTTGGACCACATCAGCGACCATTAGCGTTATCAAGCGCCGGTTGAGCTCATATATCAAGCGGCCTTGAGGTAGACTGCCATAGCTGGTTTGAATGTCTGCTAAAATGTTTTTTGTGAGTTCAATGGATTCAAGATCGCTCATTTTGAGGAGACCGGCCCTTAAGCCATCATCAATGTCATGGTTGCAATAGGCAATGTCATCTGCGATGGCGGCAACTTGTGCTTCAAGCAAAGCAAATTCACCCAGTTGTAGATCACAGGTTTCATTATAAGCCTTGATAAAGGGGGGGCATTTGTCCTCTTCTACAGGTCCATTGTGTTTTACGATGCCTTCTAAACATTCAAAGCTGAGGTTTAAGCCATCAAATAGAGGGTATTTTTGCTCTAGGACTGTGACATGCTTTAAACTTTGGGCGTTATGATCAAAACCGCCAAAGTCCGCCATCATATTGTTTAGCGCTCGCTCGCCTGCATGACCGAAAGGGGAATGTCCAAGATCGTGGGCAAGCGCCACTGCTTCAGTTAAATCCTCATCAAGGTGTAACATCCTAGCGATTGAACGCGCGATTTGAGCGACCTCTAGGGTATGGGTTAATCTGGTGCGGTAATGATCGCCCTCATGATAGATAAACACTTGGGTTTTATGCGTGAGGCGGCGAAACGCGGTTGAATGGATTATTCTGTCTCTATCGCGTTGAAAGGGCGAGCGCATAGAGCAACCTGGTTCGGCAAAAAGCCGCCCGCGGCTTGGGGCTGCACTTGCCGCATAAGACACAAATTTAGTTTGGCGACCTACCATTTCATTATTCATGTTCACCTTAACACTCACAAAACAACATCCATCACTTGACAATCTTGATCATGACCTTATTTTTTACAGATAGCTTGTAGACTTTGATTATAGTCAAATTTAGCCTCTGCTCTTTTAAATATGGATTTAATGATTTCATGACTGATTCGCCAATCACCACCACCCTTTCCCCCGTTTCATTAACAGATCGCGCCGCTGTGCGTATTAATGAGATCATGAAAGATGAACCGAGCGGCTCCATGTTGCGTGTCAGTGTTGAGGGCGGCGGGTGCTCTGGGTTTTCTTATAAATATGATTTGGTGCAAGAGAAAAAAGACGATGACTTTATCTTAGAAAATCAAGGGGCCATCGTGCTGATTGATGAGCTATCTCTTTCCTTCTTAGATGGCTCTGAAATTGATTTTGTTGATGCGTTAATCGGGGCTTCTTTTCAAATTAATAACCCCAATGCCACAGCTAGCTGTGGATGTGGCACCAGTTTTTCGATTTAATTTACTCCCACTTTCATTGACCTCTTGGTTTGCTTATATTGACAGCCTTGCTGCTTGTCTCTATTCCCTCTATGCATGACATTTTTTATTGAATTCAAAGTCATGCTTTGTTTTCTCTCACGGCTATTTCAAGCGCGAAAAAGCGCTTGAGCTTAGCGAGGCGCGGCGCTTTCTTTACGATCAGTTTATCCGTGCTCGCAAAGCTCCGCTCGGACTGATCTTGTACGCCGGGCCTCCTTTGCAGGATGCCATGTCCGCTCGCTAAACTCGCTCCCTTCTTCATGCAGGGAACTTTTTTGAATATGTTATATGAATTCAATAAAATGAAACATGCGCTAATAGATAGTTATTGGAAGGTCTTTGTGTGATGAAAATTGCAACTTGGAATATTAATGGCATTAAAGCCCGATTGCCCAATTTAGAGCGATGGCTCATCGAGGCCAGCCCGGACATTGCTTGTTTGCAAGAGATTAAATCTGTTGATGAAAACTTCCCATCAGAGCTGTTTGAAGAGATGGGGTATAATGTTGCGGTTCATGGGCAAAAAAGTTTCAATGGGGTCGCCATCCTTTCTAAAAAGCCATTGGATGAAGTCATAAAAGGGTTGCCTGGCGACGAAGAGGATGATCAAGCGCGCTATTTAGAGGCTGTTATTTCAACTGATAACGGTGCCCTACGGGTCGCTTCCATTTATTTACCCAACGGCAATCCAGTTGATAGCCCTAAATATCCTTATAAATTAGACTGGATGGCCCGCTTAAAAGCGCACGCTGAAACACTTTTGGCTTATGAGGAACCTTTGGTGTTGGCGGGTGATTATAACATCATCCCAACTGACCTTGATGTGTATGACGCGTCTAAATGGGTGGAGGACGCTTTGTTCTTGCCCCAATCACGCGCCGCTTACCATGAGATCCTTAATCTTGGATTGACCAGTGCTTTTGAGGCTTGTCATAATCAACCGCACAGCTATACGTTTTGGGATTATCAACGTGGATCTTGGCAAAAAGATCATGGCATTCGCATTGATCATTTGCTGTTATCACCTCAAGCAACGGATCGGCTGATCTCTTGCTCAATAGATCGACCAACCAGAGGATGGGAAAAACCTTCCGATCATGTTCCAGTGACTATCGAGTTAGATGTGTAGGGTTAAGAGGGGATTGGATTGCCCGCTTGTTTTTACTGCCCACCTGCAGCCCCATAATTGAACATTTGGAAACCAAACCCTGATGGGGCTTCGTTAACGCTGCCATGATCACGCCCTTCAGGCACGACATTATAATCAGGAGAGGCATTGCGCTCTGAATATTGCTTGCTTGATCCTGGCGCTTCCAACTGATTATTGGCCTCATGCTGTTCTTGATTTAATCCTTCTTGCTCCAAACCTTGAGGCGGCTCTGCCAAAATAATACCATCTAGCAATTCACGATCTTTTTCTTCTGGGCGAACGGGGTGGTCGCGCCATAAAACGCGATATTTGGTGCGCAATTGAGTGATGTAGCGTTTGGCTTGAGAACGTTGACGCAGCGTCATGTCATAACGAACAGCCTGAAAAAGCCGCTCAACTTGCTGTTTGACAGGCCCCGTGGCGTTGCGCCGTGCAAATTCAATCCACGCTAATGCGAGGCCTTGTTTGCGCGCCACCACATCACCTTGCCAATAAAGAGCCCCTAAATAAGCTTGCGCTTTGGCGTTGTTCTTTTTGGCAGCTCTTGTCAACCAGCGCTGACCTAATTTTACATTGCGCCCTTTTCCGGTTTCGATCAAAAAACGACCGAGTTGATATTGGCCTTCAACGTCACCAAAATGAGCTGCTTTTTCAAATAAAATGCGCGCCAACAGAGGGTCAGCTTTGATCTCAAGCTCAGCAACGCCAGCTTCTGTATAGCGAGCTAACTGCACAAATGCATGCGCTACATAAGGGGCTTGACGAGAATATTGAATGTCTGCATCAGCGAATTCAGCTGCAATTTGGCGATAATAATCATAGGCCCGGCGATGATTGACCACACCGCCCTTACCTGTGCGATAGATATGAGCGAGCAAAAAACGGGCGATGAAGGATTTTTCTTGTGCTGCTTGTTCCAAACCAATGATGGCCTCGCTTACACGTTTTTCGCGGTAGGCTTTTAGAGCCGCATTTAAAGGGCTTAGTGTTTTTTCTCGAGGGGGTTGTTTTGGAGTTATTCGCGTCGTCTCATCTAACGTTTTTTTGGCTATCTCACTTTCATCATTGGATAAAGCGCCAGCTGGCACATGGGATAATTCAGGTAATGTAGATCTTTGAAGTTCATCTTGTTTGTGCGCATCTGGTGCTTTTGTAATAATATCATTATTCTCCTCAGCGCGACCTAAAGAGGGATCAAAAGCACCAATGAGTGATCCAGAAAGGATCAAAGTAAGCGCGAGCATAAAAGCGCTCTTAAGGTCTAAACCCTTAAAAGTTGATCTTCTAAGCTCGCGCATTTTACTTTGCGTTTGCGCTTTATATGTCCGCGTAACAAACAACTTCTTTATCGCCTCCTGGATGGGTTACGGCCCCTTTAAACGCTGGACCGAC
>JAJFHF010000221.1 GCA_021775775.1 Hyphomicrobiaceae bacterium
AATATTGGGCGCGCTCATAAAATTTAGGCCGAGTAATCCCAGTTGAGCGATGCCGCCCAAGAAGTTTACCGTTCTCATCTTCACCAACAATCTCATGAACAAAGATATCTTGTAATGTGGGAACATCCCCCTCCATGCCAACGACTTCGCTGATTTTGGTAATTTTCCGAGACCCATCACGCAAGCGCGACGCCTGTACGATCACATCAACAGACCCAACAATCATCTCACGAATGGTGCGGGCAGGCAGTGCAAAGCCACCCATTAAAATCATACTCTCCAAACGACTAATCGCCTCACGCGGGCTATTGGAGTGAAGGGTTCCCATAGACCCATCATGGCCTGTATTCATAGCTTGCAACAAATCAAATGCTTCAGGTCCACGCACCTCACCAACAATAATCCGGTCAGGACGCATCCGCAGACAGTTCTTGACCAAATCACGCATAGTAATCTCACCCTCACCCTCAAGGTTAGCGGGGCGTGTCTCTAAACGGACCACATGAGGTTGTTGCAATTGTAGTTCAGCACTATCTTCACAAGTGATCACCCGCTCATCTTGATCAGCATAAGCTGTCAAACAATTCAACAAAGTCGTTTTACCAGAACCGGTACCACCAGAAATCACAATATTACAGCGACACTTGCCAATAATTTCTAAAATTTCTTGCCCCTCAGGCGTGATTGCCCCAAAGCCAACCAACTGGGTCAAAGTCAACCGATCCTTTTTAAATTTCCGGATCGTCATGGTCGGCCCTTCAAGAGCAAGAGGCGGCACAATGACATTCACACGAGACCCATCAGGCAAGCGCGCATCACATATAGGACTAGATTCATCAACACGCCGGCCCACTTGGCTCACAATTCGCTGACAAATATTCAACAGCTGCATATTGTCTGTAAAGCGAATGGGAGTTTCCAAAACTTTACCATCCACCTCAATAAAACAATCCTGCGCGCCATTAATCATAATATCCGCAATATCATCACGCGCAAGCAACGGCTCTAAGGGGCCATATCCAAGCACATCATTACAAATATCTTCAATGAGATCTTCTTGTTCAGAAATTGGCATGACCACATTTTGGATCGCCAAAATCTCACCCACAATATCGCGGATTTCCTCTCTGGCCGCCTCAATATTAAGATTGGCCAACTGAGTGAGATCAATGGTATCAATAAGCGCATTGAAAACCGTTGTCTTTACATCATAATAATTTTCAGAACGGCGCTTCTCAACATCTTTTTTTTCAACCGGTTGAGCAGCAGGCGCAGGGGCTTTCTCCGCAACGCTGGCCTCTAAAGGAACCTTGTCTTCTATCGGTTTTTTTTGAACTGTCGCTGGTTGGGGCTTAGGGATCGCAACAGCAGCTTGAGAGCTTTTCTCTTGCGCTTTGCCAAATCCTCCACCTTGAGCTGCACCACGTTTTCCAAACATTTAAACGTCCTTCTTACCCCGGAACCGTGAGAATAAAGGCCCAAGCAATGAGCTTTCTTCATCTTTTGGTGGTTTAATGCCTGCTATCAAACAGGCTAACTCAGACATCTGCTGAGATACTTTTGATTTTTCAGAAACCTCACCAATCATCTGTCCATTATTAGCCGCCGTTCCAAATAGTTCAGCTTCATAATCAATCACAACCGTTGGCTTAAGCTCAACAATTTGGGAAAAATCAGCCACTGAAATTTCTGGTTTTTTGGGCATCCCAACCATATTCAAAATCAGGCGTGGCGGGACATCACTTTTTCTATTCGTCTTTAAAAAATCGAGAATGTTTTTCGTATTTCTCAAATTTGCTAAATCCGGAGCTGCAGTAATAACGATCTCATCCGATTGCATCAGCACATATTTTGCCCATGAGGTCCAAGCGTGAGGTAAATCAAGCACCGAAAAAGGAATGTTTTTTCTCAAAACATCCAAAATCAAATCACACGGTTCTTGCTCAACATCATATTCTTGTTCGAGACTACAAGCTGAAGCAAACAAACTTAGCCGCTCCGAGCATTTAGAAAGCAAACGATCCAACATAACATCATCTAGTCTGTCAGATTGAAAAAGAGCTTCCGCAATCCCTTGACTTGGGTCTTGATTAAAATCCAAACCCGCAGTTCCAAACGGCAAATCAAAATCAGAAATAACCACATCTGTTTTAGTAACTTCTGATATGGTCCACGCAATATTATGACTTAAAACACTGGAGCCAACGCCCCCTTTAGAACCTACAAAAGAAATCACTTGCCCCAAAGGCTCGGCTTCTGGATCAGAATAAAGATTGGAAATAGAGGCAATAATTTGCAATGGGTCAACAGGCCAAACAAGATATTCACTAACCCCGCGCTCGACCAACGCGCGATACAACAGAACATCATTCACATGCCCAACAATAATAACCTTTGTTCCAGAATCACAAACCTCAGCCAATTGATCAAGTTGTGATAGCAATTCATTACGTTGCGCATTGCTTTCTAAAATAATAAGGTTTGGCGTAAGCCCCTCACGGTAAGCTTCAAGTGCAGCCGTAACGCCGCCCATTTGCATT
>JAJFHF010000222.1 GCA_021775775.1 Hyphomicrobiaceae bacterium
ACACCAGCGGGTGCTGTACCGAGGGGAAGTATATGTGATCGCAGAATATCACATGCCCGAGTACCCACTCCGGCCCCGCCATCGGCACAATCATTGCGCCGGTAGGCGGACATGATCTGCCCGCCGCTGGCGATGTAAAAGGGATCATCGACATCCAATCGCCACCAATCGAATGACCCGGTAAACCCTCCTACCTGGACGATAAAGCCAAAGTTTGTCGCCAAGGCACTTTCTGGCTTCAGGTCGGGGTTTCCTAGCGCATCGACAGCAACGACCAGCGGTGGTCGGCCATCGGCCACGTCAATAAATTGCAGACTCGTGTTACGACCAACCAAAGCCCTGGGTTGAGGCGCACGAAACGTTGTGGACGCCGAACCTCTGAACGTCAGCCAATCCGTAGTTCGCCAACCAAAGGCAATTTTAGGATCCAAAGTAGAACCATTGGCACCATCATATTCCTCGTAGCGCAGCGCAGCTTGGATTTCAAGCCGATCACTCAAGGGCAGATTTAGTTCGGCAAAGACCGCCCAAACATCCTGTTGCGAGCTTTGGTCACGCCCTGGTGCGAGAAATGCATACAAACCCGTTTGAAAATCACCACAGTCCAAGCTACTGGTGTTGCCCAGCGTTACCGAGAAAGGGTCGCGGAAAGGACAAGGGTTGATATTCACATCGTTCGTTCTGGAAATCTCTTCCTCTATTTGAAATCTACGAATTTGCATCCCAGCAGCCCAAGCGACCGGACCTGCAGTTAATACCCATCGAGAGTCTCCGCTGAAACTTGCATCGACCTGCCAGCCTTGAAAGACCGAATTATTCTCATTGCGGGTAGACAACCAACGCACTAAATCTGGCGAATTCGCCACCGCCGAGTTGTACTGGGGATTGATGGCGCCGTTGACGACAGATCGTTCAATGGCGTTGGAAAATGGATTGAAGTACATACATGGTCCAACGCCTGGCGTGCCTTGCGACGGAACACAATCCGGCCCCCCCAAGCCGTCGATCGCAAATGCCATGCGCTCCACTTCTTCGTCTGTAGCTTCAGAAAAATAACGATTACGGTTTGCCAGCAGCGACACATCGAAGTCGACGCGATGTTCAAACATCGTACCGTTCACTCCGACTACAAAGTGATAAGCATCGGTGCTGAGATCGTTAAATATTGGTTTGCCCAAATAGCCAGCTACACCTGCGTTACGCGTCAATGGAAACACGCCTTGGGCAGAGACCGGAAAGGGACCAACATCTTGAAATAGCCCTGGGTTTTGAACCTTTAGGTCAATCAAGCCTGGATGGGATGGCGCCACATATCGATCTGGCGTGACGCGTAGGGTCGGTGGGAAAGAAGGGCTTACAGCTTGAACAGTTTCCAACCGAGATACCAACGCTTCCGCATAAAAAGTTGCGGTGTCTGAGAGGTCAACTTCCATCTCGCCGAATATCTTATAAGTGTCCATATCCTGGACCAGGTCAAAAAATTCGGTGTACTGAAACTGGCAGACAGATCCGGTTGCCGTCCCCCCTAACAGATCACATTGGGGATCTGCCCTGACACCGCCAACAATTGTAGTCGGGGTCGGCGCAATCGCTGGTAGATAGCTACCCGGATTACTAATAAAGGACCAGCCTCCCTCAGGGTTCTCAGCAAAAGGGCGCAATGCCCAGCCCCGTTCGCGAATTGGCAACTCCGTCCTTTGATCCCACTCCAGTGCGACAGACCAGTGCACGGGACCACTCTCATGACCAAAGATCGCCGCTATGTTCGAATCACCATCTGACCCATCGATGTCTTGATAGGAGCCCTGCAGCTCGAACCCCTCATATCTGTCTCGAGTGATAAAATTGACCACGCCTGCCATCGCATCAGATCCGTAAAGGACTGCAGCACCGTCTTTGAGTACCTCTATTCTGCCGATTGCGATCCTGGGGATCGAGTTCAGATCAAGGTTTATTCGCTTGCCATTCAACAAAACTCTGGTACGAGCAAAACCCAAACCGCGCAGGTTCAACGTCGCGAGTTGTTGATTCGAACCTTCAAAGCCTGCCTCACCGGAATTCCCACTGGCATAAGAAAGATTCCGAGCCATCTCTACCATCGTCGGATTGCCTTGGTCTTCAAGATCCGCTCGCGTTAACACATCGACGGGGAGAGCCGTGTCCTCAGGTGTGCCTTTGATGAAAGACCCGGTGACGATCACCTCTTCGAGATACCCTTCCTCGGCAAAGCCGTGCGGGGCACAAGAAAATGATAACGCCAACAAAAGAATAAATACCTTCACTGGTAACCGTTCCCTTCCGCCATCACATCCTTCCTCTGGGTAATGCGCCCGCTCTGACAATATCATGTTAACTCAAGCGTTAGTCAACGCTCATAGGACAGTCCTTCACTCACCCGGTAGGCCCGCATTCGCCTGACGGCTTCCACGTATCGTGGATCCGAATGTAGAACAGCAAACTCTTCACTATACAACCGCGCCTCCATCACCCCCGCACGCAGCGATCGATCGAGCCATCTAAAGGCCAAATCGAGATCGCCCAGGAAGAAGCCTGCGACAAACCCCTCGAACGCTCTAATTCCGCTACCGGACTCAAAGGTTTCTTCCATATCCGACAAAATGGCTCGTGCATCTTGACGCAATTCCATCTGGGCGAGTAAGCCAGGCTTCATGAATTCAGGAAGAACACCATAAGTGCGACGCCATTCAGAACCAGGCCGCATCGCTCCTCGGAAAACATTCCGGGCTTTTTCAATTTGATCTAGGTGCGCCAGCGCACTGGCTCGCCGGTAAAACGACCCTGAGTGTTCAACCGCCAGTGCATGATCTAGATAGTCCAACGCTACAAGCGCTTCTTCGTAACGGCCAAGGTAGTGCAAGCTGTCGGCGATACCAATCAAAGCGCCTGTGCCCGGTGTGCCACCTAGGCTCCGATACTCGGCAAGTGCGGCTTCAAAGCTACCCTCGTCGAACCGAATTCGAGCCAGGTCTGAGGCAACATCGATTTGACCCAGTTCGCGAGCGCGCAAGTAGAGGTTACGCGCCTTCTCAAAATCTCGATTACCATGGAGTACATAGGCCAAAGAATAAACGGCGAGGCCTACCTCCGGGGCAAGTTCAACTGCTCTAGACGCATGGCGATAGGCGACTTGCGGTTCCTTGCCTGAAAGAAGAATCGCAAGATACGCATGCGCGACGAAGACGTCTGATTCAAGTGACAAGAGTTCTT
>JAJFHF010000223.1 GCA_021775775.1 Hyphomicrobiaceae bacterium
TGGTACATTTATTGGCAATTGATGTTTCTATAAAGGCATGAAATAAGAGGTGATTGATATGGCCACGGCAAATTTACAGGTGATTGAGGGAAAATTAATGGATAAGGATAAGGCGCTACAATCAGCGCTATCACAGATAGAAAAGAACTTTGGCAAGGGCTCCATCATGAAGCTAGGAACCGAAGGGTTCCAGGTCGATGTTGATGCCATCTCCACCGGTTCAATCGGCCTTGATATTGCGCTGGGCATAGGTGGCTTACCGCGCGGGCGCGTTGTTGAAATTTATGGCCCTGAAAGCTCCGGTAAAACCACTCTAGCATTGCACACGGTTGCTGAAGCCCAAAAGAAGGGCGGCATATGCGCCTTTATTGATGCAGAGCATGCCGTCGACCCCGCTTACGCCCGTAAGCTAGGCGTCAATATTGATGACCTTTTGATCTCTCAACCAGATACCGGCGAGCAAGCCTTAGAAATTTGTGACACCTTGGTGCGCTCTGGCGCCGTTGATATTTTGGTCGTCGATAGTGTGGCCGCGCTAACCCCGCGCGCTGAACTAGAAGGCGAGATGGGCGATAGTCTGCCAGGCCTACAAGCTCGTTTGATGAGCCAAGCCCTACGCAAACTAACGGGCTCCATTTCCAAATCTAACACCATGGTTATTTTCATTAACCAAATCCGCATGAAAATTGGCGTGATGTTTGGCTCACCAGAGACGACAACCGGCGGTAACGCCTTGAAGTTTTATTCCTCAGTCCGTCTTGATATTCGCCGCATTGGCCAAATTAAAGACCGTGATGAGGTTGTCGGCAACCAAACACGCGTCAAGGTGGTAAAAAACAAAGTCGCACCTCCGTTCCGCCAAGTCGAATTTGACATCATGTATGGTGAGGGGATCTCCAAAACCGGCGAGTTACTTGATCTTGGCGTGAAAGCCGAGACCATTGACAAATCGGGCGCATGGTATGCCTATGAAGGTGAAAAAATTGGCCAAGGCCGCGAGAATGCCAAACGATTTTTATCTGAAAACCCAGAGGTCGCAGCGCGAATTGAAACCGCCATTCGCACCAATGCAGGGCTGATTGCTGAGCAAATCATTGAAAACATCCCAGTGAAAAAAGATCCGGAAGAGGATATCCCTCCTGAAGAGCTTGAATAAGAGCCTTTGCTTTACAAAACAAACTATAGAGCCGTTAAGAAAAAGCCCAGCTTGAAACAGCTGGGCTTTTATTCATATCTTTGCTGTTTTTCCCAAAGAAAGCCTTCAACCTTAGGGGCCTGCCCCATTAATTATATGCGTTTTGCATCTAAGATTTATTGAAATTGATAAATCTTTTATAGAGTTCTCTGAAAAGCCCTGTTAAAAGGCCATATAACGCATTTTATAACCAAAATTAAAGAGAAACCACATGAGCAGTGTGAACGAAATAAGACAAACATTTTTAGATTATTTTGCCAAAAATGGCCATGAAATCGTACCCTCAAGCTCTTTGGTGCCCAGTAATGATCCGACATTGATGTTTACCAATGCGGGAATGGTTCCCTTTAAAAATGTGTTCACAGGTATTGAACCGCGCGATTATGTGCGCGCCACCACCAGCCAAAAATGCGTGCGTGCTGGCGGTAAACATAATGATCTTGATAATGTTGGCTATACCGCCCGTCATCATACCTTTTTTGAAATGCTTGGTAATTTCTCATTTGGAGATTATTTCAAAGACGAGGCCATTGAATTCGCCTGGAATTTAATCACCAAAGAACTGGCAATTGACCCAAAGCGCCTGTTGGTCACGGTGTATTCTGAAGATGAAGAAGCACCAGCCATTTGGAAAAAAGTGGCAGGTCTCTCTGACGATAAAATAATCAAAATCCCAACCAGCGATAATTTTTGGTCCATGGGCGACACTGGCCCCTGCGGTCCCTGCTCAGAGATCTTTTTTGATCATGGCGATAAAATACCAGGTGGCCCCCCCGGCAGCCCAGATGAAGATGGCGATCGGTTCATAGAAATATGGAACTTAGTCTTCATGCAATATGAGCAAACAGAAGAGGGCCGCGAAAACTTACCCAAACCCTCCATCGATACGGGCATGGGCCTAGAGCGCATCGCCGCCGTATTACAAGGCACCCATGATAATTATGAGATTGACCTCTTTAAACATTTGATCGCCGCTTCCGTTGATGAATTAGGCGTCGATGCAAAAGGGAAGCACAAAGCCTCGCACCGTGTCATTGCAGACCATCTGCGTTCCACTAGTTTTTTAATCACAGATGGTGTGCTGCCCTCGAATGAAGGGCGCGGCTATGTCTTGCGCCGTATTATGCGCCGCGCCATGCGCCATGCTCAATTGTTAGGGGCAACAGAACCGCTCATGCACAAACTCGTGCCTGCTTTGGTGCGCGAAATGGGCCAGGCCTATCCAGATCTTGTACGAGGTGAAAGCCTCATCAAAGAAACGCTACTCCAAGAAGAGACCCGCTTTCGCAACACACTAGAGCGCGGGCTAAAATTGTTGGATGAAGAATCCCATGAATTGAAAAAAGGCGATGTGTTTAAAGGCGATGTTGCCTTCAAACTCTATGACACCTACGGCTTCCCGCTTGATCTAACCCAAGATGCATTAAAGGCACGCGGCATTACCGTGAATGAAACTGAGTTTAACAAGGCCATGGAGCGCCAACGTGCCGAAGCCCGAAAAAATTGGAAAGGCTCTGGTGACACAGTTGATGACAGCATCTGGTTTGAAGTATTGGAGGCCAACGGCCCAACCGACTTTCTGGGCTACGCTCACGAAAACGGTGAGGGCGAGATCCTCAATCTGATAAAAGCTGGCAAACAGGTGAAAAGCTTGAAGACCGGTGATGAAGCCTCCATCATTCTAAATCAAACCCCATTCTATGGTGAATCTGGTGGGCAAGTTGGTGACAGGGGCACAATCGCGCTTGGCAAAGAGATGATCTTTGAAGTCACTGACACACAAAAAAAATTGGGCAACATCTTTGTCCACCAAGGAGTGGTTAAAAAGGGCAAAGTTGAAGTTGGACAAGCTGTCGCTCTGAGCGTAAATGGTGAGCGCCGCACAGCCATCCGCGCCAATCACTCTGCCACCCACCTCTTGCATGAAGCGTTACGAGAAACATTGGGCACTCATGTCGCTCAAAAAGGGTCCCTAGTGGATGATGGACGCTTGCGTTTTGATTTTTCTCATACAAAACCAATGGACGCAGATGAGATCAAACGCGTAGAAGACCTAGCCAATGAAATCATTTTACAAAACGCCCCCATCGAGACCCGGCTAATGGCAGTCGACGATGCCATTGAGGCGGGCGCGATGGCACTGTTTGGTGAAAAATATGGCGATGAAGTGCGCGTGGTTACAATGGGCACAACGCTTCATGGTGAAAACGCAGGCAAAGTTTATTCAA
>JAJFHF010000224.1 GCA_021775775.1 Hyphomicrobiaceae bacterium
TCATAAATCGGTTTTTCCGGATAAAGCTCGGCGCACTGGCCGCCCGGGCGATCCAAAATATCAATGAGATGGCACCGTATATCAAGCAAGCCCAGCTCAAAGACGGTAAAGAGCCCACAAGGCCCCGCGCCAATAATGACAACATCGGTTTCAATTGGTGAATTTGACATAGTTTTTTCTCATCTAAATCTTGTTAACACGCTTAGGTTTTAAGGGAACAAAACAGCGCAAGTATTTTTAAAGGGGTAAGTTTCAAAGTTTAAAACTGTTTTTCAGGTGTCTTAACAACAAGCCCATCAAGCTCTTCGCTCACTTTAATCTGACAACTAAGACGACTATTGCCGCGCACATCAAAAGCAAAATCAAGCATGTCCTCTTCCATTTCTTCAGCAGAACCTGTCTTTGAAACCCAGGCATCATCCACATAGACATGGCACGTAGCGCAACTACAAGCGCCCCCGCACTCAGCCTCAATACCAGGAACGTTTGCTTTGCGCGCAACTTCCATAACAGTCATCCCAACCTCACCCTCAATCTCATGGGCTGTCCCGTTATGTTCAATAAATGTAATCTTTGGCATAAACCTTCTCACCGTGCTCTAAAATTTAAAAATGCCTTCACCTCAGCAAACCATATGATTAGTGAGCCACAACCTGGCACCAACCATCCAACAATCCAGTCGAACCATGGCTCATGATTTAGGTGAAAGTCTCTTCATCTTGATCTAAGCTCTACAAGGCCACTTTTAAAGCCCCGACAAAAGCCTTACGCAAAATACTATGCATCATACGACCTTTTGAGCCTTCCTATAATGCATAAACCATCGAGATTCCAGTCTCAATTGCGCAAAACACCATCATTTAGAAGAGTTCAAGGTTAATTTACCAGATTTAGTGACAAAACATCGCATACCACCGCCTGAGGGAGGCAATCTGGTTTTAAGTGTAATTAAGCCGCTTCAATCAAGAATGTTGAAATATAACAATTTGTCTCATTCACCAGCGTTTCAATTTCTTGGCAAGCACTCACTTTATCAGCCAACTCTCCCTTACAAGCTTTGCGCTCATAAGTCTCTGCCAGTTCGCCAATCATCCAAGCCCCAATAGTATTCGCAGACCCCTTGATAGAGTGCGCTGCATCAGCCCATTCTTTATCATTTGCGGCCACTTTAAGCCGGTTCAAACATTGCACTGAATGAGACAAAAAAAGCCCAAGAACTTCGATCTCTAAATCTTTACTACCAAAAGTTTGTTTTGATAAATGCACCAGATCAACAGGTTTTTTACTTTGAGAATTCAACTCGTCATTACAACTTATTGCCAATTCATTCACATCATTACCCATAAAAAGCACCTCTTGCCGGTTCCCACTGGCTTAAAAACTAAAAATCACGATAAGAAGTATAGTTATTCCACAAAAATAATTTCTTACCCATTTAACAAAAGGTACCAATGAATACTTTCAAGTTATTAAACAGATTGAAATTTTTTCACCATTGTGACTTTTTATTTCGCAAACCGTCCTTAAGCCGATGATTTTTTTTTGCTTGCATGTCATTCAAGTGGTGATTCGATTTTTATTTTGTGATATTATAATTACAATGTTCAGGTTCCTTGTGGGGATCTTTCAAAAGCATAATCGTCTTTGCTAAATTGTTATACAAAACGTCTTTTACAAAACGACCCAAATTTCGTTTGCCAACAAATACCGTCTATCTACTGTGGCAAACTTAAGTGACCGTCGCCAAAATAAGTCGTCGCAAAGAAGATTAAAATTAGTTGAACCTTAATTATCGTCGTGGGAAATTCTTGTACAAATATTTATTTCATAAGCTTTTTTAAAACTTAAAGTTCTGTTTCTACGCGTAAAAATTTCACGCAAAAACGGTACATAAATTTTAATGAAGCAAGTCGCCATTTTGATAATAACATTTACTGAATTAAGCATATTTCGGGTTTGAGCCATCAATTATTTGCTTTCTCTTCCCTGTTATCTGAAAATAAATTTAACAATATCAAACCAAGAGTTTATTTGGCCTTATATTTGACATGAGAAGACAGCAAAAACTTTGGTGAATAACAGTTATAATAAATTTAAGAACAACCAAAACACAACAAAGATGAAGACCACACCATGGAAAAAGGAGTTAGCTGAAAACAATTAAGTAAAACAAAGAGGGCATCTTTGAATATCGCAGGTGAAATAGCATCATTCTGCATCAAGACGTCTCTGTTTCAGGTTCATTTTTATGTTTTTAAATATGGGCTCTGGCAGTGCCACTATAAAAGATTTTTGACGCCAGTTTTTAGTTAGCGGGTTAATTGGCCAAGATATCGCGTTGTAATTATATTTTGTTGAACTTAGAGCCTTTTAAAATAAGCCGCGGCTTTGTGGATGGGCATAACAAAACAATTATAAAACAACAATTTTACGTAACAATTTTACGTCACAGTTTTATATGGGCATTGAAATAGTAACGCGGGTTTAAGTATTGGAATTAGTAAATGGCACAAGAAAAGCAACGTCCACCCCTTGCAAAAGCGGCGCAAAATGGGGAACGGGGCAAGAAAAAAGGCAGCCCACCAACACCTCCTATCAATTCAGGTGGCGCAAAGGTGCAAGCAAAATCACCAAAATTAAAGATACCAGAAAGCAAAATAGCTGACACAAAAATGTCAGGACAACCTGGTGGTCCAAATGTGCGCCCTATAGCAGCGCTCAAAAACAGTGACGAAAAGCCTCCTGTAAACAATTCATATAACGCTCAACGAGTTGAAGGCAATAACGCCTATACCGGCCCAGATGCGACCAACGAAGATGATGATCAAGACCGACGGCGCGCAGCGCCAGCCCGGCGGCGTTTTGCAGCCAACGATGATGTCCCATCAATTGGTGGTTTGATATTTGCCCTGCAGCAAAAACCTTCAAATCGCCCCTTTGTAATTGCTGGGATCGCTTCTGCAGTATGGCTAGCTCTCTCAACAGGTATGGTCTGGTCAGTTTTCCGCTCGGCTTTTGAAGGCCTCTCCTCACCTCTTGAAGTGTTTCAATCTACAGCCTCCCTAGCAACGCTAGCTGCAGTGACGATACCAATCGCACTTTTCTGGTTCTTAGCTCTGCTCATTTGGCGGGCCCATGAATTACGTTTAATGTCCTCAGCCATGACAGAAGTGGCCGTACGCCTAGCTGAGCCAGACAAAGCGGCAGAACAATCCGTGGCCTCTCTTGGTCAGTCTGTTCGCCGACAAGTCACAGCCATGAATGACGCCATCTCACGAGCACTTGGCCGCGCCAGCGAATTGGAAGCCATGGTCCATAATGAAGTGGCAGCCCTTGAGCGCTCTTACAGTGAAAATGAGCACCGCATTCGCAACCTCATCGGGGATTTAGCTCATGAACGCACAGCCCTTACCAATGATAGTGAACGCATAAGCAAAGCCCTTACAGGTGTTGGGCAACAGCTAACCCACCAAATTGAACAACAAGGCACGAAAACCACACAACTATTAGAAAAAACCAGTGGCGCCGTGGCATCTCAATTAATTGAAAGCTCTGAAAAAATAACGCAATCAATGTCAAAGCAGAGCAACTCTGTTGTCTCCAGCATGACAACAATGAACGATCGCGTTGGGCGCGAGATGCCCGTGCTCTTAGAGCGAATGGATAAAGAGCAAACCAAACTAAACAAAGTCATTGAACATGCCAGCACGAACCTATCAGCCCTGGATACGTCTATTGGCCGTCATGCCGGTGCTTTAAACAATGCTTTAACTGATAGAACCCAACAGATCGAGGGTGTATTTCGCAAGCACGTTCAAACCATGAGCGTAACCATGGAAGAACGCAGCCAAACTCTAGATAATTCTTTAAACAATAAAATCCAAACGTTCGATAACACCCTATTGCAACGTATGGATGATTTTGAGGACACCCTAAGCAATACCACTCAAAAAATTGACACAACCCTCTCAAACAAAGCTCAATATCTAGATTTAGCAATTTCATCGCGCGTGGCAGAACTAGATTCAGCCCTTATCGAGCGCACCAAAGTAATTGATGCTGCCTTCACAGAGCGATTACAAGCCCTCGATAGCGCGCTACACACAAGCTCAAAAACACTGGACCAAGCTTTTGCCCACCGCGCCGAAGAGCTAGGCCGTTCTATGGATGCACGCAGTCAATACATCGTCCAAACCATAGGAGCCAAAACCAAAGAGCTTGATAACGCTCTCATGTCTGGTGCCAAAACATTGCAACTAACAACAGAGGACGTTGGCAAACAAGTTATGTCGACCATCCATGGCCTGGCAGGACAAGCACAAGTCTTAAAAGAAGTCTCTGGTGGCATGCAAAATCATGTTAGCCAAATCACCAATAGCTTACGTGAACAAAGCCAAATGGTCTTAACAGCTGCGGCCCAATTAGAAAACTCTCATGATCGTATTGGTTCAAAATTAGGCAATAGTCAGGTCAATCTACAAAACCTAGTCGAAGCGATTTCAACCCGCACCTCAGATCTAGATCATGTAATGGCCTCCTATTCTCACCAATTGGAAAACACCCTGTCACAAGCAGAGGTAAAAGCCCAAGAGATCACAAAAAGTCTACACACACGCTCAGCTTCTCAATCTATGGAAGCTCTCTCAGAGCTAACAAAATTGCGTGATGCGGCAACAAATCAGACAGAACGCGCCATTCATGACATGAAGGATCGCATTGCCTCCGTATCAAATGAAATGTCTAGCCAAATCACCACACTTTCATCTGAAATAAGTGACACTCAAAATAATTTAAAACAACAGCTACAACACATTCCAGATACGACACGGAAAAACGCATCCTTAATGCGCCGAACCTTACAAGATCAATTAAAAGCACTAGAATCATTGTCGTCTTTATCAAGCTCCGGACATGCAGACATTTCATCACCAGGGCTGACACAAGCGCCAGTAACTATGGTCTCATCAAATGATGCATATACCAAAACGACATCAGGCTTTGATCACAGTCACACCCCCGCAAACACGCCAAGCGGATATCCCCAAAACGCGGTAACAAATGATCTTAGCCAAACACCCCAAACAAGGCCTGACCCTCACCGCACATCACTGCTGGGACAAAACAACCCAAGGGGACAAGACAACCCAGGTTTCTTAAATCAAAACCTATCTCCATCAAACATTAGCTCTGATAGAGATAAAGAAATTGAAGCCATCACACAAACACTTGCCAAGCAAGTCACAGAACAAATGACAGGCGCAAACACCCCAGAAATGAGCGCACTACCAGCAGGCAGCACCCCCCTCAAGCAGGGATCGTCACATTGGTCCATGGGAGATTTACTAGCCCGCGCCTCAGAAGATGAAAGCGCAACCGCGCAAATGACAGAAGATGACGTAAGGCCCAGCCCAACAATGCAACCAGAGCAGATGGGGGCAAACCAAGGCCTACCACCTATCAACATCAATGCCATTGCACAATTGGTTGATCAAACAGCAGCTGTTGAACTATGGCGCAATTACAGATCTGGTCTGCGCACCCATGTAAGCGATACGGTTTATAACGATAATGGTGACGCCTTCCGCAAAATCTCAACTCT
The DNA here is from genome assembly GCA_021775775.1 of Hyphomicrobiaceae bacterium. Lineage (GTDB taxonomy): Bacteria > Pseudomonadota > Alphaproteobacteria > Rhizobiales > HXMU1428-3 > HXMU1428-3. The sequence continues at coordinate 5,600 of JAJFHF010000224.1, forward strand.
TTATAAAACCGATATAACATTCCGCTCAAACGTTGATCGTTATATTACTGATTTTGAGCGCCTACTAACTGACGTTGAAAAAAAGGATCCTCATGGAAATCTTACAACAAAGCATGTAACCTCTGAATCAGGCCGCGTTTATCTTCTGCTAATGCACGCCGCAGGACGGATTGGCAATTAAGCCGTAAATTCACAAAAACGACGCCTTACTACGAATATTTGACCATTGGAAAACCACTCAATGGCCAAATATTCAGGCTCAAACACCATCAATAACCATTCAACATCGAATTTCATTGCACTTTGAGTCCATTACAGCTATAAGCCTCTCTTTCCATGCTGTTCACCCCTGGAGGAAGCATGAACTGGATCATTCCGCTCTACGCTTTTTTGATTTTTAAAAAGCGCGGATGGTCTTTTTTAATAATTACTTAAATTTGGAGAATACTGATGTCTGACGTTGTTGAACTTAAAGCATCGGTGCGTGAGCGTGTCGGCAAGGGGGCCGCTCGAGCTGTACGTCGCGAGGGTCTTGTACCTGCAGTGATATACGGCGATAACAAAGCACCAGAGCCTGTTTCCCTTGGCTACAATGAAGTTTTTAAACAGCTAAATACTGGGCTGTTTCTTTCAACTGTTTATGAGATTGAGCTCAATGGCAAAAAAACGCAAGTTTTGGCCCGTGATTGCCAATTAGATCCTGTCAAAGACATACCATTGCACGTAGATTTTTTGCGCATTGGCAAAGGAACAAAAGTTTCTGTGTCTATTCCTGTTCACTTCATTAATGAAGAAGAATGCCCAGGTCTAAAACAAGGCGGCGCTCTAAACATCGTTCGTCACGAATTAGAACTAACCTGCGCACCAAATGCCATTCCTGAATCAATCGTTATTGATTTGGCTGAAGCTGAAATCGGGTCTTCTATTCACATTTCAGCAATTGAATTGCCTGAAGGCGTTACCTCCACTATTACAGATCGTGACTTTACCATTGTCACAATCGCTAGTGCAGGACCAACAGAACAAGAAGAAGACGAAGCCGCAGCTGCCGCTGAAGCTGAAGCTGCTGAAGCTGCCGAAGCAGAAGCTGCCGAAGGCGAAGAAAAAAGCGAATAGCACAAAAGGGATCCTTTACCTTTTGATCACAGTCCCCAAATGGGAACCGAGATAGGAACTAAGATGAAGCTCCTTGTAGGATTAGGCAACCCGGGCAAACAATACGCTCGCAATCGCCACAACATCGGTTTTATGGCTGTTGAAGACATTGCCAAGGCGTATAATTTTACGCCTTGGCAGGCTCGTTTCAAAGGCCAGTTTTCACAAGGGAATATCGAGAACCAAAAGTGCTTATTGCTCAAACCAGAAACCTATATGAATTTATCTGGCGAAGCGGTTAGGCAAGCCGCGCAATTTTATAAAATCCCCCTAGAAGATATCATCGTCTTGCATGATGAAATCGATTTGGCACCGGCAAAAATCAAAGTCAAAACCGGGGGCGGTAATGCAGGACACAACGGGCTAAAGTCAATCAGCGCTCATATGGGCAACGACTATACAAGAGTGCGGTTAGGAGTTGGCCGACCACAAGACAAAGCAGATGTCGCCAATTATGTATTGCGCGATTTTGCCAAGTCCGAACAAGCCTGGCTTGATGATGTCATAGACGCCATCTCTCGCTATAGCGCCCTATTGGTCAAAGGGGAATATAATGATTTTATGAGCAAAGTTGGCCAAAACCACCCAGAAAGCCAACAACAAAACAAAGGCTCATCAAAATCATCCAAGACCAAAAAAGATAACAAAGAAAAAGAAAAACAAATCGTTTCTAAAAAAACAAAATCAGAGCCAACAAACAATGAGACCAAAACAAAAGGTCCATTAGGCGCAGCACTGGAAAAATGGTTGGGATCAAACCCCAACTCAAAACCCAAACAGGGAGATAAATAAGATGGGGTTTAAATGCGGAATTGTCGGCTTACCAAATGTGGGCAAATCAACCCTATTTAACGCGCTGACCCAAACAGCCAGCGCTGAGGCAGCCAATTTTCCCTTTTGCACAATCGAGCCAAATGTGGGCGAAGTTTCCGTCCCAGACGAGCGCCTAGATAAAATCGCCGCCATTGCAACCTCCAAAGAGATCTTGCCAACAAGGCTCACCTTTGTAGACATCGCCGGGCTTGTCAAAGGAGCCTCAAAGGGCGAAGGATTAGGCAATCAGTTCCTGGCCAACATCCGCGAGGTCGACGCCATCGCCTATGTCTTACGCTGTTTTGAAGATGATAACATCACCCATGTCGAAGGGCGCGTGGACCCCCTATCAGATGCCGAAACCGTTGAGACAGAGCTGATGCTCTCTGATCTGGAAAGCTTAGAGAAACGCCGCCCCAACCTAGAGAAAAAAGCCAAAAGCCAAGACAAAGAAGCGGTCGCCACCATCAAGGTACTTGATAAAGTCCTCGCCGTTTTACAAGAGGGCCAACCCGCCAGGCAAACCGAGATTACAGATGATGAACGCCCCATATTTCGCCGACTAGGCCTGTTGACCAACAAGCCCGTTCTCTATGTCGCTAATGTTGATGAAGAAAGCGCCGCGAACGGCAATGAGCTATCTGAAAAAGTCAAAACCCAGGCCGAAAAAGAAGGCGCCGCCTTCGTCGTCATCTCAGCCAAAATCGAAAGCGAGCTCTCCAGCCTAGAGGCGCAAGAGCGCGATGAATTCCTAAACGAGCTAGGCCTCAAAGAGCCCGGCCTCAACCGCCTGATCCAAGCCGGCTATGGCCTCTTGGATCTCATCACCTATTTCACCGCCGGGCCGAAAGAAACCCGTGCCTGGACAATCCAAACCGGCACCCAAGCCCCCCAAGCCGCCGGCGTTATTCACACCGACTTTGAAAAAGGCTTCATCCGCGCCGAGACCATCGCTTACGACGATTACATCGAATTCAATGGCGAAAGCGGCGCCAAAGAAAAAGGCAAAATGCGCCTCGAAGGCAAAGACTATGTAGTGGCAGACGGCGATGTGTTGCATTTTCGCTTTGCCAACTAAATTGGTTTCACCACTTATCCCCGTAACTTCCATAGATGATAAAATAGCGTCCTGAATTTAAAAAAACAGGACCATTTCCATGGACACCAAGAGCCTTGTCTACAAAAAAGCTTTTGAAGCCTATATGCGCAAAGGCATTCCCATTGCCTATTCTTTAGAACAACAAGCTTTACAAACAAAACAGCAAAGCAAACGCCCCCAGCAACGTACCACAACACATTATATTTGGCGCACCCAAAGTGATGGCAACGTGCGTGAGAGCCATGCGGCCAATGATGGTAAAATCTTCGCGTGGGATGCTCCACCACCTACCGGACATCCAGGGGAAGATTATGGCTGCCGGTGTACAGCAGAGCCCTACACCCCAAAAATAAATGAACAAATTGAAATCACACTATCTGGCATATCGGATGCTGGCTCACCCTGGAGTAAGCGTGATTTTATCAATCACTATTTCAATGGTAAAGGGCGTAGCATAAGAGTGCGCGAGACAGGTCACCTGCATTCTATTGCGGCTGAATACCGAAAAATCGTTATCGACGACCCAGCGCGATTACCGACACAAATTGCACAAAGGGCGCGAGAGACTAAGACTGGGCCATTTTCGGATCATTTCAAAAATGTTTATGATATGACCCATATTGTCTTCAGTATTGGCGATACAACAATTGGCGGAAAATATATGGGTAGCAGTTCAGAGAAAAATGGTGTTTTATCTTTTACCGGAAAAATAGATTTCTATCTTGAGGATGCTTTCAAAGATCCGCTGGATATATTCGATTTGATACCTGGCGATAATCTTGAATTAACTCGTTCACAACCCTATCGAATATATGATAAATGGCAAGGTCAGTTAAAAGGGCAAATTTATACAGAGGCATTCCTAAGTTCGTTTAAATAATTGCCGTTGCAGGATCTATTAATGAAAAATTTTTGTAAGGCGATCATAAAATTTATCTTTAGAACTGTTATTGTCTTTGTGACTTTGATCGTCAGTATTATAGTTGTTTACCTAGTGGTTGGGTTTAATGTAAAACACCGTCGCTGCGTTCAGCTTGAAAACGGCTTGAATATTGGATACAATGCCGTCTTTGATTTAAGCCATCCCTATTTCTTACCAGAAGAAGTTCCAAAACTTCCTGATGGAACACCGCTTGTTGAGGGTGATGTCTGGCCAATATATGTATCTGAAACCACATTATATGGTATTGCCTTTGGTGAAAAGGGCGAAAAAGATTTCGGGTTTGCATGGCGCAAAGATACCGGTTTGGTGCGAAAAAAAGAAAGTCCTAAACTCTACGAAAAACTCGTATCTGAAGCGGGAGATGTTAACCTTGGTATTCAAATTGATACTGTTGGGACAGCTATTATTTTAAGAGAATTTATGAAACGTCCTGAATATACAAACCAAAGTTGCCCAACAAAACTCATCACCTGGTAGGCAACCATCACCGCTAAAAAATTGTAAGACAAATAAAAAAGTCAGTTTAAAAATTTAACTCATCGTTTTTTTTATTAAACGAGCCATAAATGCGCCGAATAGTTTTCCAAACTAAAACTGGAAAGAGAGCCCCAACCATACCAACGATTAACATAACCAAAACATATATAAATTGAAAAATCGTCTTAGAAACAACAGATAAAGAGAAAACCTCGATACGCTGAATTTCAGCAAATAAGATATATGAAAAAATGAGAACGATAATAAAACCAGATAAAAAAATCACTAAACAGCTAAAGTAATAAGACCCACTCCCTTTCTGATAAGGTTGGCCGGTACGGTATTTTCGATACCTTAAACCAAACTCTAGAAGTCCCACAAACAACAAAGCTGGGAGCCAACCAAACAAATAAGCAAATGCAAAATTAGCACCGCTTTCTCTGATCTTGTGTTCTCCATCACAGAGTTTAAATTCACAGTCAGGATGTTTTTCTAGATAGATATTGTACCCCCACCACTCTACAACATGACTAAAATGCAAAACGAAATTAAGAGAAATATAAAGCAAAGCAATTGCGAAAAGTGTACGAACGATCAAGTTCATTGTTGAAACATTTCGTCCTGCTTCATAGATTAGATAGTAAGTAAAGGTGAGTGGTATCCACATCAGCATCCATATATAATCAGCGAAAAAATAATAAACATCATGATGCAACATTTATTGTGCCTTTATAAATGACCATTGTTTCCTATTACACCTCCTGCTGCCCATAGGTCACAAACTTCTCAATCACCTCTTCCATTTGCTGGTCAGATAACAGTTTCACCTCCCCCAATTGCCGCACCGCCCAATATTGATGCGCCAAATCCTCAATAATCTCTGCTTGTTCAAGCGCTTTGCCCAAGCTAGCCTCACCTGCAAGCAACCCGTGATGCGCCATCAAGCACGCTTTATAGCTGGCAAAAGCCCCCCCCACATAACCCGATAATTCCTGCGATCCAAAAATCGCATACGGCACGAGCGGGATACGACCCCCGCCGCCGACCGCCACCATATAATGAAACGCCGGGATCTCTAACCCCGCGCACGCCAGGCTCGTTGCATAATTAGAGTGCGTGTGCACGAGCGCATTGACATCTGAATTCGCCTCATAAGCAGCTAAATGAAATTGCCATTCGCTAGACGGCACCCGGCCTTGACTATCCCAGTCCCCCTCATGCGAGACATAAACAATGTCATCTGGCACCAAGGCCTCATAAGCCATCCCCGTCGGCGTGATCAACATGCCGCGCTCAAAGCGGGCAGATACATTCCCCGTA
>JAJFHF010000225.1 GCA_021775775.1 Hyphomicrobiaceae bacterium
TTTCTTTTTGAAACCCGGGCGCCCTTTATTGATGTAAGTAAATTTTATGGCGGCAATTATTTCTTGGACCGCATTGGTTATTACTCCAACCAAAGTCACATATCAGATAATGGATGGGGGTATCTGGGCAACAAAACAGGGGCACCCTCCACGACTTTACCTAAATATGGGGCCATCGGTGCTTACAATGATGGGCGTGGTTATAGACCTGATAGCCAGGTAACGTTCCTAGGCGATGCCTTTTTTGAAACCCGCCTTGTCGAACAAACCGTTTTAAACAAAACTGGGAAACGTCTACTTGATGATGCTTATCAGTCTTCTACGACGCAGTTAAAGACGCTTATTGAAAATGGAGCACAAACCCAAAAAGATCTCAATTTACGCTTCGGCGTATCGCTTACGAATGACCAGATCAATGCACTCAACAAAGACATTGTTTGGTATGTCGAGCGGGTGATAAATGGCAAAAAGGTGCTGGTACCAGAGGTATTCCTAGCCCATCGCACGACCTTTGATTTGGCCAATGATGGTGCTGTCATTCAAGGCAAACAGGTTAACCTGACATCTCGTGATGATATAACCAATCGAGGTGGGCGCATTTCATCAGATGAAAGTCTTCGCCTAGAGTCGAAAAAAGGCACCATCACTTTGGCTGCCGTCAGCAAGCGCAAAGACCTTGGTGCTGGGCGCGTTCGTGAATGGCTTGGCCGCCGGGCTAAATTTTCTGCGGGCGGCGACCTTACCTTATTGGCTGGTAAAAACATCAATGTTGAAGGCTCAACCATTGGCGCTGGCGCTGATTTGGTGATGGGCGCTAAACGCGATGTCACCATTAAAAGCCGGTCGCTTACCAATACAGATTTAAAATATGGTCGCAAACGATATCGCGGGGAGGCCTGGCGAACTGATCATGTTTTATCAGATATCACAGCTGGGGGTGATGCGACCATTTTGGCTGAAAGCGGCAATTTAGCAATTGAAGGCGCGCGCCTCTCAATTGAAGGAAGCGGTGATTTAACGGCTGGTAAAGATATCACCATTGCAGCCGTTCAATCGGAACAAGGCTTTGACGTTCGCCATAAACGCGGGTTTAACAAAGAAAATCAAACCTTAACGAACGAGAACTTTGTAGCCACAGGCAAAGACCTGACGATCCGATCTGGTAAGGATACCAAAATCAAAGCCAGTGATGTAATTGCAGGCGGCAAGCAGGAAGGTGATTTAAACATCATTGCGGGCGGCGAGGTCACTATTGAGTCGGGTGAAGATGTTTATGATCGCGATACATATTCAAAGAAAAAAGGACTGCTAAGCTCTAAGGAAAGCCGGCTGACCATCCATGACGAGCAAACCGTTAGCTCACGTGTGGGTGCCACTGGTGATGTAAACATCATTGCGCAAAAGGATGTGAATATTAAAGCCAGCCAGCTGGATGCAGGCAAAGATTTGCGCATCGCGGCGGGTACCAAGCTGGATGAGAACAATCAGCTAACCTCATCGGGCAAAGACGCCAATGTCAACATCACCACCAACCGAGAAGATGACAGCTTTTATAAATATGAGAAAAAATCTGGCATTGGCGGCTCGATTAGCAAAGGAAGCGCTTTCTTTGGCTATCGCAAAGAAAAGCATGAGATAAACACAAAAACTCAAACCCATGAGCTGGCGACGTTAAGTGCGGGTAAAAATGTGATCATCACAGCAACCAGGGATATTGATGCGGACGCGCCTTTGATTGCAGCGAACGATAATATTGAGCTGGCCGCTGGGCGCGATGTGAACATAAAATCTGTGCAAGATTTGTTTGATCATCATGAATATCACAAGGTTAGCCAGTTTGGCGTGACGGTAAGCGTGTTTGAAAACGTCACCTCTTCCTTTAAAGCGCTCACAGACTTTAACACAGGTAAAGGCGGTAGTGGCGCTAAAGCAATCTCGACCGTCTCAGCAAGTTTGCGCGCCATTGATGCAGTGAACACGCTCACAGGCGGTCATTTGGCAGGCGTTAATATTGGTGTTGGTTTTTCTTCGAGCAAATCAACTCTGGATCAAATCTATCTCACAGCCAAGGGCGGCGTGTTGCAAGCGGGGCAAGATATCAAAATCGATGCGGGACGCGATATTACCACGCAAGGCACGGTGATTATTGCCAATAATAATGTAAAACTCGATGCGGGCCGCGACTTGAATTTGCAAGCGGCCAAAAGCACAAGCAAGGAAAAATCATCTGAAAAATCGACCTCTGTTGGGGCCGGCATCACGGTTGGTGTTGGCATCTCTGGGATTGGTCTTTCAGCCAATTTCCAAGGTTCGAAATCCAAAGCCAATAGCGAGGGGGAGAGCACAAGCTATCTCAATACCAAGATTATTGCCGGCAGAAGCGCTGATTTGACCTCAGGGCGCGACACTATCTTGAAAGGTGCGCGCGTTGAGGCCGAGAGCATCATTGCCAAAATTGGGCGCGATTTAACCATTGAGAGCCTGCAAAACACCAGCCAGTTTAAATCGAGCTCCAAGGGCGGCTCATTTGGTTTATCAGCCAATCTTGGTGGTTGGTCGTCTGGCATTAACATCACGCCGGATAATTTGTTAAGCGGCGGCACGATCAATGGCGACAGCGGCATATATGGCCCAGGCGGTTCCTCCTGGAACATTGGCATCAATGGCTCCAAGGGCAAAGGCGATTATGCCTGGGTTGAAGAGCAATCTGGCTTGGTCGGTGAGAAACGCGTTGATGTAACGGTCGGCAGCAACACCGATCTCATTGGCGGGATTATCGCGTCGAAATCGAAAGACCTGACGCTTGATACAGGCACGCTGACCTATAGTGATCTCCAAGATCGCGATAAATCCAAACAGGTCGGCGGCTCCATCTCCATTGGCGGGCCACTAAGTGGCGATGGCGACAAATCCGGTAATCCAACTGATACAAATTTCACCGTTGAGGGGCAATACGCGAAAAAAGATAAAGAAGGCATCACCCGCGCCACTGTCGGCGAAGGTGAGATTATCATTCGCGATAAGGAGAAACAAAAGGAGCTGGAAGACAGCGGCAAAACGCAAAAACTCGCCAACATCAACCGTGATCTTGATCTAGCCCAAGAGGTGACGAAGGATGAGGTCACTGAGTTTGGGGTTTATCTATCGGATAGCTCCATTAAAACGGCTGTAAAAGCTGTCGAGGTTGTGGGTAAGAGTATTGAACAGGCATTTGTTGCGATCACAGAAGCAATTGCTGAAACAGAAAAACTGTCGCCGCAAGAAGCAAAGGCATTGCGCGATGTTGCGCAGGAAGTTGTCAACAATCCAGAGGCCCGTGAACAGTTAATTGCTTGTGCTGGCCAGAAGAGCTCTCTTGACGGCTTAATATTCGAGTGGCTAATTTCACCAGCTTATGCTGCGAGCCCTTGCATTGTTGATACGCCAAATGGCTCTATTCGGTTAGACGCCGAGAAAGCCAAGAAGTTGTTACAACTTCTTCGGGGGGGAGCTGGGGCGATTGCAGAATTTGCATTTGCAAGCACGAGTGTAACAGTGGCAGCGCTTGCCAGTGTCTTTCTGATCGCTTCAACAGGAGGCACTGCAGAATTTGACGGGGCAACAAACCGTGTTGTGCTTGATGATGGCTCGGTGTTAAAAGTAACCCAAGGGGCAAGTGGGCGCAAGCAAGCCACACTCACCAGCCCAGATGGGCAGACACTTACTCTCGTGTTTGATGCCAATGGCCCTATCAGCGGGGTTCGAAATGGTCAATCCCTTGCCGCCTCTGCCCTTGGCGCTGCTTGGACGGTAGTGCATAATGCGCCTTCAACTAATCAAATAGAACAGAAAATTAAAAAAGGCCAGGCACCTAAAAATATTAAAAGAGCTGACAAAGGAAAAGTTAAGGGAGAACAAGATCATATTCATCTTGAAGATGGGTCAGCTCTGAATAAAGATGGCTCGTGGAAACATGGGGGACGTGATTTAACAAATAAAGAAAAAGATTGGTTAGCAGATAATGGTTGGAATCTTCCAGAATGAGAATGAAATTGTACAATGTTATTCTCAAAAATTAATAAAAATGTCTACGAATTCAAACTCTAATTTTATTGACATTCATATAGATGAATTTGATGATATCTTTAAATCTAATAAAGAGTTTTTTATAGAAGATATTGTTGGTGTTTTTCATGGGATATTAAAGTGTTTAACAGAGCAGAGAGTAAGTGATTTTAATTTTTTATGTTTAGTTATGAATACACACTCATGTAACGAAAGCCGTAACTTCCTTAATCAAGAATTAGAAATAAGTAACGATTCAAAAATTATAATTAAAGATTATCGAATGCCACCTAACTTGTATTTATTAAAAAACCCGTTTGACTTAATGTTTTTTGAGTTTCAATCAATTACAAACGTAGGTGCATTTTATGAAGATAAAGTGTTTGTTTTTCTTAAAAAAAGCAGCCCTAATAGTTTTAATGAAATAGATGTAACACTAAATTTTATGTCTCAATTACGGTAATGGCATGGACGCCCCCTGGCGGCTTCTAAATGAGCCATAATGGAAGCGTTGAAAAACTCATCCATTAAAAGGAGGAATCACCGTGACAGTAACCGAAATAGATCCGACTTAACAAAACACCAGCCAGTTTAAATCGAGCTCCAAGGGCGGCTCATTTGGTTTATCAGCCAATCTTGGCGGTTGGTCGTCTGGCATTAACATCACGCCGGATAATTTGTTAAGCGGCGGCACGATCAATGGCGACAGCGGAATAGTTTCGGTTACTGTCACCGTAATTCCTAGAAGTAATGGAGATACAGTTTTTTACCATCCTCAAACGAATACTTTTGCCGTAAGCACAGGTGGAGGAGTTCCTAGAACAATGTTCCGCCCCACAGATGGGGTTTCTTATTATTATCGTGAATTAGGGAGAAACATCGGAAATGGAAGATAGAAGATCTTGTCCTTGTTGTGGTTATCTCACTTTTGAAGGGGCTCTAGCCTCATATGATATTTGTTCCGTATGTTCTTGGGAAGATTGAGATGCCCCCGATTTACTAGACACCTGCCGGTTTCCATTTTTCAAGTTTCTCAAACTCAATAGGCGATAGCATATCATTGTTACCATGCTTTCGTTTTGGGTTGTAGAAAAACTCGATATAGTCAAACACATCAGCA
>JAJFHF010000226.1 GCA_021775775.1 Hyphomicrobiaceae bacterium
GTGATTTTGTGCTTTTGGCGTTTGCCTTTGGGGCCGGACCATTCATAAAAAGCATCTGCTGGGATGAGACATCTTTTGTGAGCAAGAGAGGCGCGAAAGGACGGTTTTTCTAGCAAGGTTTCAGCGCGTGCGTTGATGATAAGCGTAAAATTATCAGGGTCTTTGACCCAATGAGGAATGAGGCCCCAACGGACCAAGACGGGCTCTCGTTTGTTGGCAAAGCTCTCTCTTATAATCATGATTGGTTCTGTCGGTGCTATGTGTTCGCGCGCGGGGAATTGGGCTGCGATTTCATAAGAAAAATACTGTTGGATGGTATCTGGAGCTGATGTAAGTGCAAAACGAGAGCACATATTTTCATCTTTCTTAAGGGTGTTTTGGGGCGTGTGTTTGGTTTGTTTAAGGGAATTTATAGGCTGTCTTGATGGATATTAAGGTTTTGGTATCAAATATGCTTATTCAGCATTACAATTCTTACATTTTATTGAAAATAACACCATTTAATCAAAATAAAATCAATTTTGTAACGATTTAGAAACCACTATCAAGCAAACTAAGAGGTGAGTTGCAGATTGTTTGTTGATTGTTTTGATCCATTCAATTTGATTGTTAGAGTTTTTGTAGCGTATGGGTGTGTGTGTATCATGACTGACAATGGTTTGGCTAAAGCCGTTCAGCACAAGTTTCAAAGTTCTATGACCGAGCATTATCGCTCGCATTTAGATGGAACAAATATCAACAAAAAATCAATGCTGACAACTGATTATCTCAACCACTTTAGCGGTGTGTTGATGTTAATTGAGATGTTGCCTATGGACCCTGAGACATTTGCACCTGATGTGTTGGAATGGTCACCGATGACGTATGAAGAGCATTTTGAGGTGACAGGTTTTCGCGATAAAGAATTAGCTGTAAAAGCTTATGAACATGCTCCACTTGATGTTCGCGCTGAGTTTGATGGCGTTGTCGACCAGCTGAATACAACGTTGGTAGGCATGCTTGATGAAATCAAAGTGTCGATGAAGACACAAGAGAACGAAAAGTTGGTTCACTATTGTGAGCAAGTGACACCTGATGTTCGTGATTTGATTGCCAAAGCTGCTGATATTATCAATGAGGGAACGTCAAATGTCGTTGAGCTAAGTTCAGTTTTGGACGAAGACAGTTCTGAGGTTGCACAAGATGAAATTGATGCCCTTTTTGATTAAGATGTTGAAATCGATTTGTCTTTGTTTATTCGTAACGATAGCCAACACCATGTACGGTTTTTATAATCGTTGGGTTTGAGGGATCTTCCTCTATTTTTTGGCGCAATTGAGAGATGAATTGATCGAGCGCACGAGAGTTTGTCATATAGCGGCGCCCCCAACATTGTTCGAAAAGTTCTAGCCGTTTTACCACTTTCCCTTTGTTTTCATATAACATTTCTAAAACATTGAGCTCACGCATGGTTAGCTCAATTTTGGTCTCATTGTTGGTTGCACGCATTGTTTTTGGATCTATCTCGAAGTGGTGCATTGTGAAAGGGTTCGTGTTTTGTTTGGTTTGACTTTGCCCTTTTAAAGCACGCCTGGATATGGCTTTTATACGTGCTAATAATTCTCTTGTCCCAAAGGGTTTGGGAATATAGTCATCAGCGCCAAGTTCTAACCCTACAACTTTGTCAACTTCTTCTCCTTTGGCGGTTAAGAGTATGATGGGGGTGTCTTGATCTTGTTGTCTGATACGCCGGCATAATTCAAAACCATCTATTTTAGGCATCATAACGTCAAACACACAAAAATCTGGCTTGTTTGAGATGTAGGCGTTTAATGCTTCCTGGCCATCTTGGGCGGTGGTGCATTCATAGCCTTCATTTAGGAAAAGAACTTTGAGGCCATCTCTTAAATGAGTATCATCTTCAGCAATTAATATTTGCATTGGGTTTATCCTTTTGTGGTTTTACTGTTATCACAATTTTGAACCTTTAGGGTAACTATGAAGCGCGCGCCTGGATTTGTTGCCTGACAAGTTAGCGTACCGCTATTGGCTTGTGCTAATTGTTTGCAAACCGTTAGACCTAAACCAAAGCCTTCAGGGATAAACGAAGATTTTGGTTGATGAATTTTCTTTTTAAAAAAAGGAAATAGCAAAGATGAGATCTTTTTGGTTTTAAAATGAGGACCCCAATCTTTTACGATCAAAGTTAGTTCGTTGTCTTGAAGTGTTGAGCTGATGCGAATGCGGTGCCCTTTTGCATATTTTCGCGCGTTATCTATTAGATTGACAAGGATTTGCTCTAGGGCACTGCGATCAATCATAACTTCCTTTTCAGCAGATAAATTATAGGTGATGTTATTCATATCATCACCTAGGAGTGGAGCAAGACGGCTGACCGTTTCTGTGATGATATGATCTGGTATGGCCTTTACTTTTAAACGCTCGTTAGCGTTTTTACCTTTTGAAATTGTGAGGGCGTTGTTTACGAGTTCAGAAAGCCTTGTGGTTTCTTTTGCGATAACCTTGGTATAATTGGTAATTTGTTCATTTGTGGCGGATGGGTTTTTGGCTGTCTTGTTTAAAATTAAATCGGCATATAATTGTAGATTTGTGAGCGGGGTTCGTAGTTCATGAGAAATGCTGGCAGCAAATTGCGCGCGGTTGTTCGCTTCTGCTAATGCTTGATTTTGGGTGCGAAAGAGCATTAAGGCGATGGCTGTGAGTAGGGCGGCCAAAGGGAGGGTGAGCGCTGCGATGGTGAATGGATAACTGTTGGTTATGGGTTTGCTGGTTTCTAGTACCTCAAGGCTCCAGAAGAACAAAGGGTAAGCCAATTGTTTTTGAGCTGACACCGTGCGTGAGACAGGTTTTTTGTTTTGCCAGATAATGTTTTGGTTAACGTCAATTAGACGGATTTGTGAGGGAGAGGTTTTGGGATTTTCTTTTACGAGTATCTTTGATATTTCCTGTATCAACCAGGCGCGATTGATTGCGGCACAAAAGGTGTAATTGTTTTTTCCTAACCAACAATATAAAAGATGGTGGCCTTGCGGGGTCGGGTAAGTTGCCCAAGCGCCCCCCATGCGCATGAGCAAAGGGATTTTACTTAAATGATCTCTTGCTGTGCTCAGAGCGCTGGATACTTTTTTTAGGGCTTGGCTTTCTGGATAAAGTTGACTGGTTACATCTGGGGAGGGATAGATTTGATCACCATTGCTATTTATGGAGATGATCAGGTTTAGTCTTTTGTCGCCATATTGTGAGCATTGGGTTTGGAATGTGCAACGCAGGGCCCATTCTCCTTGTTCATGGACTTTTTCGACGTCTTTTCTCAAAATTGGTTGGAGCTTGATTACCGCTGAGGAGATCTGTTTGATTAGTCGATTGATTTGTGTGGCGGCACTTTGTTTTTCTCGTAATTGGTAGTTTGTTAGCTCCGTTTTTAATGTGTTCAACCCAAGCAGTCCTAGTAGGAATACGGGTATGATCACAAGGGCAATTAAAAAAAAGCTGAATTTTTGTCGCTGTTTCATATTTAAAAGTACGACCGTGCGTGTTTTGCTGCAAGCCCTTGACAATTTTATTACATTTTATGCTTACTTAATTGCAAGTCGTCTCACAATTCAAGTGGTCTTGCATGGGTGTTTTTATGACTAAGGGGGGAAATTTTATGATGGGGGTGCTGCAGACCATTTCGGGAGCAATGATCTGCAGCTTTTGGGATAGTGGTGTTGTTCGAGAGGGAGTGAACGAGCCACCATTGATAAATATATAGCAGCTTTAATTTCTAAGTGTGTTCACGTTTTGGGTTCATCTTATAACATCAGTGTGAACATCATTTTTTCTACATGTGATCGATTTGATCGTCTTGTTTCTCCTTTTTGTGGGGGGAGAACCCGATTTGTAAGCCATATCCCTATGCAAACTTTGGATAAATCTGCCTGGCCTATTGCGCATTTATAGTTATAGGGAGAAGATTTATCTGTACGATTCGGTTTTTTAATTTTTTAAAAAAGCGAAGAGTTAAGTCGTCATGTCTAGGGGTTCATTTAAATATATGGCCGATATAGTTGATCAGCGCAGTGATGATGTTGCCGGTTCAGGTGATGTTAGTCTTTTGCAAGATGTTTTGGTAACGACGATTGTTGCTTTGATTGGCACAGCGATTGCGCTTGGGTTGTATTTGCAGATTGGGTTGAGTGTTGCCCCAGCTTTGTCAATTGGTTCAGGTGTTTTTATTTGGCTGTTATCTTTGCATTTTTTAGTGACCCGCATGCGTTTGAAACGGTTGATTGATGGTCGTTTGGCGCGGTTGTCCGGGGATGTTACTAAACTTAAAAAAGAAGCTGAAATTACTGATCTATTGGCTGAAGGGCATAATGAGTTGCTTGAAGGTCAAGGGGCAATTGAGAATGCCTTGCGGGTGATCGTTGAACGTATTGATCAATATGATGATCGTTTGAAAGTTCTAGATAAGGTGGGGCAGGATAACAAAGCCCAGCTGGATATAAATGGGCAAAATGAAGATGGCACAGGCATTTTTGAAATGCAATCGCAATTGAAACGTCTTAG
This sequence comes from Hyphomicrobiaceae bacterium, assembly GCA_021775775.1. Taxonomy (GTDB): domain Bacteria; phylum Pseudomonadota; class Alphaproteobacteria; order Rhizobiales; family HXMU1428-3; genus HXMU1428-3. The sequence continues at coordinate 4,552 of JAJFHF010000226.1, forward strand.
CGGCGTGGTTAAAGATATTGAATATCGATTTGATAAAACCTCTCAAGAACAATTGCATTTGTTAAGAGCTGAGCTTGATGTGCTTGAGTTTGTTGTTAAGAAAATGAGTTTAACGGCTGCTGGTGACGATGATGCTTTGCGTGAGAAAATTGCACAAAAAGCCTTGAAGGTTATTAGTGGCTTAAGACGATTGCCTGTTTTGGAGGGCGCTAACCATCTGGGTAATGGGACCGTTGATCAGAGGCGTGATGGGATTGACCGCGAGCTTTCTTCTGGCCTTTATGGCGAAGCTTTACCTGCTCAAATTTCCTCATCTTTAAATGAAGTTTCTCTTGAGGCAGCGCCTTTTGTGAAGACGGCTGAGCTGGCACCATCTGTTTCAAAAGAAATTGAACCAGGTGATGGGGATCAAAAATCCGCTGTGCGGGATCGTCGCTTTGGGCAGAAGAGCAGTTTAGATCAAAAGGAAACTTTGCTAGCTACGATCAATGAGGCCATAGGGGCTAATCGTATAGAGCTTTATATGCAGCCAATTGTTGGTTTGCCAGATCGAGATTTGGTTTTTTATGAGGCGTTTTCTCGTTTGCGCAATGATGTGGGGCAGGTTTTGTTGCCAGCTGATTTTATGGTTGTGGCGGATCAATCAGGGTTGACGCCGATCATTGACAATCAAATTATTTTGCGTGCGGTGCAAGTTGTGGAGCGGCTCGTTTCACGTGATAAAGGGAAAGTGGTGTTTTGCAACTTGGCCATTGGCTCTATATCTGACGCTGAATTTTTCGCTGAATTTATGGACTTTATGGAGGCTAATCAATGGCTTTCAAAGTATTTGGTGTTTGAATTTACACAAAAAAGCATAGATGAATTGGGCGGGTTTGAATTTGAGCGATTAAAGGCTGTTTCTGATTTAGGGTTCACATTTTCTATGGACCAGGTCACACGGCTTGATATTGATTTTAAAGCGCTTTCTGAACTGAAGTTTCGATATATTAAAATTAGTGCTGAGCTTTTGCTCGGGAATGTTGCGAGCGCTAAAGCTGAGATTCACCCGGCAGACTTTAATTCTTATTTGCATCGACTAGATATTACTATGATTGTTGATAAGGTTGAGCGCGAACCCATCGTGCGCCAACTGCGAGATTATAATGTAAGCTATGCACAAGGGACTTTGTTTTGCGAACCTAAGCCCGTGCGCCCTGAAGTGTTTGAGCAACAAATTGTTGAAGTTGCTTAAATTTTCAATTTTGTTTTCTCATTTTTTCAGTTTTTTTGAATTTTTGCGCAACTGTTCGGTCTTTGGTATCGGGTTGGGATTGTAATTTGATGCACTATTATCATCGATCTAATGGTTCTTTTCTGGCTCAAGGCCAGCTGATTTTTTTGATCTTCGTTCAATCGATTTTTATGGAGTTTTTATGATCCCTATTCTTTCAGGTGTTGCCCCGTTGGCAGCGAACTATGATGCTTGGTTTTGTGATATTTGGGGGGTTATGCATAATGGTCAGACCGCCTTTGAAGGGGCTGTTGAGGCTTGCCGCCAGTTTCAAGCCCAAGGGGGGCGGGTTGTTTTGTTGACCAATGCCCCGCGCCCGGCGTTTTCAGTGGCGGCTCAACTGCAAGATTTTGGTGTTCCGCCTGATTGTTATGATGGGATTGTTTCTTCTGGTGATGTGGCGCAGCATTTAATTAAGGCGCAAGAGGGGAAGGCCATCCATCATATTGGACCGGCGCGGGATCATGCGGTGATTGAACAAGCAAAGATTAGTCCTGTGCCTCTTGTGGAAGCTGAGGTCATTTTGATGACAGGGTTGATCGATGATGATGTCGAGACACCAGAGGATTATCGGGAGCGATTTGAGGGGTTAGCTGCTCGCGGAGTAGTGATGATTTGTGCCAATCCAGATTTAATGGTGGAGCGTGGCGACCGGTTGATTTATTGCGCTGGAGCCGTTGCTGGCCTTTATGAAGAGATGGGCGGAGAGGTGCTTTATGCCGGTAAGCCTTATTTGCCTGTCTATGAGTTAGGCATAGAAAAAATTACTGAGATTATGGGACAGCGCGTTGATGCACCGCGTATTCTTTGTATTGGTGATGGGCTCAAAACTGATATGCCGGGTGCTTTTAATGCGAAGCTGGATGCGCTTTTTGTGGCCAGTGAATTGCATGTTGAGAACCGGATTCTGAACGATGAAATATTAGAAAAAATCTTTCTAAGTTTTACAGATAAACCTGTCGGTGCGCTTTCTAAACTTTGTTGGTAATTTTTGTTTGAGAGATCGGGTCATTGATGGTTATCTTTGTTGTGTTGATGTGTTTTCCTTTTGTTGTTTCAAAAGGTGAGGGATAGAAGGCATAAAAAAACCCAGATAATTAAATCTGGGTTTTGTTTTTTAATAGATCGCCTTTAAAATAAATCATCAATGTCATCTTGGCTGACGGCTAGTGCTTTATCTTGGGGGCCATGTAAGATGAGCTCATCTTTTCTTTTGCGCTTTTCATGGAATGCGTTTTCATCAAAATCACGATTGCCAAACTCTTGTTCAATACCAAGAAGGGCTGCAATTTTGTGAACCCGGTAATCAACAAATTCTAAGGTTTCAACAACCTTGTTGATGCGTTGCCCTGTGATGTCTTGAAACGAACAGGCTTCAAAAATATCCATGACATTTTTTTCCACAACACTATGGTAATGGGCTTGATCATTGGGATCAGCTGTCATGATGCTTTCAGCTGATTCCATAATGCGGTTGGTTGCATCTTCAGTGGCTTTAACCACGAGTTTTAATTCGTTTTCCGCATCAGCAATGGGACAATCATCATCATCATCACTTTTGATGTTTAAATGAACCATATCCTCTCGAGTTTGGCTGATTTTATCCATAATCTGATGGAAGTCGTCGCCAATGGTATTATCGAGTTGGGTTAGAAAGTTTTTTAAAGTTTCGACTGATGATTGTGCCAAGTGAAGTACCTGAGCTAAAGAAATATCATCATTATTCATGTCAGTCTTTGCCTCGGGCCCTTGATCATTTGGGCTGTTTTCTTGGCATGCTGACACAGCACTTGCTGCTTTAGACATGTTAGTCTCCTGCTACTCAATACATATGCAGATATCAAAGGAAATGGGGGAGGGCCCTCATTTCCTTTGTCTATACTATACGCCAAACACGGCGTTGATTTTTGCACTTAATGTTGCTGCGTTAAAGGGCTTCACAATGTAGTTGTTTACGCCAGCTTTTTTTGCTGCAATTACGTTTTCTGTTTTAGATTCTGCTGTTACCATAATAAAAGGTGTTTTCAGCAAACTCTCGTCAGAGCGAACTTCTTTTAATAGTTCGTAACCTGTCATTGGTTCCATATTCCAATCAGAGATGACTAAGCCATATGGTCTTTGACGCATTTTCTCTAATGCTTCTGTTCCATCTGCTGCATCATCAATATCACTAAAACCTAGTTGTTTTAGAAGGTTCCGAATGATTCTGATCATAGTTTTATAATCATCAACCACTAGAACTGGCATTTGAAGATCAATTGCCATTACGCTCTCCATTTCCCCTAATTCGTGGATCCTGCCCACAGTTTACGCGTGTTGACCTTAATTGAGGCCGTTTTGGTTTGGACCACACTGTTCACCCACGGTTTACAAGTCCAATTCAGGATCTACATTATCGCGAGTGTTTAAAAATAAGGTTAATGAAGGGGGGGCTACAGTTGATTTTTTTTAAATAAGATGCGCTTTTTTTAAAAATTCTATTATTTCAAGGTATTTGGGGGTTTTATTTGTTCTATTTATCTCTTTAGATTTCATTCTATGGGATAATATCAAAAGATAAATTCAGGCTTTAAAGTTGCGCTCAATGACAAAATGTTAAAAATGCTGGCAGATAATTTTAGTGATTATTGTTCGTCACGATGAAAAGGATAGTGAATATGGGGTCTATTGATGAGGGATATTTTCTTGAAGACCTTAGTATTGGGATGGAAGCTGCTTATGAACGCGAGATTACGGAAGATTTAATTGAAAAATTTGCCGAAGTTTCAGGGGATGTCAATCCGGTTCATATGGATGAAGAGTTTGCAAAAGGCACTCGTTTTAAAGGGCGGATTGCCCATGGTTTGTTGACTGCTAGTTTTGTTTCTACGGTTTTGGGGACCAAACTACCGGGACCGGGAAGTATTTATTTGCACCAAGATTTGGTGTTTCGTGCGCCTGTTCGTATTGATGATGTGGTCACAGCAAGTGTTAAAATTGAAAAAATTAATTGGCACCGTAAAGTTGTGACTTTGAGTTGTAAGTGCGTTGTGAATAATCGTGTAGTTATGGGGGGGCAGGCAGTTATGATGGTTCCTTCGCGCGAAAAATCTTAAAAATCTTTACATATTGATTTCGCGCATAGAGAGATTTGGGGATATAGGTTAGATCAACATAATTAAGTTGAGTATGAGAAGCTGAGCACTTATATCTTTGTTAGATATTGTTTGTCCTCATGGTGATGGGCCTACTTTAGAGTTTTTTTATGCAAGAATTATTTGACTATAAGGGTTGCCCCGTCTCCATAAACGGTGGGGTTTTGGCTATTGGGAATTTTGATGGGGTTCATTTGGGGCACCAAGCTGTGCTTGGGCAAGCATTAGAACTTGCTAAAGCAGACAGCAAATCAGCTGGGGTGATGTTTTTTAGCCCTCACCCTCGCCAGTATTTTTCTCCCGATACACCTTTGTTTATGTTAACCAATGGCGCGCAAAAACGATCCATTTTTGAAAAAATGGGGTTGGATTTTGCCGTTGAGCTGACTTTTGATGCTGCCCTTTCGAGTATGAGTGCGCGTGAATTTGTAAAAGATGTGCTGGTCAACGGGCTTGGCGTTTCTCATGTGGTTATTGGGTATGATTTTTTCTTTGGCGCCAAACGGGCTGGCAATCCCGCTTTGATGGTTGAGTTTGGGACTGAGTATGGCTTTGGTGTGAGTGTGGTGGAACCTTCAGGTGAGGGTGGCTTGGTTTATTCTTCAACGGGCATTCGGGATGCTTTGGAAGAAGGCCAAGTGAGGCGGGCGGCTTCGATTTTGGGGCGCAACTGGCAGGTTGAGGGGCCGGTGATTTCGGGTGCCGGACGGGGCGAGGGGCTTGGCTTTCCAACGGCTAATATTTCTTTGCCCAAAGGGTGTCATTTGGCACATGGGATTTATGCAAGCTTTGTGCATGTTGACGGGCAGCGCCATTTGGCGGCTGCTTATTATGGCAAGAGACCTAGTTTTGATAATGATTTGCCAGTGTTAGAGGTTTTTCTGTTTGATTTTGATCGGAACCTATATGGCAAAGAGATTGGCGTTGAATTTGTCGATTTTGTACGCGATGACATGAAGTTTGATGATCTCGAGGCTCTTAAGGTGCAAATGGATAAAGATTGCATCGCAATTAAGCAAATTTTAGGGGCAGAGCCACTTTGATCTGTTTGCAGGCCAGTGTGGCTTGTTAAAGTCCTTGACACTCACTTGTCAGAGTGAAAAAACCTTAACGCGCAAGAATTTTTCAAATTACAAGGTACCCTTTTCATGTCTGATGATCCGGCGGCAGATAAGTCTCTTTCAAATGCAACAGAGGCAACGGTTGTTGAGCGTGATTGGCGCGAGACGTTGTTTTTGCCTCAAACCTCTTTTCCGATGAAAGCTGGTTTGCCCAAACGTGAACCCGACTTTTTGGCCACTTGGAATGAGATTGACCTTTATAAACGCATCGGTGAGAAATCAAAGGGGCGCGATCAATTTATTCTGCATGATGGGCCTCCTTACGCCAATGGCAACATTCATATTGGCCATGCGCTTAATAAAACCTTGAAAGATGTGGTGGCGCGCTCGCGCACCATGCTTGGGTTTGACAGTCCGTATGTGCATGGCTGGGATTGTCATGGTTTGCCGATTGAGTGGAAGGTAGAGGAGAAATACCGTAAAAAAGGTAAGAATAAAGATGACATCCCTGTCAATGAGTTTCGCGCGGAATGCCGCGCGTTTGCTGATGAATGGGTTGGTGTGCAGCGCGCTGAGATGCAGCGTTTGGGCGTGCAAGGGGATTGGGCCAATAGCTATTTGACCATGACCTTTGATGCCGAAGCTACCATTGCGGCTGAGATCATGAAATTTGCGATGAACGGTTCACTTTACCAAGGCTTTAAACCGGTGATGTGGTCTGTTGTGGAAAAAACCGCGTTGGCTGATGCCGAAGTTGAGTATGAAGAGCATGAAAGCCCGACGATTTTTGTGAAGTTTAAGGTGCTTGAAGCAGGCACTGAAGCGCTTAAAGGGGCCAATGTTGTTATCTGGACGACCACACCGTGGACGATCCCGGGCAACCGGGCGGTGGCGTTTGGTAAGCATCTTTCTTATGGGCTTTATGAGGTGATTGAAGCGCCAGAGGATAATTGGGCGCTAAAGGGTGATAAATTTGCGCTATGCGATGCGTTGGCTGAGAGTGTTTTGGGTGCCGCGAAGGTTGATAAGTTTGAACGTGTGCAAGATGTGGATCCTAGTGATATTCAAAGCTGTGCTCACCCCTTTAGAGGTCAAGGTTATGAGTTTCCCATCAAGCTGTATGCGGGCGATTTTGTCACGGATGAGACGGGGACAGGTTTTGTGCATATCGCGCCTGGCCATGGCGCGGATGACTATGGGCTTTATTTGACGAACCAACGCGCGTTTCATGAGGCGGGAATTGAGGGTGTGCCGCAAACGGTGCGCCCGGATGGGTTTTATCATGAAGAGGTTGCTCTGTTTGGCGGCGATGAGCCAGCGCTGGTGATCAATCAAAAGGGTAAGTTTGGGAATGCCAACAAACGTGTGATTGAAGAATTGGTGAAAGCGAAGGCTTTGATCGCGCGCGGTAAGCTGCGCCATTCTTATCCGCATAGTTGGCGCTCTAAAGCGCCGGTGATTTTCAGGGCGACGCCGCAATGGTTTATCTCGATGGACAAGCCCATTTCGGTCCCAGGCCAGGAGGGAGAGCGTTCTATTCGGGATATGGCATTAGCTGCCATTGATGAGACGCAATTTGTACCAGAAGCTGGTTATAACCGGTTGCGGGCGATGGTTGAGAACCGGCCTGATTGGGTGATCTCGCGCCAGCGGGCGTGGGGTGTGCCGATTTGTATTTTTACGCACAAAGAGACCGGGGTGATCATTCCATCGCAAGAGTTTGATAAGTCTGATGAGCTTATGGCGCGGATTAAAACCTCTTTTGAAGAACATGGCGCTGACGCTTGGTTTGAAGAGGGGGCTAAAGAGACATATCTGAGCGGGCTGGTTGATGATGTGAATGATTGGGATCAGGTTGGTGATATTTTGGATGTGTGGTTTGACAGTGGTTCAACCCAGGCCTTTGTGCTTGAGAATAAAGATGGTTTGCGCGCACCAGCTGATCTTTATTTGGAAGGCTCCGATCAACATCGCGGGTGGTTTCAATCCTCGCTCTTGGAGAGTTGTGGGACACGAGGGCGCGCGCCATATAAGGCTGTGTTGACGCATGGGTTTACGCTTGATCAAAACGGTAAAAAGATGTCCAAGTCAAAGGGCAATTCTGTGGCACCACAAGATGTGATCAAGCAATATGGCGCGGATATTTTGCGGCTTTGGGTGATGTCCACTGATTATTGGGAAGATCAACGCATTGGGCAAGAGATGATCAAGACCAGTGTTGATAGCTATCGCAAGTTGCGTAATACATTGCGGTTTTTGCTTGGTAATCTGCATCACTATGATGAAAGATTAGCGGTTGATGTCGCTGATATGCCTGAGCTGGAGCGGGTGATGTTGCACCGGTTGGTTGAGCTTGATGGCGTGGTGCGCCAAGCTTATAAGGATTATGATTTTAAAAAAGCGTTCCATGCGATTTTTCAATTTTGTACGCTGGATCTCTCTGCGTTTTATTTTGATATTCGTAAAGACACGCTGTATTGCGAGCCGCATTCCTCGTTAGAGCGGCGGGCATCACTCACCGTTTTAGATGCTGTTTTTAATAGTTTAACCGCATGGTTGGCGCCAATGTTGGTGTTCACGATGGAAGAGGTTTGGCAAGCGCGGATTGAAGATCCGAAAAATTCAGTTCACCTGCGTGACTTTGTTGAGGTGCCAGCTTCGTGGCGCGATGAAGCGCTGGTGGCTCGTTGGGATCAGATTAAAGATGTGCGCAAGGTGGTAACAGGTGCCTTGGAAATTGAGCGCCGGGAAAAGCGGATTGGTTCTAGTTTAGAGGCAGCGCCTGAAATTTATATTCAAGATAAAGTTCTTTATGAAACGATTAAAGATGAAGACTGGGCTGAGATTGCGATTACGAGTGGTGCCCGGTTGGTAAATGAGGCTGTGCCAGAGGGTGCTTTTGTGCTTGGCGATGTGGCCGGTGTTGGGGTTGTCCCAAGTTTGGCAGTGGGCTCTAAATGTGCCCGATCGTGGAAAATTAGTGATGATGTCGGATCTGATAGCGATTATCCAACATTAAGTGCGCGCGATGCAAAAGCGGTGCGCGAGTTTGATGCGCTTTAGTAGCGGGCTTGGCGCGGGCGTTATTGGATCATGTTAACTGACTTTTTTACAATGACTGTTTGGAGAGCTCTTTATGATAAGTTCAATTTGGGGGCGGTTCTCAGCTTTGGGGTTGTTGATAGCCCTTGTTACGCTGATTTTGGATCAGGCCTCTAAATATTGGGTTTTGTATCAATTTTGGCCCACTCATGGGTGTGATCCGTTTGAGAAAACGGGTTTATTTCAGTGCCGGGTTGAAATTTTATCGTTTATGGATTTCACCATGGCGTGGAATACGGGTATCTCTTATGGGTTGCTGGCTAATAATGGCGATTTGGGACGTTGGCTCCTTATTGGGTTTTCAGTGTTAGCGATTATTGGGTTTTGTGTGTGGCTGGCCAAAGCTGAGGGGCGTTTATTGGCGCTTTCTATTGGGTTGATTGTTGGCGGGGCAATGGGTAATGTTATTGACAGGGTGTTTTATGAGGCCGTTGCAGATTTTGTTTCATTGCACGGTTTTGGCTATTATTGGTATATATTTAATGTTGCCGATGTCGCAATAGTTGCAGGGGCGCTGGGACTCTTGTATGAAATGGTGATTGTTCCCACAAAATAGCCTTAAACACTGATTATTTTTTAAGGTTGGGGTGGTGATCTTATGTTTTTAACTTACCTCTTTGTTTGTTATCTATATTAATGGCTGGATTATGATGAATTTAAAGAAATTTCGTTGTTTCTTATGTTTCACCACCTTACTTTTGGGTGTCCTGTTGCTTGGCGGGTGCGCTGCTGATGATATTCAATTTGAAGGTAAAATCTTTGAAGCTGTGGGGCTTGATGGCCAATTTGCCAAACGCGAGGACCCTAAAGTTCGCGAGCGGGCTCCAATTGTTATGCCGCCTGAAGCAAAGCTCCCCGAACCTGGTAAGCGAGCCCGTGTGACTGAAGAAACGCAATGGCCTGATGACCCTGATGAGCGCGCCAAGCGGGTTGTCTCAGCCAGAGAGCTTGAACGTCAAAAATACTGCAAGGATGTTGGGCATAACCAGTTTGATCCTGATTATGATAAAGAAAAATCAAGTAAATGTAATTCTTTGCTGAACAATAGTTTTAAGAAAGCCTTTGGCCGAACGGATGAGATAAAAGTAGAATAGCTTTTTCTTCTTAAACGGCCTTTGTTTTTCATTGCTTTTTAAGCTTAGCTGATGGGATGATTATTTTTAAATTGTTTAAAAATAAATTTTTCCCACTAAATTAAATAAAGTTGGATTGCTTGATATGAAATTAGATTGGAAAGGGCTTGGCCATTATTTTTTCTTTGGTCTCGTGGTTTTATTTATGACAAGTGTGGCTTTAAAAGCGGAACCAAAACAGGGACCTGATGTTACCTATTTCAAGCTTGAGAATGGGCTTGATGTTGTGGTGATACCTGATCGGCGGGCGCCTGTTGTCACGCATATGGTTTGGTATCGGGTTGGCGCGGCGGATGAATTGCCTGGTGTTTCTGGGATTGCGCACTTTCTTGAACATTTGATGTTTAAAGGGACTGAAAAAATAGCTCCTGGGGAGTTTTCTAAAATCATTGCGCGCCATGGCGGTGAGGACAATGCGTTTACCAGCCAAGATGTGACAGCTTATTTCCAGCGTGTGGCCAAGGATAAATTGCCGATGGTGATGGAGATGGAAGCCGATCGTATGGCCAATTTGAAGCTTCTGGAAAAGGATGTTCTGACTGAGCGGGATGTTATTTTAGAGGAACGGCGCTCTCGTATTGAGAATAGCCCCTCTTCTATTTTATCCGAACAGCTTGGCGCTTCACTTTATAAGAACCACCCTTATGGCATCCCTGTGATTGGTTGGATGCATGAAATGGCTGTGTTAAATCGACAGAATGCACTTGATCACTATAATAAATATTATGCTCCCAATAACGCTATTCTTGTGGTGGCGGGAGATGTGTCGAGCGATGAGGTTCGCACTTTGGCTGAAAAATATTATGGACCGATCGCTAAGGGGCCTGAGCTTGAGCCGCGCAAAAGACAGTTGGAGCCACCATCCGTTGCGCCGCGCCGGATCACTCATAAGGATGAGCGCGCTGGCAAGCTAACGTTGCAAAGATTGTATTTGGTGCCGAGTTATAAATCTGCTCCCAAAGGGGATTCTGAGGCGTTGGAACTTTTGATGAAAATTGCTGCTGAGGGGACAACCTCTCGGCTGTATAAAAAGTTGGTTATCGAAGATAAGCTGGCCTCTAGCACCGGTGGGGGGTATTCAGCTTCTGGTATGGAATATGGGAATCTTTATTTATATGCGATGCCTCAAAGCGGTGTATCGATTGATAAAATAGAAGCGGCTATTGATGATGTGCTGGCAGATATTGTTGCAAATGGTGTGAGTGAACTTGAACTTGCGCGGGCACGAAATTCTTATATTGCTGATTATATTTACGGCAATGATAGCCAGTCTGGCCTGGCGCGGCGCTACGGGTTTGCCCTTGCTACGGGGTGGTCAATACAAGATATTGAATCTTATCCAACACGTTTAAAGGCCGTGACGCCAGAGGACATTCAACAAGTAGCTGGTAAGTACCTTGATTTGAAGGCATCTGTCACGGGTGTGTTGCAGCCTATTTTAAAACAAACGGCTGAAGTTAAAGGCACACAATAAATCTAATGATCTTATTCAAGACGTATTTAAACAATTTCAAAAGGCAGATGGGTCTTCATGAAACATTTTTTGCGATGCAAATCTTATGGGGAGAGGGGCTTAAACCTTTTCTTTTCGAAACTTTTTCAAATGGTTTTTTCGCCCGTTTTAAACCGGTTGGTTTTTGGGGTGATTTTAAGTTTGTTGCTTGTCACCAAATCGGCGCATGCCATGAAAGTTGAGAAAGTTACGAGCCCATTGGGCATTGAAGCTTGGCTGGTTCAAGAAAGCAATGTGCCTTTGATTGCTATGCAGTTTTCTTTTAAAGGGGGAGCTGCACAAGATAGCACTGGTAAAGAGGGGGCGACTTATCTTTTGTCTGGGATGCTTGATGAGGGGGCCGGCGACCTCACATCCACTGCTTTTCAAGAAAAAATTGAAGAATTAACTGTACGGATGTCTTTTGAGGCGTCTAGAGACCATTTTTCTGGAAATTTCCAAACGTTAAGTGAACGCAAAGAAGAAGGTTTTTCTTTGTTAAAATTAGCGCTTACTAAACCGCGTTTTGATGAAGACGCTCTTGATCGTGTGCGTAAGCAAATTTTAGCTTCCCTACAGTTTGAAGCGAATAACCCACAAAATGTGGCGACACGCGCTTGGTTTAAATCTGCTTATAAAGATCATGTTTATGGGCGCCCTACCAAAGGGACACCTGAAAGCCTGAATGGTTTGGGCCGTGAAGATTTGTCTGATGTTTATGGGAAAATCTTTACGCGTGAGCATTTAAAGATTGCCGTTGTTGGTGATATTTCGGCCAAAGAACTTGGCATCATACTGGATGATGTGTTTGGTGGTTTGCCTGATAAATCTGGTATTAAAGACATAGCTGAAGCGGCCCCTGTTTTTGGAGGGGCTGAAGTTGACATGATTGAAATGGGTGTACCGCAATCTGTTATTCAATTTGGACATCAGGCTGTTAAACGTGCTGATGATGATTTTATCCCAGCTTATATTTTGAATTATATTCTTGGCGGTGGTGGCTTTGCCTCGCGGTTAATGGAAGAGGTGCGTGAAAAACGAGGGCTGGCTTATTCAATTTATAGTTATCTTTATCCTTTGGAGAAAAGCTCTTTGATTTTGGGCGGCATGGCCACTAAAAATTCTTCTGTGAATGAGGCTATGGCGCTTATTCGATCTGAATTTAAACGCATGTCAAATGAAGGGCCAACGGCGGAAGAGTTTCAGAACGCCAAAAATTATTTAACGGGGTCTTATGCGCTTCGCTTTGATACGTCCTCTAAGATAGCAAGCCAATTGCTATGGATTCAAGTTGAGGGACTTGGTGTGGATTATATTGAAAAGCGCAATGATATGATTAATGATGTCTCTTTGGATCAGATTAAAGATGTAGCCAAACGCCTTTTGGATGGTGATAAGTTGCGTTTTACGATTGTTGGGAGCCCTAGCCAGGGTTAAATATAATGGGGGGAATGAACCCCATATATTTTGATTCTCATTTTCTCATTGCACTTGGAGATAGTAAAAAGACATGGATTCATCTATTCAACATGATGTATCTGGCTGTTTGCAAGCGGGCGTGGGTGAGTATGGATTAACGGATCGTTCGTATGACTATTGGTTTCAAAAGGCTTGTGATGAAGCGCGCGGTTTAAAGCAGCTTTATGAGCAAGATAAACTTGCCTTGTTGCGCATTGTTGAGAAGCGCGATGATATTAAACTTGCTCAAGAAAAATTTGATGCGCTGATTGATGGCGGTGCCGAAAGTGTGGTTTTTTTGGGCACGGGTGGGTCTAGCCTTGGTGGGCAAACCATTGCGCAAATGGGGGGGTGGTTCATCCCTGGTGATGATGTTGGTGGTTCGCGAAAATTACCTCGCACCCGCATCTTTGATAATCTTGACCCACGTTCTTTAACGCGAGGGATTGATATTTTAGATTTGGAGAAAACACGTTTTGTAGTGATTTCTAAATCGGGTAACACAGCTGAAACGTTGTTGCAGACCATTGCTGTTATTAATGCGTTTAAAGAGGCTGGGTTGGAGCATAAAATAGGGTCTCATTTTTTAGGGCTTTCTGAGGAGAGACAAACCGGGATCAAGAATGGTTTGCGTGATTTGCTTGGCCATTATGGTTGTGAATTTTTAGAACATGAACGTGAAATTGGTGGGCGGTTTTCTTGTTTGACCAATGTGGGGTTGTTATTGGCGATTGCGCGCGGGATGGATCCGTTTGTTATTCGCCAAGGGGCCTGTGATGTTGTGACCCAGTTGCTTTGTGGTGAGTATGAAGATTGTATGCCTGTCGTTGGCGCCGCTTTAAGCGTCGGGCTATATAAAGAAAAAAACATTTCTAATATTGTGATGATGCCTTATGCCAATCAATTGGCGCGGTTTTCGAATTGGTATGTTCAGCTTTGGGCTGAAAGTCTTGGAAAAGATGGCATTGGTATCACACCGATCGCGGCACTTGGGCCTGTTGACCAACATAGCCAATTACAGCTGTTTATGGATGGCCCTCGTGATAAGTTGGTGACAATTGTTGCTACGTCTACGACTGGTAAGGGCGCTTTTATTGATCGCGAGATAGCTGCGTTAGCTGGGCTTGATGATATGGGTGGGCGTCATGTGGGTGATTTGGTGAGCGCACAATCGCGGGCAACTGTTGAGGCCTTACAAAAGGCTGGTCGTGTGACGCGGTATATTCGAGTGCCAGAGATTGATGAGTTTGTCCTTGGGCAGCTATTGATGAGCTTTATGGTTGAGACCATTTTAGCCGCACGGCTTTTAGAGGTTAATGCATTTGACCAACCAGCTGTGGAGATTGGTAAGAAGATGGCCTGGAACCATTTGCGCACTTAATGTTGCGCACTGAAATGACATTTTTAAAATTTTAAAGAGTAGCATTTGTGTGTATTGGGCCTTTCGCTTGAGGATATTTTCATATGTCAATTCGCCAATTATCGCCGCATATAATCAATCAAATTGCTGCTGGTGAAGTGATTGAGCGACCTGCTAGTGTGGTTAAAGAGCTGGTTGAGAATGCCGTGGATGCAGGGGCGAGCCAAATTGATGTGGATGTGGTTGATGGCGGCTTATCGCTTATTCGGGTGAGTGATAATGGGGTTGGCATGAGTGAAGGGGACTTGCAACTTTGTGTCGACCGCCATGCAACGTCTAAATTAAAAGATGATGGTTTGTTTGCCATCGATACGCTGGGGTTTCGCGGTGAGGCTCTACCTTCAATAGGATCCATTGCAAAATTATCCATTCAAACTCGGCAAGAGGGAGGAGGTGGATTTTCTCTTTCAGTTGAGGGGGGGCAGCGAGGTGAGATGCGCCCGGCCGGCGTGAATGTGGGCACTGTTATTGAAGTGCGTGATTTGTTTTATACGACGCCGGCGCGATTGAAATTTCAAAAATCTATGCGCGCGGAAAATAGTGCCATCTTAGATGTGGTGAAACGGTTGGCTTTGGCTCACCGTAATATTGGGGTTCGATTGATAGCTGGAGAGCGCCAGAGCCTTAATTTGCCAGCTGTGGCAATTGGTGATGAAACGGGAGAGTTGAACCGGCTTGGAAAGGTTATGGGGGCTGAGTTTGTTCATGATGCTCTTAAAATTGAGGCGCTGCGCGAGGATTTGACTCTAAATGGCTTTGCTAGTTTACCTACATTGCATCGCTCGAATAATTTGATGCAATATTTCTTTGTCAATGGCCGGCCCATTCGCGACAAACAAATATTAGGGGCCATTCGCGGGGCTTATAGTGATTTTTTGCCCTCAAATCGCCATCCGCTCTTATGTTTATTTTTAACCTTACCGCCTGAAAAACTCGATGTGAATGTGCATCCAGCCAAAGCGGAAGTTCGGTTTGAAGACCCTGGTTTAGTGCGTGGTTTGTTGGTTGGCGCGCTTCGCCAAGCTATTAATGAGGCTGGCCACCGGGCCAGTGCACAAGGTGGGGCTGCTACCCTTTCAGCATTCCAGGTGGGGGCGGGTGCCTTTGGGGAGGAGCGTTTTGGCGAAGGTTTTTCTGAAGATGAAAAGAACAGTTTTCCTGTCTTTGGACGGGGGGGGCATTTTGGTGTTTCTGGCCAAGGTGACAGGGTTGATGGACAAGCGCCGTTAGAGGGGGTGAATGAGCCGAGTGGGCATGTGGTTGCCTTGGAAGACTTAGGTGAGCATGAAACTTTAGAAGGGCGTCCCTTAGGTGCGGCGCGTGCGCATGTGTTTGAGAATTATATTGTTGCGCAAAGTGATGAGGGGCTGGTGATTGTTGATGGTCACGCCGCTCATGAGCGGATTGTCTATGAGCGCTTGAAAAAACGGGTTGAGGCAGGGCAAGTGCCTAGCCAAGGTTTGCTTATCCCTGAGGTGATTGAACTTGATGGCGCGCGCCGTGATGGTTTGCTAGCACATGTTGATGCTTTGCAAGAGTTTGGTTTGTATGTGGAAGGGTTTGGGCCCAAAGCGATTGCCATACAAGAGGTGCCAGCTTTATTGAAGACTGCGAATTGGCCCGCTTTGATTTCTGATTTAGCTGATGAAATATTAGAGATGGATGGGACAACGACGTTAAAGTCGCGTTTGGATTATGTTTGTGCGACAATGGCGTGTCATGGGTCTGTGCGCTCTGGGCGGCGGTTGTCTGGACAAGAGATGGATGCTTTGTTGCGTGATATGGAGGCAACGCCGCATTCGGGTCAATGTAATCATGGGCGCCCGACCTATGTGGCGTTAAAGCTTAAAGATATTGAGCGATTGTTTGGACGGTAAGTGATGAAGAAGTTTTTAAAGTTTTCTTTTTTTGCCGGGTTTGTCGTATTGGCATATATGGCGTGGAAGTTCCAGACCGCCCATGAGCGGGTGGTGGTGGACTATGGAATTGTGAAGGCGAAAAGCCGCACAGGTAATCAAGAAATTATTGGGCGAACGCGGCGGGTTCAACAAGGACCTGCTCAATTTGAAGAGGTGGAGTTACCTTCTAAGCTGTGGTTGGCTTGCAAGGGGGATTGTTCTGATGCTTTGCGCCGGGCTACGCTCGATGCTAATGATAACAAGCTTGGATATTAGGGGGTTTTTTTCACTCACGGCTATTTCAAGCGCGAAAAGCGCTTGAGCCTGCGAGGCGAGGCGCTAAGCGCCGGACGCTTATAGGCGTCATGTGTGTGCTCTAAAAAGAGCACTCCCTTCTTCGTATAGCTAGTTTTTTGTTTTCACTCGCGGTTATTTCAAGTGCGAAAAAGCGCTTGAGCCTCCGGGAGGCTGCGATAAGCGCCGGGCTGCGCCAATGTCTGCTCGCAAACTAGCTTCCTTCTTCGTTTAGAGCGTTCAAATGAATTTATCTAAAAGCAAAATGTTTTAGCTATATCTGGCAAAATGGATTGTGGTGTCGCCGAATGTGCGTGTGTCTAGTGGTGTTATTTCTTCTGGCCAGGTGATGGTGGCTT
>JAJFHF010000227.1 GCA_021775775.1 Hyphomicrobiaceae bacterium
TCAAATTGTTCGCGACCTGGCTCAAGATATTGCTGTCAATAGAGAGATTGAAGAGTCTCGTTATGCTGTCAGCAAACTAACCATTATCTCAAGGCTTGAAGCACAAGGGAAATTTCAAGCAGCGATAGACGCTTTAAAAGCAAATGAGCTTATGTATGAGAAATGGCAGGCTGTTAGTCATCTCCAATCGGATGATGCAAACGCTATTGCACTGTTCACTGCAATTGGTTGTGACCCAGACGAGATTTTGGCTAGAGAATAGTTTTTTAAGGTGCATGACGGAATGACCTTTATAGGCGCTTTAACGGTAACGATAAAAAAGTCGTACCATCCCAAACTATTTATTTTGCAGGCTCCACTTACCTTTGAGACAGATCAAATTAAGGTTGATGTGCCGAGTGGTTATGAAACCGATCTGGCAAGTATACCATGGTTTGGGCGGTGGATATTTACCCGGGCACATTCAAATGCTTACGCCGCTGTAATTCATGATTATCTATATGATGCGGGCACGATGAGGCGCGATGTCTCAGATCGTGTTTTCTTTCAAGCACTGTCAGATCCAGTCTGTAACACGAACCTGATATCGCGCTGGGTGATGTGGTTAAGCGTAAGAGCCGGTGGGTGGTATGGATGGCACCGCGCCCGCGCAAAAGACAGTCAATTAAAGATTACACAGGCCCTTGAGGGGCCTTTTTTACTGGAGGAACCGATGGAGATTCACGAAAAAACCTTCTTTAATGAGATAAGGAAACGCCTTTACAAAAAGGGCTTAAAACAATCCCAGGTTGAAGGGATTAAAGCTTTGCTGAATACGTGGCATGATGATTACTCTGACTATCCCATTGAGTACTTGGCTTATTGCCTGGCGACAACTTATCACGAAACAGGCCGGCGCATGGTTCCCGTTCGCGAAGGATTTGCTGAATCTGATGAAGAGGCAATAGCAAAAGTCACAAGAATGTATAATAGAGGCCGCATTAAGCACAACTATGCCACAATAGACACTAAAACCGGCAAAGCTTATTTTGGTCGCGGTCCTATACAATTGACGTGGGGCTATAATTACAGGAAGGCCTCGAAGGAGACTGGCATAGATTTTTATAACCATCCTGAAAAAGCATTGGAAGCTGAACATGGTGCTAAAATTCTATTCACTGGCTGTATAGAAGGCTGGTTCACCAGCAAGAAGCTTAGCGATTATATCACTGATAAACAGACCAACTACAGACAAGCCCGCCGTATTGTCAATGGCATGGATAAGGCCAGCATGATTGCAGGTTATGCGCGTAAATTTGAACATGCACTTAATGAGGCTTTAGACCCCAGTAAAGTCACAGTTAAAAAACTACGTGATGCAGGGTCGCGCACAATCAAGGCTGCTGACAAACAACAAGACATTGGCGCGGCGAAAGTGGTTGTTGGCGTTGCTGTTGGGGCAGCAAAAATCAAAGACAGTGTTTCTGATTTTGAAGGCTGGGCAGCATTTGGTGAAAGTGTGAAATCCGTTGTCACAAGCTTTTCAGGCTTGCTTGAGTGGGGGTTATCAGCTTGGCCTATGTTGTTGGTAGCTGGTGGAGGCTTGCTCATGTGGAATGCCTGGAAGGCCAGACAGATCCGTGTAAACGACGAACTTAAAATAAGGAGGTTGGCCAATGCTTAATCTCGCTCTCACAGTTCTGGGTGACTTATTGCCTGGTGGTTCCTTTTTTAAACAAAACAAGATCACTATGGTTGTTATCGCTGTGGGTCTCATTGGCATGGCCTATACATACTTTTGGGGTCAATCAGGAGCTAATCAGGCCATAGAGAAAGCTCAGCTTAAAGCTGAGTTGAAAAATGAAAAAGAAAATTCATTGATAACGAGAGAAGCTGACAAAATTGTTGCTGAAATTGTCGCTAAAAACGAAGCAGATGCGAGGGCCTTTGAAAATGAGAAAACCAATATACAGACTGCTAACCGCAATAAGTGTATCCGTCTTTCTGACAGCGTGGAGTCCATCGGCCTGCGGGCCTACTAGCATTGATTATCTGACTGTGCCAAAAGCCCCTGCTCATCTCAAAAGATATCATAAAAACTATTACTGCCCGCAAAAATCAATTGAAGATGCTCTTAATTGCAATCCGAAATTGCGTCGCGAAAATAGACGGCTAGTTAGAGAAGTCAATGGCAGGTCTAAATACATCCGAACACTTGAAAAACATAAACAGTGAGGCTGATAGAGATGAATGGACCCACTCCAGAACTTAATAGATCAATTCGATCGCAGAGTGAGCAGATTAGAGCACCTGCTCGACCAGGTACGGTTAAAACAATCCCGGACATGTGCACAGGTTGCCGTCTTGAAAGCTATGCAAGCAAAGAAAGCCGAGCGAACCAACGACACTTGGAAGGTCGTGATTGCAGTTCTTTTGTTTGGTTACAGCCTATGGCTATTAGATCCCGATTTCTTCAAGGCTATTGCGCCGCTTGTAAAGGGCTTGCTCCTTTGACTGGCTTGAGGTTGTCTGATGTTTTGCTAATAGCGTCATTTGGATTTTTTTCTTTTTCTTTGGTGCTGTGGGCTTAGGTGGCTGGGAACCTACTGTTAAGAGGTGATTAATTACGGAAAAATCCCACAATTTTAATGAGGCCGCTGATTGTGTTTTTGGCACACAAACTTAATAAGGCCACATATTTGCAGCCGTCAGCTACGAGAAAATACCGCGCAATTGAAATTAAACTTTTAAATTGCGGAGAGCCATCAAACTATGTAGAATATTACCGTTACGGTAAGTCTTAATGGCTTTCCAAATAAGGCGTGAAACAGTTCCAGCTGTTTTGCGCCTTTTTTGATGAAAAAATACCGCGCAACTGAACAGCCGGAGATTTTCCGGTAGTTCATCCGTGTTTGTTAGAAAAAGCTAAAGAACAAATTTTGTCGTTTATGTTCTTTAGCGACAGTTTAAACGACAGAAATTCATAGAAATGTCGTTAAGCAACCGTTATTCACAGACAACGAGTGTTTTTCATTATATGTGCGATCTTTAGAACCTCTTGAACGACTGTATAATTTGCAGTGGTTCAACTATTCGGGATTTCCGGGTTGTTCAACTACGGGATAATCTCCCGTAGTTCAGATGCCTATAGTTTTGCATTAAATTCTTCAATACGAGCGATGAACGGGTTTACCTTGGATAGCTCTAGTTCATCGAATGAAACAAGCTGAGATTTATGAAGCCCTCGGTCCATCCATTGGACAACAACACCCCTATCTTCAATATATGCATGTAGATTGTGGTTCTGTTTTATTATGGCAGCTAGTTCTCTTAAATATTTCATTGTTTTATTTGCTCTCTATATATGTGGGGTTAGCATCTTAACATTCCATGTTTCACTTTTCTTGGTTTTGCCCCATAGAACACTTACTAGGTTTAAATTTGCCTCTACATTAATATCTACAATGGTACCGCCGTCAGCCCTAGCCCTGTTGTAACTGTCATTAAATTGACTTTTTGCTTTTTCATTAAGGTAGACAATCTTTCCAACTCCCATCCCCTCCCTAAACTTTAAAAGCTCACTAGCCTCATAAATAACTGCATTAAGAGCTTCAGCACAGGTTGATGGTTGGGGTAGGTCAGCATGAAAACCCTCATCAAATTCTTTATTGTGGAGCAACATAGCATCTGGACCGATACGATCAGGCCCAATACTTGCGTGTGATGAAACATGGCATGATCCAACGCTCCACCACCAACCTGGCAGTGCCTCTTCTAATCTGGCAATAACCTTAGAAAGTGCGTCCCTATCTTCTGGCTGCCAAGCTGTATCATCAGATACAATAATAGCTTCCATATCTTCTTTCCTTTCTTAGTTAAAAGAACCGTGAACTAGCAATCATCCCGTTATTTTTACGACGTTTGACGGTGACGCTCTATTTTCGATGATTGCAACTAATTGCTGAGCCCAGGCCTCTAATATTTTTCGAATTTCATCTTCATACTTATGCCAATTGTAAACAGCGTCGTTTATGTCTTGGCTTGAGCCACTATGATTGAGTATGCGCTCCCTCATGTCCCTGGATACGCCCATTTTGGCTAGTCTGGTATTCAGTGTTCGGCGTAAGTCGTGCGACGTAAATTCAAACCCAAGGTTACCGCGGCGCCTGGCAATGGCCTTAATCACAGCATCAACCCTTATCGGCTTGTCGCCGTTCTTTTTTACAGGGCTGGGGAACAGGTACGCGGAATTTCCGCTTAACTCAAAAGCTCTTTTAATCAGCTCCAAGGCGGACTGACTTAATGGGACCATGTGATCGGTTTTGTTCTTAGTGTCAGGTGTTATCCAGTGAGCTTTATTTTCAGTCAAGTCAATTTCATCTTTGCGGCGCTGGGAAATCTCACCTGTTCGGGCCCCTGTTAACAGCTCAAGTTTTGCTACTATACTAGTAGCTTCCTGGACACCTTCACTGTCAAATACATTCCAAAACACTCTGATTTGATTATCATCAAGCACATTCTTGCGGGCTCTCTCCTTAAACGTCTGCTCAATGGTATGAGCTGGGTCAGCCTTCATAATGTCTTTTTTGCAAGCCCAATTACAGATTGCCTTTATTAAGGCTGTTACGCGATTTGCTAGAACATGTTTACCTCGGTCCTCGATTGCATCGATACAAAGCACAATATCTCTTTTTGATAGTTCATCTGCTAACTTGCCACCAAGCTTTGGATAAACATCCTTTTCTAGTTCTCTGTAATATTCGTTTACAGTTTTTTCTTTGAGATTTAATTCTGCATGTCGCTTCATGTACAAAAGGCAAACCTCTTTGAATTTAAGAGCTTGGTCTATATCCTTGCGCTGGTTTCGACGATCTAAAGCTGGATCATCGCCATTATTGATTTGCAGCATCAGTCTTAGAAATTTATCGCGGGCCTCTTTTAGCGACATTGCCGGATAGCCGCCAAGTTTGAAGCTTTGTTTTTTACCAAACTTATCACGATACCTCATCATGAATGTTTTGCTTGTTTGATAGACAACCAACTTGAGTCCTGATGAGAGTGGGTTTGCATCCGTGTATTCTACAACTTTTCCTTCGTAGCCAACGGATTTTATAAACTTGTCTGTGAACTTAATGATAGGCATCGTTCTTTCCTTCTGGTCCACTACTGGTCCTCTTGGATCACGATTAACTATCATAGAATATCCTCTATTATCATCATTAATCATGCATTCTGTTGTTTTTACTAACAAAATTTACATGATTGTATAAGACACCTGAATCGGGTATGTCAATAAGAGCAACTGACTTTTAATCAGTAGGTCACAGGTTCGACCCCTGTTGGGCTCACCATTTTCTCCTTGAAAAAATAATCATTTAAATAATTCTTTCATTTCATCCATTTGTTAATATTCGGCTTCAGGTTTTAAACATTTGGAAAAATGGTTGTTTTTTGCAATAAAAAGGCCGGTCAAAGATGACCGACCTTTTACAAAACACTAAACCCTTTAAAAGAGCTAGCCTAGGTGATGGACCGGTGCCAGTGCGTAAACCGGGGTTTCTAGTCCTTCTTTTCTTGCCTTTAATTGTAGAGACAAGAATTGTGAGTAGTGTCTTGATTGGTGTAAGTTCCCGCCATGGAACCACATGTTTTGCTGTTGGGTTGGTTTCCACATATTGCGTGGCTCGCCTTCCCAAGGGCCGGGGTCTTTGCGGGTGTCAGAGCCAAGGCCCCAACATTTGCCGACTTTGTCTGCAACTTCTTGCGAGATCAGGTCTGCTGCCCAACCGTTCATGGAACCGTAACCGGTTGCATAAACAATTAAGTCTGCTTCTAATTCAGTGCCGTCACTAAAGGCAATTGAGTTTTGTTTCAACTCACTGACTTCAACGCCGCTCTTGAGTTTGATTTTGCCGTCGGCCACTAATTCACTGGCGCCAACATCAATGTAATAACCAGAACCGCGGCGTAAATATTTCATAAAGAGGCCAGAGCCATCTTCACCGAAGTCAAGCATGAAGCCAGCTTTTCTAAGCCTATCATAAAGGTCTTTATCGCGCTCTGCCATCTCTTCATATACGGGAATATGAAATTCATGCATGATTTTATAGGGCACGGAGGCAAAAATTAAATCGGCAGTGTGGTGGTCAATGCCATTGGCTATAGCCTCTTCAGAATACAGTCCGCCTAGTGCCAATTCCATTAGTGTGTCGGATTTGGCAATGTGTGTGCTTGAACGTTGTATCATCGTGACGTCGGATCCAACTTCCCATAAAGCGGCTGCAATATCATGGGCTGAATTGTTTGAGCCAATGATCACTACTTTTTTGTCTTTATAAGCATCAGGACCTGGGTGTTCACTTGAGTGTTGTTGTTCGCCTTGGAAGACATCTTGGCCTGTAAATGTTGGTACATTCTTTTTGCCAGACATGCCCGTTGCTAGAACCAACTGTGTGGGCCGCAGAGTCACTGGGACGCCATCACGAATAACGTTGATTGTCCAGGTACCAGTATGCTCATCAAAGTTAGCACTTTTACATTCGGTTTTTGACCAATAGTTTAGTTCCATGACTTTGGTGTACATTTCCAACCAGTCACCAACTTTATCTTTTGGTGAAAATACTGGCCAACTATCAGGAAATGGCAAGTAGGGGAGATGGTCATACCAAATTGGGTCATGTAAACAAAGAGATTTATATCGCTTGCGCCAGCTGTCTCCGGCACGGTCATTTTTTTCTATGATGATGGTTGGGACATTTAAATGACGAAGACGAGCGCCCAGTGCAATACCACCTTGGCCACCGCCGATGATGACCACATAGGGTTGTTCGCTATAACCTAGTTCAGCGACTTCATTCTCGCGTTTCTGAGCCCAGCTTAAGCGGTCTTTCTCGACACCATGTTCTGCGCCCATCGGACGGGTTGTGCCTTTTTTCTCTTCATGTCCTTTTAGCTCAACCATCGTGGTTAGAAGGGTCCAGCATTTGCCGTCTTTTAATCTGACGTAACCTTTACCTCTAGAGACACCAGTATCGAAAGTAAAAAAGCTTTCTGTGACGCCATCAGCGTGACTCGCATCGCCTAGTATTTGCCAATTTGAAGGTTGTACGTTTGCAAGTTGACTTTGCAACATATCATTAATTTGGGCTTTACCCTCTAGAGTTTTATTATTCCAGGTAAAACTTACTAGGTCACGCCAGTAGCAATCGTCGTTGAATAAATTTGTAACGGCATTTATGTCGGACTGTTTTAAGGCATTTTCAAATGCTGCCAACCAGTCACCTATTTGTTTGTTATAGTCTGCACTGTCCATCAGTTATTTCCTCCCATCGATGGTTATGCGCATTAATTAGCAAGATAAATGCCTAACTCAAAAGATAGACGTTTAATAGTCTTATCTATTTGATTTTTATGTATTTTTTTATTTTCTTTTGGGAGGGGCGTTGCTGTTTTTGGGTGTCGTATTTTTGAGACACCTGTATCAAAACAAAGACAGGAAAGGGTTTTAAGCAAATTGCTTTGCTTAATTCTCTTTCCTGTCAGGTTCGACAGCTATGTACGCTCAGACCGATGTGGCTAAAGATTGCCTTTGGCCATTTGATCTGCAATGTATTCAGCTTGGCGAGTTGCCAAAGCTACGATGGTCAATGTCGGGTTTTCGGCAGCACTCGTTGTAAAAACAGACCCGTCAGAGACGAATAAGTTGCTTACCTCGTGTGCCCGTCCCCATTTATCGACAACACCGTCTCTTGGTTTTTCAGACATTCTGTTGGTACCAAGATTGTGTGTTGATGGATATGGCGGGGTTGGCATTGTGCGAACGGCACCAACTGCATCATAAACAGCTGCGCCGCGTTCATAAGCATGATTGCGCATTGCAACGTCATTTGGATGATCATCAAAATGAACATTAGGTGCCGCCAAACCATATTGGTCTTTCTTGGTGGCGTGTAATGTTACTCTGTTAGATTCTTGTGGCATATCTTCACCAACAAGCCACATGCCAGCCATGTTTTCATAACCATCCATTGCTGTTGTAAATTCACGGCCCCAGGCCCCTGGATTGAGGAAAGCTGCCATAAATGGAAGACCTAGAGACAGTGTTTCCATTTCATAACCACCAACAAAGCCACGATCTGGTTTGTGTTTGGCTTCATCTTGAATGATGCCAGCCATAGTGGTGCCGCGCCACATGCGCACAGGTTTATCAAAAATGCCATAAACAGAGCCGGTCATATGACGCATGTAATTGCGTCCGACGTGGCCATATGAATTGGCAAGCCCTGATGGGAAGAGTGATGAATGGGAATTCAATAGCAAGCGTGGACTTTCAATTGAATTGCCTGCCACACAAACGACACGGGCTTTTTGGCGTTGCTCTTTACCGTCTTTATCAGCGTATACAACAGCTGTTACTTTGCCGGTCTTATCATGTTCAATTTTTAGAACATGAGATTGTTCTCTGACCTCTAATTTGCCGGTTTCTTCACCTTTGGGAATTTCAGCATAGAGGGTTGACCATTTGGCACCGAATTTACAGCCTTGAAAACAAAAGCCCACTTGTTGACAGCCTGGGCGGCCATCGCGTTCTTGCGAATTGATAGCCATACGACCAGTGTGAACTTCTTTATAGCCAACGGCTTTGGCGCCTTTTTCAAAGACTTTAAAGTTGTTGTTGCCTGGTAGACCTGCAATGCCATTGGTGCGGGTTACGCCCATGCGATCTTCAGCTTTGGCATAGTAGGGGGCTAG
>JAJFHF010000228.1 GCA_021775775.1 Hyphomicrobiaceae bacterium
CGTGGGTCGCCAGAGCCTTGCAAGCCCAAATCACCATCGACAATGCCAACCGTTGCCAGCAAGGGAAAGTTGTGCCCCTTGGCCACGATTTGTGTGCCAATGAGGATTTGTGCCTCACCTGATTGGACGGTTTCTAGCACCTCTTTTAGGGCTGTGATCGTGGGCACCATATCTGAGGATAAAATGGCTTGGCGAGCATCTGGGAATAATTCGCGCACTTCCTCGGCAATTCGCTCAACTCCTGGCCCGCACGGCACCAAGCTGTCTGGGGCCTCGCATTTTGGGCAGATTTTGGGGCGCGGCACTTTAAACCCGCAATGGTGGCAAGACAGAGTGTCTTTGTGTTTGTGCTCCACCAACCAACTTGAACATTGGGGGCATTGAAACCGAAAGCCACAGCCCCGGCACAATGTTAAGGGGGCATAGCCGCGCCGGTTGAGAAACAGCAAGCTTTGTTCACCGTTTGCCAGCGTTTCTTGCATGGCGCTTATCAATTGTGGGCTGAGCCATTTGCCGCGCTCTGGCCCGTCTTTTTTCATATCAATGGCGCTCATGGTTGGCAGGCTGGCACCATGAAACCGGCTGGTCAGTTTGACATGAGCATAACGCCCTTGAGAGGCATTGATCAGACTTTCCAATGACGGTGTGGCACTGGCCAACACGACGGCCGCCTTGCCCAGAGAGCCGCGCACCACGGCCATATCACGGGCATGATACATCACGTTGGTTTCTTGTTTGTAGCCGGTGTCGTGTTCCTCATCGACGATGATGAGACCTAAATCTTTGTAGGGGAGAAACAGAGCTGAGCGCGCACCGATGACCGCCCTTACCTCACCGTTCGCCACGCCGCGCCATAGACCTGCGCGCTCTCCTTCGCCAACGCCTGAATGCCAACTGGCAGGGCGGCACCCAAAGCGTTGTTTAAACCGATCTAAAAATTGATTGGTGAGCGAAATTTCTGGCAAGAGCACCAGAACCTGGCGGTTTTGTTCTAACGCGCCAGCGATGGCTTCAAAATAAACTTCCGTCTTGCCTGAACCAGTGACACCATCAAGCAACGCCACTTGAAAGGTCTTTGCTTTGCCAAAGCCGCGCATGCGATGGGCGGCCTCTTGTTGGCCTTCAGAGAACTCTTGTTTGATGAAATTGACTTTGGGCTGGGCTTGGGTGTCATGTTTTTGCTGGGCTTGTATTAAGGCCCCTGCTTTCACCAGCCCATTTATAACCGCGGTGGAGACGCCTGCCTCTTGGGCGAGATTAGTTTTGGACCAGACAAAATCACTAGTGAGGACTTCCATCACTTTTTGCCGCGCAGGTGTCATTTTGATTTGCGGATCAGAATTGGTGCGCTGAACGCCGAACTTTGGCTTTTGCGCGCTAAAGGCTTGGCGTGCGCTCATCATCATGCGCAAGACCATGCCGAGCGGTGAGAGGGTATAGTTGGCTACCCACTGCGCAAAGTCCATTGAAACATCGCTCAAGGGGGGGACATCACATTTTTCTAAAACGGATTTTAGCTTGTTAGGGTCGACCGGTTTTGAGCGCACTTCCCCATTTTCATCGAAGAGCTCCACTTGTTTGTGCCAGACGACCCCAATGCGCTCTTGGCGGCCAAAGGGCACTTTGACAAAGTCACCTGGCGATAAATCAAGCGGGGCCTCTTCTTCAAAGATAAACGCATCTGTGCTAGGCGCGATCAGGTAGTCATAGGTTTGATTGACCAAAACCGGCAATAATATTGGAACTGTGGTCCCCAACGGACAAACTCCTTAAAGCTTGAGGGTAAAGATGCGTGATTCTTCACTTTAATTGCAGATTGGAGCGACTGTTTGTTTGAAAAAGTGAGATGCCAAGTCAGAAAGTGCTTTTTTTTCATGTTTCCCCATCTTATAGATAGATTTACGCAAAATTGAAACAGCAGGATCTCTTATGAAATTTTTTGTCGATAGCGCAGATGTTGAAGAAATCGGTGAATTGGCCGATAGCGGCCTGATTGATGGTGTGACCACCAACCCGTCTTTGATTGCAAAATCTGGGCGTAACTTCTTGGATGTCATTAAAGAGATTTGTTCAATTATAGATGGCCCTGTGAGCGCAGAGGTGACAGCCCTTGACGCGCCAACCATGCTGGAAGAAGCTAAAGTGTTGCGCGGTCTAGCGCCTAACATCGCCATTAAAGTGCCGCTGACCTGGGATGGGCTCAAAGCGTGCAAAGTGCTTAGCGATGAGGGCACGATGGTAAATGTGACTTTGTGTTTTAGTGCCACCCAAGCGCTGTTGGCAGCCAAGGCGGGGGCCACGTTTATCTCTCCGTTTATTGGACGGTTGGATGATATGGGTCTTGATGGCATGGAGCTGATCGAAGAGATCCGCGAGATTTATGACAATTATCCAAAGCTTGAGACAGAAATACTGGCCGCTTCAATTCGCTCGGTCGGCCATGTGAAGCAATCAGCATTGATCGGCGCGGATGTAGCAACGGTGCCGGCTTCTGTGATTAAGCAACTGGCAAAACATCCACTGACAGATAAGGGCCTCGATGCGTTTATGAAGGATTGGGAGACAACGGGGCAGACGATTTTGTAGAGCACAGCACATGACAAGGCTTGAAAAATGATTATAATCAAGCTCTTGTGTAAATATGTAAGCGTTGGATAGACCTATGGACGATCAAGTTGAAACGACAAAAACCGAAGAGCCGTTATCTGATCTTCGTAAAGTGATTGAAGAAGTCACGCAAAATTCTCAAAACAATAAAATCCCGATTTTTATTGCCTTTCTTGCCGCCTTCCTCGCCCTTGTTACCATGGCCGATGATGAAACAGAAAAGAACGCCCTTGAAGCTCAAATTGAGGCTTCCAATCAATTTTCTTATTTTCAGGCCAAGAACATTCGCGCGACCAGCTCTGAGATAGCCGCCAATACCTTCCAATCTATGGATCAAAAGGAACTTGCAGCTAAATGGCTGGATAAAGCCACGCGCTATAAAAGCGAAAAGGGTGACATTCTTAAAGCTGCCAAAGCTGAG
>JAJFHF010000229.1 GCA_021775775.1 Hyphomicrobiaceae bacterium
ATATGCAAAATGTGGTAGCTCCAGCTAATGGACGTTTGGCTGGTAATATCATTTTGGCGGCTGAGAACATTGCGGATCACTTTACTCATTTTTATATGTTTTTCATGCCTGATTTTGCCAGAGAGATCTATTCAGATGAACCTTGGTTTGAAACGATTGCCAATAGATTTACTGCATTAAAAGGGCAAGCGGCGTCTGAAATTTTGCCGGCTCGGGCGGAGTTTTTGCATATAGCTGGGTTGTTGGCTGGGAAATGGCCGCATACGCTGTCTATTCAGCCAGGGGGAACGATCAAGACAGTGGCGTTGCATGAGCAATTTCGTCTTTCAGCTATCTTGCTCAATTTTAGAAAATTTTTGGAAAAAACAACCTTTGGGGCTGATCTTGAAGAGATCCGTTCTTTTCAATCTTTTGATGAATTGGAGCGCTGGCTTGCCCAGAAAGGACCCGACCATAGTGATTTTTGTCGTTTCTTTCATTTGGCAAAAGAGCTTAATTTAGAGGCATTGGGCTGCGCACAAAACCGGTTTATGAGTTATGGAGCGTATTATGAAGAGGACGGCTTGTTGTTTGCTCAAGGTGTGCATGATGATGGTTTGAAGGGCCTTGATGTTTCTCAAATTACTGAGGATGTATCTCATGCTTGGATGGCCCCAGATAGCAAAGCGCGTCATCCAAGCGAGGGGGTAACGATACCTGATGGGGAGATGGCTGATGGCTATACTTGGTGTAAGGCACCGCGTTTGGATGGGGAGACGGTTGAAGTTGGCGCGCTGGCGCGCCAGTTGGTCAATGGCCATCCGCTGATTGTTGATGTGGTGAAACGATCTGGAGGGAATGTCCAGAACCGTATCATGGCCCGGTTGTTAGAAATTGCCGTGCTCATCCCTGTTATGCAGCAATGGGCTTATCAATTGCAACCAGGTGAGCCATTTCGTGTGCACGGTGTTGATCAAGATGAAAGCCAAGGCCTTGGATTGACGGAAGCCGCGCGCGGTTCGCTTGGCCATTGGATGAGCGTAAAGGATGGTAAGATTGAAAATTACCAGATCATAGCGCCAACCACTTGGAATTTTTCACCAAGAGATTCAGAAGGGATGCCGGGGCCGTTGGAACAAGCTTTGGTCGGCGCCCAGGTTAGGGAGGGTGAGACTGACCCTGTTTCTGTTCAACATATTGTACGCTCATTTGATCCTTGCATGGTTTGCACTGTTCATTAACAGTGCTGGAAGGATCCTTTGCATATGGAAAATGATGACCAAATAAAAACGCAAAGCCTTGAGCGTTCCTTTCAACAAGAAAACGGCCTTGAACAAAATAACGGCGTTGAAATTCGTGTCAGAGGGTTGGTGCAAGGGGTTGGCTTTCGCCCAACTGTGTGGCAATTGGCAAACCGGCATAGACTTGTTGGCCAGGTGCAAAATGATGGTGAGGGTGTGTTCATCCAGTGTTGGGGTGCGGATCAATCTATAAAACAATTTTTGAGTGATCTGAGAGATGAAAAACCACCGCTCTCTCGCATTGATGAGATTGAATGTACCCCTTGCCTGGATGACCATAGTTTTCATGAGTTTACCATTGGAGCGAGTGGCGTCGGCGTGATCACCACATCAATTGTCCCTGACGCTGCCACTTGCCAACATTGCCTTGAAGATGTGTTTGATGAGGGTAATCGGCGCTATCGTTATCCGTTTACCAATTGTACGCATTGTGGGCCAAGGCTCTCGATCACTCACACAATACCTTATGACCGCGAAAACACTTCTATGGCAAGCTTTACCATGTGTGATGAGTGCTTGGCAGAATATGAGAACCCTGGGGATAGGCGATTTCATGCGCAACCTAATGCGTGTGACAATTGTGGTCCGTCTTTGTGGTTGTGCACCAAAGATGGTGAGCGATTGAGCTTGCCTGGCGATGTTGATGCGCTTTCTTTTGCGCAGCGCCTCATTTCTCAAGGGTATATTTTAGCAATTAAAGGCATTGGTGGGTTTCACCTTGCTTGTGATGCGACGAACAGCGTGGCTGTTGCGAATTTGAGACAACGCAAAAAGCGCTATGGCAAACCTTTGGCTTTAATGGCTAGATCAATTGATATGATTAAAGACTACGCGATTGTGAGTGAAGGTGACGAGCTGTCCTTAAAGGATGTTTGTGCCCCGATTGTCTTATTGCAAAAAAAACAAGATGGCTTGCCTTTATCTGAGGCGTTGGCCCCTGGGCAAACGACGCTTGGATTTATGTTGCCTTACACGGGTATGCATCATTTGTTGCTTGATGAGTTGGATGTCCCCTTGGTTATGACGTCTGGGAATTTATCAAGCGAACCTCAAGTGATAGATAATGATGCTGCTTTACAAAAACTAGGAACGATTGCCGATTATTGGATGATGCATGATCGTGAGATTATCAATCGCCTGGATGATTCAATTGTGCAGAGCGTTGGTGGGCAATCATCTATTTTGCGCCGTGCCAGAGGGTTTGCCCCCGCCCCGCTTGCTTTGCCAGAAGGTTTTGAAAATGCCTGCGCTATTTTGGCCATGGGCGCGCAATTGAAAAACACTTTTTGTTTGCTCAAGAATGGCCAAGCGATTGTATCGCAGCATATTGGGGATCTTGAAGAGCGAAGTGCTCATGAAGATTATAGAAAGGCGCTTGACCTTTATTATGCAGCGTATGATTTTGCGCCGCAGCTGATTGGGGTTGATTTGCACCCGGATTATTTTTCTACCAAGTGGGGGCAGGGGCTTTGTTCTGAGCGGCAAATCCCTTTTGTTGGTGTGCAACATCATCATGCTCATATTGCTGCTTGTATGGCAGAACACCAGATGCCCTTAAACAGCAAAGGGGTGCTTGGCATTGCTCTTGATGGGTTGGGGTATGGCGATAATGATGAGTTATGGGGCGGTGAATTTTTAATCGCAGATTATAAAACCTATAAGCGTGTTGCTCACTTTGAGCCTGTTGCCCTGCCTGGCGGGGGGATTGCATCTTATGAGCCATGGCGCAATACATTTGCTCATTTGGAGGCGGCAATCGGCTGGAGCCTTGTAGGTAAAAACTATGGCGCGCTTGAGCTTGTGCATTATTTGAAAACAAAGCCTCTTGCGCAAATGGCGACGATGATTGAGCGCAATTTGAATGCGCCTAAAGTATCTTCCGCAGGTCGGTTGTTTGATGGTGTAGCGGGGGCTTTGGGCGTTTGTAGAGATGGTGTTGATTTTGAAGGACAGGCTGCAATGGCGTTGCAAGCTTTGGCGCAAGGCTATCCACAAGAAGATCATGCCTATGATGTTTGCACTAGCGCTGTCTTATCCTGGAAGCCCTTGTGGGAAGGCATTTTAAATGATCTGAAAAACAATGTGTCTGTGGGCCGAATAGCAAGGCGGTTTCATAACACATTGATTTGCGTCCTCTCTAAAACGGCGATTTCTATTGCGCAAGAAAACAATCTGGATGTGGTGGTGCTATCTGGTGGTGTGTTTCAAAATTCATTGTTGAGCGAGGGTGTATATGAAGATTTATCAGCTCATGGCATTAGAGTTTTAATGCCTCAAAAATATCCAGCCAATGATGGGGGGGTATCTTTAGGGCAAGCTGTTATTTGCGCGGCGCGGTCCTTGTAAGCTTTGCTCAAAAGTTATGTTTGTTGTGATGTTAAATCAATCGAACTCAATTTTTCCATTGCGATTTTTTTTGATTGTCGCTCTCTTTGTTTTGCTGTCCAGGCGCCGTTTTTTTGCCCCGCGAGATGGTTTGGTTGCAACACGCCGTTTTGGAATGAGGGTTGCTTGGCGGATGATTTCAAACAGGCGCTTGCGGGCATCAGCCCGGTTCATTGTTTGGGTGCGGTGGCGGTCTGCGAAAATTACCAATATCCCATCTTTTGTCAGGCGGGTGTCGCCGCTGGTCAAGATTTTATCTCGTACATATTGGGGTAGGTTGGGTGATTTTTGAACATCAAAACGCAATTGTACGGCTGTTGCCAATTTATTTACATTTTGGCCGCCCGCGCCGCCAGAGCGCACGAAACTTTCTTGCAGCTCATGGTCGGGTAGAATTATCGAATTGGTGATTTTATTTGTCATGTTTGAATTTCATTTTTAATCAAAAAACGGAGCTTGTTATATTAGGGCCTCTTGGGTTTCTTTTGTCCAGCCGACATAGATCGTTTGTTGTACTTCTATGACTGGGCGTTTGATAAGTGTTGGGTTGGCTATAAGTAATTTTTCTACTTTTCCTGACATCGCATCGGCTTGTTGTGTCTCACTTAATCCGCGCCATGTGGTGGAGCGTTTGTTGACAAGTTGCTCAGGGCCAACAGAGGCGATCCATGCTGGTACCTTGGTGGTCAGATCTGCTTCAGAACGAATGTCGATAAAACTTACATCTGCCCCAGTGGCTTTAAATGCAGTGAGGGCTTTTTTGCAGGTGTCACAGTTTTTTAAACCGTAGAGTGTGATTTTGGTCATCAGATGTTCTTCGCCTGTTTTTTTGTATGTAATTGATATTGTTTGCTAAGTTTTGGTTGTTGGAACTTTTAAAAAACAATTATTCACTGTGTCACTCTAATATTTTCATATTATATATTTCGATGCTTTTTGTTTAATGCTAAAAAGATCATAGAAAATAATTAAAAACAGTAACAGATCTAAATGCGCATTTTGCGTCTTTAAAGATTTATTGATTTTTGGGGGGATGATTCATTGTCATTTAAAACAGACATTCAAATTGCGCGCGCCGCTGACAAGAAACCAATTCAAGAAATTGGCGCAAAGCTGAGTATATCTAATGATGATTTGATCCCTTATGGACATGATAAAGCCAAGGTGAGCGCTAAATTCATTGAGTCTCAGGCCAGTAACAAACCGGGTAAATTAATTTTGGTTACGGCGATTAACCCAACTCCTGCGGGGGAGGGCAAGACGACAACCACGGTCGGGCTTGGTGATGCGCTGAATGCGATTGGAAAAAAGGCCGCTGTTTGTATTCGTGAAGCTTCGCTTGGTCCTTGTTTTGGTATGAAGGGGGGGGCCGCTGGCGGCGGTTATGCTCAGGTCGTGCCTATGGAAGATATGAACTTGCATTTTACTGGTGACTTTCATGCCATAACCAGTGCGCATAATTTGCTTAGTGCCATGTTAGACAATCATATTCACTGGGGGAATGAGTTAAAGATTGATAGCCGGCGCGTGGTTTGGAAACGTGTTTTGGATATGAATGACCGGGCGCTGCGCTCACTTGTTGTTTCCTTGGGCGGTGTGCCAAATGGTTTTCCACGACAAGATGGTTTTGATATCACGGTTGCCTCAGAGGTGATGGCAATTCTATGTTTGTGCAAGGACCGACATGATTTGCAAAAACGGTTGGGTGATATCATTGTGGCTTATCGGCGGGACCGATCGCCTATTACCTGCCGGGATTTAAAAGCTGATGGTGCGATGGCGGTGTTGTTAAAGGATGCTCTGCAACCCAATTTGGTGCAGACATTGGAGAATAACCCTGCCTTTGTGCATGGAGGTCCGTTTGCGAATATTGCGCATGGGTGTAATTCAATCATTGCCACCAAGACGGCCCTTTCTTTGGCTGACTATGTGGTGACGGAAGCTGGATTTGGAGCTGACCTTGGGGCTGAGAAGTTTTTGAATATCAAATGCCGAAAGGGAGAGCTTGCCCCTAGCGCGATTGTTATTGTTGCAACCATTCGGGCTTTGAAGATGAATGGTGGTGTTTTAAAACAAAACCTAGCTAGCGAGAATGTCCAAGCGGTTAAAGATGGGTGTTGCAATCTTGGTCGGCACATTGAGAACATTCAAAAATTTGGGGTACCTGCCATTGTGGCGATTAATCATTTTACAGGGGATAGTGAGGCCGAAATTGAGGCCTGTAAATCTTATGTAGAGGGGCTGGGTAGTGAAGCTGTTTTGTGCAAGCACTGGGCGCTTGGGTCCAAGGGTGCAATAGATTTGGCCACACGTGTTTGTGATATTGCTGATAGTGGTAAAGCCAAGTTTAAAGTGCTTTACGGTGATGAGATGTCTTTAATGGATAAAATCACCACGATTGCGAAAGATATTTACCGGGCTGATGAGGTGATAGCGGATAAGAAAATTCATGATCAGCTTAAACAATGGGAGGCGGCAGGCTTTGGGCATTTGCCTGTTTGTATGGCCAAGACGCAATATTCTTTTTCTGCAGATCCTAAATTGAGCGGGGCACCGATCGGCCATAGTTTGCCAATTCGCGAGGTTCGGTTAAGTGCTGGGGCTGGCTTTGTTGTTGTGGTTTGCGGTGAGATCATGACTATGCCGGGGTTGCCGCGCGTGCCTTCAGCAGAGGCGATATTGCTGAATGATGAAGGGCAGATTGAGGGCTTGAGTTAGGCTATTCCTTGGTTGTTGTTTTTATAGAGGCAGGTGGGTTTTGGTGCTCTAAAAATGGGTTGTTACACAGCTGAATTAATCGCTCAATAATAGTTGATTGCGCTATGAGCTTGGCTCCTTTATATAGCAAGTGTAGCCCCCCGCTCAGCTTAGGAAAGTTCACGCCAATGGCATCAGAAAAAACCACTCTCGATGCATCTCAACTTTCCCCTCAAGAGGTTGATCGCAGCCTTGTTCGCGCGGTTATTAGCGCCATTGAGGATAACTCGCATACAAAGCTTAAGAGCTTGGTGGGAGAGCTGCATGAAAGCACATTGGCTGACCTTTTAGAAAATCTATCGGCGGACAATCGTAATCACTTCATTGATCTGATGGGGGATGAACTCAATATTGAGGTTTATCCTGAGTTAGAAGAGCCTGTTCTTGCTCAAATTGTCGATGATATGCCCAATGAGCAGGTTGCAGATGTTGTTCGGCAGTTGGATAGTGATGATGCTGTTCATTTGATTGAAGAGCTTGACCTTTCTGATCAAACTCAAGTTTTAGAACAGATTCCGGAGGCGGAACGGGCGCCGCTTGAGCGTAGCCTTGAATATCCAGAAGATAGTGCGGGCCGTTTGATGCAGGCGGAGTTTATTGCTGTGCCGCCATTTTGGTCTGTTGGGCAAACGATTGACTATATGCGTGAGACGAGTGATCTGCCAGATAGCTTTTCTGAAATTTATATAATTAATCCTGACTTTCACTTGTTGGGCATTGTTGCGTTGGATCATTTGTTGCGATCGGGGCGGCCTGTCAAGGTGAGTGAGATTATGAATGATGAGCATCAGTTGGTTGAAGCTATGCTTGATCAAGAAGAGGTGGCACGCCAGTTTGAGCGTTATAATTTGCTCTCGGCGCCGGTTGTGGATGATGACCAGCGTTTGTTGGGTGTTGTGACGATTGATGACATTGTGGATGTGATTCAAGAAGAAGCGGAAGAAGACATTCACCGTATGGGTGGTGTTGGCGATGAGACTTTGAGTGATACTGTTTTTAACATCACGAAAAGCCGCTTTATATGGTTGTTGGTGAATTTGTTCACGGCTATTTTGGCGGCGATGGTTATTAATCTATTTGATGCAACCATCAATGAGAAGGTGGCTTTGGCGGTGTTGATGACTGTTGTTGCCTCGATGGGGGGCAATGCGGCCACGCAAACCATGACGGTTTCTGTGCGCGCGCTGGCAACTAAGGAATTAACGCCTGTGAACGCGTTGCGCGTTGTTTCCAGAGAAGGGCTTGTGGGGTTGATCAATGGCGGTTTGTTTGCCGTTGTGACAGGGATTGTGACGTTGGTTTGGTTCCAATCTTCTTTATTAGCGTTAATCATGGCAGCGGCGATGGTTTTTAATATGTTTGTGGCAGGGCTTTGCGGGATTTTAATTCCGATGGTTTTGGAGCGCTTTGATATTGACCCAGCCGTCGCGTCGGGTGTGTTTGTCACCACAATCACTGATGTGTTTGGCTTTTTCAGTTTCTTGGGGCTGGCGGCTTTGTTTTTGGTGTAGGTTTGTTGCTTTTATCTTCTGTGTTTTTTGGGATAGCAAACTATGTTTGCTATCTATTTTTTAGAAGAATTTGTAAATCTGATGCAAAACTGTCGATGTTGATGCTTTTTCGTAAGTTAAGAGCTTTTCTCTTAACTTACGATTTCACACCAAGACTAATTTTGGTCGTAGCGCTTTTTTCTATAAATCCAGATGATTTCAAATATCCTTTTCTTTTAATAAATGAAACCCCCTCTTAACATTGAGGAGATGTGTGGAGATCGAATCTCATTATCATGGATATGCTGTAATCGTGGCCTTTTTAACACATATTTTACTTGTAAATAAAATTCTTCAGTTGTCCACATGCTTTTTTGGTGCATGTAAACTGAAATTGATATCAAGTAATGGTTGATTGTTGGTGAGATGTTTTTGAGTTGGGGGATTATAGTTTTTTCATTTAGAAGAAACAGACATGAAGTAACAATTAAACTTTGAGTGGAAAATAGTTATAGAAAGGGAAGAGGGCTACTTCATTAAAATTTAGAGTTAGTCAAAATATGAGGTAACGAATAATAAAAGAGGTCACACCACATTTGTAATTAGTAATGCGTATCAGTAGTGAGTGTGTAAAATGGTAATCAGAGTTGTAGAACGTGCGAAACAACGCGTCATTCAAGATAGTCAGAAACTACGTGATAGTTTTGACTTGAATTTTTTAATTTTAAAATCATTTATTATTTTCAGTCTGGCAGCGATGTTTTTGGGTCTGTCTGCCGGGTCTAATACGGCTTTTGCTGGCAATGTGAATTGTTCGGGAAGTATTTTTTATATTTTTTCA
Source organism: Hyphomicrobiaceae bacterium (assembly GCA_021775775.1). Classification (GTDB taxonomy): domain Bacteria; phylum Pseudomonadota; class Alphaproteobacteria; order Rhizobiales; family HXMU1428-3; genus HXMU1428-3. The sequence continues at coordinate 8,754 of JAJFHF010000229.1, forward strand.
ACCTGCGATTCTAATGCCGGTGACGATATTGTTGATGGTTCTATTGATAGTGCGGATTTAGGCAATGGCGAAGTTAAATCTGTCGACATTGGCAATGGCGAAGTCAAATCTGTCGACATTGGCAATGGCGAAGTTAAATCTGTCGACATTGGCAATGGTGAAGTTAAATCTGTCGACATTGGCAATGGCGAAGTTAAATCTGTCGACATTGGCAATGGTGAAGTTAAAACAGATGACATTATGGACGCTAATGTTACCACTGATAAGATTGCTGATGATGCCGTAAACTCTGATAAAGTCGGAGCAATGGAAATTAGTGGTGGTAATGGTCCTAAAGACCATATCCTTGATGGCAGTATTGATAAGGCTGATATCGGTGCAGACGCAGTCGGATCAGACGAAATTGTAAATAATTCTATAAGAAGCAAAGATATCAAAAACAATACAATTAAAAGTGAAGATATCAAAGATGGCACTGTCGCTTTTGTTGATTTGGCACCCGAAGTCAATGACAAAATCACTGCGAATATGATGGCAACTCAGAAAAATGCTTTAGACATCACAAAGAACCGGGATGATATACAGAAAAACAGAGAAGGCATTGCTCTGGCTATTGCGTTATCTGGTGGCATAGCTCTAAACGCCTCAGAAAATTTTGCTATCGATCTTTCTGTTGGTTTCTTTGATGATGAAATCGCAGGAGCCCTCTCTGCGATTGGAAGAGTAGGTCGTTTTGAAAACACTAATGTTTATCTGCATGGTGGTGTTGGCTTTACTGATAATGAAGTTGGTGGGCGTGGTAGCATTCGCTTCGCCTTTTAAATGAAGTTTGAAAGGTTATTAAAGAGGATCAGGGCATTATGTGTTTCTCTTTAACCAATTCTTATCAAAACAAAAGACATTGGCTGCGGATACAGTGATAATGTGTCTGCAGTTTTTGCAATCTCAATGAATAAATCAATAGGATGTTTTAGAGAAATAATGAAGATTAAATAGGGCTTGATAATATTGGCAATGACACACACAAGAACATATAAAACCGTAATTCAACCCTTATTTTTTGGGGCGATCTTTTTCTTGTGTGGTCTTGTTCCCTTACAAAAAATACAACTTCATGCTGCCCAAAATCAATCTAAAATTCCTCCGGCCGCGAAACTGACTTATCTTATTCAGAATTCGATCGCGGCAATAAACCATGCCAATATCACTGGCAACTATGCTGTATTTCGAGACCTAGGTGCCCCCAACATGATTGCCCATAGCAGCCCATCAACATTGGCTGAAGAATACCGTGCTTTTAGAACGAACGGCATTGATCTCAGCCCTCTGTTGATGATCACTCCCAAATTAACCCAGGAAGTGATGGTCAATAAGGAGGGTGTTTTAACGCTCGTGGGTTATTATCCTTCTAAACCATTGCGCACTCTTTTTAATCTTGGATATCGAAATGTTGCTGGCCGCTGGCGACTTGAGATTATGAAACTCAAATTGATTGAGGCAAAACAATTTAAGGTTTCTCAAAAAAATATAAATAAAAATGTATCAAAAAGAAAAAAAACAATCCGCTTGAAGAAAGATACAGCAAAAGCAAAAAAATGAGCGGCAAGTTCAACTAAAACATAATTTGGCAGAGAATGGACTTTTTTTAGATCCACTTGGTCAATTTATACGAATCAGAATAATTCCCTCCTTTAGTTTGCGGTGGCCTCTGGTGTGTTTGTCACCACAATCACTGATGTGTTTGGCTTTTTCAGTTTCTTGGGGCTGGCGGCTTTGTTTTTGGTTTAACCTTTGTCAAAGACGGTTTCAGTTTTTTAAAGTTAAAAAATTCCTTCCATGAAAGTTTATTTTCCTCGGGGGTGCTTCTTGTGGAGCACTTATATTAGGTGAAATATTCATACTAAGTGTCACTGTGTGACTGGCTTGCGTCTTTAAAGCTTTTGGTTGATAGTGGGGTTGGGAGTGCAATTGTAGATGACTAAGAGACCTGAGATTACGAAGACCGATTTGGAAAACTTTTCTGAGCGCTGGGAAAAAACTTCACAACAGAGCGCTACCCTAATATCTGAGTTTTTTG
>JAJFHF010000230.1 GCA_021775775.1 Hyphomicrobiaceae bacterium
GCGGTATTTTGACGGATTTATATAAAATGCGCGAGGCTTTGTAATAATCTTCAGGGCTAAGACCAGAGCATGTGCCGTGCTTTTTATATTCATGAATGATCAGGCCTTTGGAGGGCATGATGTCCATCATTGAATTGATAAGCTCTTTGGAGATCCAAGGGTTTTTCTTCGTACGACAACTTTGTGGCCAGCCCTTTTTATATTGTGGCCATAGTCCATGTAGAACGAAAGAATAGGACCGGCTGGAATTACATTGGGGTTCTCGTTTTTGGCGGCCGCCTGTTTCGCAATAAGAGGGAGACCAAGAGAGGACTAGATCATAATAATCAAATTTTCCCGCAATGTGTTTGTTGGACCGATCGCTATATTTCTTACCGTATTTATTGTTATAGTCACGGGCATTACCGGTTTGACTGGCCAGAGTGGTAAGTGTGCTGACCATTAGCAAACTAACACAGATGATGATTTTATGAAATTTCATACCAATATATTTCCTGATTTTTTAAGCGACTTCATAGTCTTATTCTAATGTTTTAGATTGTTAGATTAATTGAGCCACTTTTAAGGCAAAACTCTGGGTTAGCGCAACTTCTTTTAAATGATCAAACCGGCCAGAGGCGCCTCCATGGCCAGCTTCCATATTGGTTTTAAGTAATAGCGGGTTGTCATCTGTTTTCAAAGTGCGCAATTTAGCCACCCATTTGGCAGGCTCCCAATAGGTGACGCGAGGGTCTGTTAAGCCGGCAACAACTAACATTGAGGGGTAGTTTTGGGCTTTAACGTTGTCATAGGGCGAATAGCTTTTGATGCGCTCATAGGCCTCTTTGCTCTTTATGGGGTTGCCCCACTCTGGCCATTCGGGCGGGGTGAGAGGCAGGCTATCATCAAGCATAGTGTTTAAGACATCGACAAAGGGGACCTCTGCGATGATGCCAGCGAACAGGTCTGGGCTCATATTGGCAACTGCGCCCATGAGCATGCCGCCAGCTGAACCGCCATGAGCAACGATGTGACCGGTTTGCGTGTACCCCTCCTTTACAAGATGTTCTCCAGCTGAGATGAAATCTTTGAAGGTGTTGGTTTTGTGCTCCATCTTGCCATTGGTGTACCAGCGATAGCCTTTTTCTTTACCGCCTCTGATGTGAGCGATGACATAAATAAAGCCGCGATCAACCAAGTTTAAATGGTTCGCGTAGAAACCTGCGGGCATGGTTATACCGTAAGATCCATAGCCATATAAAAATAAAGGTGCACTGCCATCTAGGGGGGTGTCTTTGTGATAGAGCATTGTTAGCGGAATTTGCTCGCCATCATGGGAGGGGGCGAAAATGCGTTTGGTGATGTAATCCTCGCGCTCATGGCCTGAAGGGATTTCTTGGGTTTTGCGTAAGACCCGCTCACGGGTCGTCATGTTATAATCGTAGATTTGAGCCGGCGTCGTCATGGATGAGTAGGTGAAGCGGATGGTCTGCGTATCAAATTCATAGCCCGTTGATAGGCCCAGCGCGTAGGCTTCTTCATCAAAGGCTATGGTGTGCTCTTGGCCTGTCTCTAACTCGCGAATGACAATGCGCGGCAAGCCCTCTTCTCGCTCCATTCTGATGAGGTGATCTTTGAGTAGGCTAAGGCTGATGAGGAGTTTACCCGGTTTGTGGGCAATGAGATCTTGCCAGTTTGAGCGCTCTGGGCGTTCAATTGATGTGGTGACGATTTTAAAATCTTCAGCCCCATCTGTATTGGTCATGATGTAAAGGGTCCCATCACGCTCTTCTAACTCATATTCATGGCCTTGGTCGCGCTTTTCAACGCATTTAGGCGCACTTTGGGAGTCATTTGCATCAATCAAGTGCCATTCTGAGGTTTCATGGCCAGAGGCGTTGATCACGACATACTTATTTGATTGGGTTGTGCCTATGTTGACAAAAAACCCTGGGTCTTGTTCTTGGTAGATAAGCTCATCTGGCCCCTCTTGGCCAAGAATATGACGATGAACAAAAGCGGGGCGGTGGTTTTCATCGCGCAAAACATAATAAAGCGTATTTGCATCATTGCCCCAACAGACATTGCCTGTGGTTTTTTCTATGGTTGTTGACAGATCTTTGCCAGTTGCGATATCGCGGATATAGAGGGTGTAATATTCTGAGCCCTTTTCATCCACACTCCAAGCCAATTGCTTATGATCTGGACTATGGCTAATGCCGCCAAATTCAAAGTAGGGCTTGCCCTCACTTAGCTGATTGCCATCTAGTAATATGTATTCGTCTTGGGGGCCGTCTTGCGAACTTCCTTTGGGTTTACGGCAATAAAGTGGGTGCTGCCCATCTTTCACGTAAGAGACATAATAGTCCCAGTTTCCATCGGGTTGCGGGACAGTGCTATCATCTTGCTTGATGCGTCCCTTTAATTCTTTAAACAATGTGGTTTGCAAATCTGTTGTGTCTTGAAGGGCGGTTTGGGTAAACGCGTTTTCGGCCTCTAGATAATTTCTTATTTCGCTATCAAGTGTTTCAGGATCTGTCATGACCTCTTGCCAATTATCCGCGCGCAGCCACTGGTATGGATCTTCATTGGTAATCCCATGATGGGTGCTGGCATGAGGTTTTTGGGCAACGCTAGGTGGTTTTGGAAGGGTTTTGGAGGGCATAGAGAGTTTGGTCCTTAACTTAATGAAGCCGAATAACTTATTGAAGTGCGCCGGCTTTGCGCCTTTTTCAGATAAGGGCTTTTGGGTTTGGTTTCAATGTTTTTTTGTGTGTTTTTATCTGGGATTATCGGTATCACCTTAATCGTTAGTTGGGCTTTTGGGCTTTTTGCTGATTGAAGGGGAAAGTTAAAGGAAAAGATTTGGAAAACTCACGATTCTTGGTCGACTAACCCTTGTAATGTTTTAGCACAGCCTGCTATTGTTTGACGATTCATGTAGTGGGTAATGGGGGTGTGTTTTTTCTTCTTTTGTGGATTTTGTTACCAGATGTGATGGTGATATCATTCAGTAGAAGGATTAAGTTTAACGGATTCTTCAGCTGCTCCCTTCATTTAATTACGAGTACTCAATAATTAAGACTGTTAACTCATAAGACTGTTAACTCATAAGATAGAGGCTATTACTTGTGATTGGCTATGCTGTTCTCACTCCCTTCATTGCTGCGCTTTTTGCTCCCGTTCTGGTTCGTTTGTTTGGCCACTGGGCTGCTTGGATTTTAGCGCTTGTTCCTGCCTTTATTTGTTATCGCTTGGTTGACTATATTCCTGCCATTGCTAAGGGCGAGCGGGTTTTGGAATCTCATGCCTGGCTGGATGGGTTTGGGATTAATTATTCATTTCTCGTCGATGGACTTAGCCTGACCTTTGCCTTTTTGATCGCGGGCATTGGGTTTTTCATTGTTCTTTATTCTGGTGGCTATTTAAAGGGTCATAAGCATTTGGGGCGCTTTTTGGCGACCTTGCTTGCCTTTATGGGATCCATGTTGGGTTTGGTGCTGGCTGATAATCTCATTACCCTTTTTGTGTTTTGGGAAGCAACCTCGATTACCTCATTCCTTCTTATTGGTTTTGATCATGAGCGCATGGCATCGCGGCGCTCTGCCTTGCAAGCCTTAATCATCACGGGGCTTGGCGGCTTGGTGATGCTGGCTGGGTTTGCGCTGATGGGCATCATTGGTGGCACGTTTGAACTTTCAGAACTGTTCACAAAATCTGATGTCATTAAAGGGAATGAACTTTATACGGCGGTTTTTTGGTTGGTCATGGCTGGTGCCTTTACCAAATCAGCGCAAGTGCCGTTTCACTCTTGGTTGGCCAATGCGATGGAAGCGCCAACCCCGGTTTCAGCTTATTTGCACTCCGCCACCATGGTGAAGGCTGGCGTCTATTTGATTATGCGCACAACACCTATTTTGGGAGGTACGGATCTTTGGGAGACGGTGTTGCCTATTGTGGGCGGGGCCACTTTGATTATCGGTACGATTTTAGCCGTTCGTGATACGGATATGAAATTGATGTTAGCTTATACCACCGTTGCCTCGTTGGGGTTATTGGTGATGATGCTTGGTGTGGGAAGTGACCGAGCGATTGAAGGCGCAGTTTTATATTTGATTGCCCATTCCTTTTTCAAAGGGGCCTTGTTTATGGTGGTTGGCACCGTTGATCATGAGGCTGGAACACGGCAAATCACAAAACTTGGAGGGCTGCGCAGCGCGATGCCAATTACAGCGCTAGCGGCTGGTTTGGCTGCCCTTTCTATGTGCGGCTTGCCGCCCTTTCTTGGGTTTCTAGCTAAAGAATCCATTTATCATGCGCTTAGTCATGGCGGTGTTTTTGAATGGAGCTTGGCAATAACTGCCATTATAGGCAACGCCTTGATGTTTGGGGTTGCTGCTAGCATCGCCATTCGCCCGTTTATGGGCCGCTGGATTGACCCTCCCAAATCCGTGCATGAAGGTTCTTTGATGTTGGTGCTCGGGCCTGTCGTCTTATCTCTTATTGGGCTTGTTAGCGCCTTGTCTTTGTCGTTTATGCAACCTCATTTCTTTGCACCGATGATTTCAGCGGTAGCGGGTAGAGAGGTGCCTATTGATCTTCATTTATGGGGCGGGGTTAACACTGCCCTGGTGCTAAGCGTTATCACTGTGGGGCTTGGGGTCGCGGTCTTTATCATGATGCCGTCTCTGCGCAAAAGCTTTGATCAACTCCTGACTTTTATTGGCTGGGGGCCTGACAAAGGGTTTGATCAAGCGATTACCGGGCTAACATGGTTTGCTGGGCGCTTCACCAATGCGTTGCAAACAGGCGAAATTCGCACTTATATGCGCACCACCTTTCTCATCACAGCCTTGGCCCTTTTGGTTCCGATGTTTGTGTTAAACATTTGGCCACAAGCGCCAGAATTTCCAAAAATGAGACCTTGGGAAATCGGGGTGTTTTTATTTTTGACTTTGGGGGTTTTGCAAGTTGTTTTAGCCCGGACACGGCTAACTGCTATTGTTTCAATCGGTGTGCAAGGTATCGCGGTTGCCCTAACATTCATGATGTTTGGTGCCCCCGATCTTTCCTTCACCCAGTTTATGGTTGAGACTTTATCAGTTGTTATTTTGGCTTTGGTCTTAACCCGTTTGCGCTTAATGCGCATTGATCGGCGCTCTGTCGGGGCTGGGATTATTGATGGGTCAATTGCCTTGGGTGTCGGTGTTGGTATGGCCTCTCTTTTGATGTTGGTTACCCAAGGACCGCTTGATTTACGGCTTTCTGAATTTTTCTCAACTCATTCATATGCCATCGCTCATGGGCGAAACATTGTAAATGTTATTTTGGTTGATTTTCGTGCGCTTGATACGCTTGGGGAAATAACTGTGGTGTTAATCGCTGGTGTATCTGCCCTAGCACTTATCCGTGTGCGCCCCAGCGGGGATAGCACGCCTGGTGCAAAAGATTTAATTCAATCTGATCCTTCAACTAAGGAGGCCTCATCATGAATACGCTTATTCTTCGTACAATTGCCCCGACCTTAACAAGTCTCATGGTGATCTATTCTATTATTGTTTTGTTGTCTGGTCACAACCAACCTGGAGGCGGGTTTATAGGAGGGCTAATTGCCGCTTCGGCCTTTGCACTCTATGGCATTGCTTGCGGGGTTGGTCCTGTGCGCCGGGCCCTCTATTTTCACCCCATTGCCATCTCTGGATTTGGCATGTTGCTCGCGGGCTTAAGCGGTGTGGTGTCTTTTTATAAAGACGTGCCTTATTTAACAGGTTTGTGGTGGTTTCCCAAATTTTCTGGAGGGATTGAAGTGCCCCTCTCAACACCGTTGTTTTTTGATATTGGTGTGTGGCTTGTTGTGGTTGGGTCTTTGGTTAGCATTGCGCTGGCGTTAGAAGAGAAGGATTAAAGATATGGAGACTTATCTATCCTTGATCGTTGGGCTTTATTTTGCCGCCAGTGTTTATTTGCTGTTATCTGAGAGTTTGATCAGAATGCTTATTGGGGTGGCTTTAATGGGCAATGGTGTCAATCTTTTGATCTTTACCGCTGGACGCATTACCCGAGACGTGCCGCCGATTATTGCAAAGGGGGCTGCCTCTGCCCAGGTAATGGGAGACGGCGCCATTGCAAACCCCTTGCCCCAAGCACTGATATTAACCGCGATTGTGATTTCTTTTGCTTTGCTGGCTTTTGTATTGGTCTTGGCTTATCGCGCTTACGAGACAACTGGGACTGACGACACTGCCGAAATGCGGCTCTCTGAACCTATTGAACCGGCGCACTTGCCGAAGGGATATTAACGATCATGGAAACTCTTTTGGCTGAAGGGGTGGTTGCCATAGATACCACAGGGGCAATGTTATCAAAGGCAACGCCCTCGATTGATTGGTTGATTGTCGGGCCTATTCTTATTCCTCTATTTGCGGCGGCGGTTTTAATCATTTTACGCCGCGCGGTGGCATGGCATCCGTTTATTGCGATCGCAGCTGTGGGTGGTACAATCGCAACCAGTTTTTTATTGTTGCTTCGCGTTTCAGAGTTTGGGCCACAAGCGATGACAATGGGCAATTGGTTCCCTCCGTTTGGAATTACCTTTGTCGCAGATTTGTTGGGTGTGATTTTAACCCTAACCTCTGGCATCGCAGTTTTTTGTGTTGTTCTCTATGCGATGGGCGAGATTACAGGACGAGAGCGTAGGTTTGGTTTTTATGCCTTACTGATGACATTGTTGGTTGGGGTAAATGGTGCCTTTCTAACGGGTGATATATTTAATCTGTATGTTTGGTTTGAAGTGTTTTTGATTTCTTCATTTGGTTTGATTGTTATGGGAGGCGGGGCCAAGCAACTTGATGGCGCCGTGAAATATTGTTTTTTAAACTTGATAGCCACGACCTTGTTTTTGATTGCCACGGGTTATCTCTATGGGGTTTATGGCACGCTAAACATGGCAGATCTGAGCAAGATTGTCGGCGCCAAACCCTTTGAAGGGGCTTTGGTTATTATATCGATGCTTTATCTTGTGGCCTTTTCAATGAAAGCGGCCGCTTTCCCGCTTTATTTTTGGTTGCCTGCCTCTTATCACACACCCAAAATTGTGGTCTCGGCTTTGTTTGCAGGGTTACTGACCAAAGTTGGTATTTATGCGCTTATTCGCACCTTTACGATCATATTGCCGCCGGCGGGTGATAGTTGGTTGATGCTACTCATGCTGTATGCTGGTATTGCCACGATGGTATGCGGGGGGCTTGGGGCGGTTGTTCAAACTGATTTGCGCCGTCTGTTTAGTTATATTTTGGTCTCAAGTATTGGCTTTATGCTCATTGGGTTATCGCTCGGTACTGAACAGTCTTTGACAGCCACCATGTTTTATATGGTGCACTCTATTTTGGTCATGACCGCTTTGTTCCTTTTGTCGGGTTTGGTTTATAATTATAGAGGCACGCTTGATTTGAGAACACTTTCTGGAGTCAATAAGGATTTTCCATTTTTGAGTTTGATGTTCTTGGTGTTGGTATTTATGGCCTCTGGCTTTCCGCCTTTTTCAGGGTTTTGGCCCAAATTGGTGTTGATATCTGAGAGCCTTGATAAACAAGCTTATGCAGGAACGTGCGCCGTGATCTTTAGTAGCTTTTTATCTATGATTGCTTTGGGCCGTGCTTATGCTTTTGGGTTTTGGCGCCCGCTATTAAAAACCAGTGAAGATGAGGTTCGACAAACCCAGTTTTCAGGAATGAAGTCCTTACAATATATACCCGTGTTGGTCTTGATCACATTGGCGATTGTTGTTGGGGTCATGCCCTCTTATCTGTTTGATCTGTCCGCATCAGGGGCAAAGAATTTGTTAAATAGCACAGCTTATATCGAAGCTGTTTTGGGAGGTGCGTTATGAGCAATCTCTTTTTAATTAATGTTTTACTGGCTTTTGCCTGGTGCGCTGTTACTGGCTCATTTTCAATTTTAAATTTAATGTTTGGTTTTGTTGTCTCTAGTGGGGCCCTTTGGTTGACGCGCGAACAACACCAAACGAACAAATATTTTAAACGCGTTTGGTTGGTCCTTGGGTTGATTGGGTTGTTTTTAAAAGAGTTGGTGCTTTCTGTGTTTCGTGTGGCTTGGCTGGTTGTTAGGCCGCGGCAATCTTATCGACCCAGCTTTGTTTCTTTCCCGCTCACCGTTGATCGTCCGCATGAAATTACTTTATTGGCCAATCTCATTACTTTAACACCAGGAACTCTTAGTGTTGATATTTCTGATGATGCGGCAACCCTTTATATTCACTGCATAGATGTCGAGGACCCTGACAAGCTTCGTGAGGATATAGCCCAAGGGTTTGAGCGCAAAATAATGGAGGCGCTGCGATGAGTGAGAGCGATTTTTTTGATCTATCTATTATCATTGCCTTTTGGCTTATGATTGCAGCGTCTTTGTTGACCTTTGCCCGGCTGGTATTGGGGCCAACATTACCTGATCGGGTTTTATCACTTGATATGTTAATGACATTGGCCATTGGCTTTATTGCTATATTCACATTATTGACTGGGGTTTATGCCTATCTTGATATGGCCATTGCTTTGGGATTGGTTGGCTTTTTGGCCACAATTGCTTTTGCTCGTTTTATTCTCAATCAAGCTTCATGCCCCGAAATTATTGATGAGACCAAAGACTATAAACAAACCGCTAAGGATGCAGGGAGCAGCGAATGATCAACTATATAACCGGTGCATTGTTGATTATTGGGGCTTTGTTTAATTTAATCGCTGCCATTGGTCTTCTTCGTTTTCCTGATGTGTTCACACGTATGCATGCCGCGAGCAAAGCTGGCACTCTTGGATCAGGCTTGATGCTGGTTGCAATCGCATTGCACGCCGGTGAGCTCTCAATTTCATCGAAGGCTCTGGCTGCTGTTGTTTTCTTTTTGATTACAGCGCCCGTCTCTGCGCATTTACTGGCTCGCGCTGCCTATGTGGCTGGGGTTGAACCATGGAAGGGCACTGTCCTGGATCAATTGAAGGGGCACTATACCGATAAAGAAGGCCATTTAAGTGCTGATGATGAGACGAGTGATTAGAGTGTGTTTGCTCTCACGTTTTATTTTTCAAGCGCTTGAGCCTGTGCCTTATATGAATTCAATAAAATACAATGCGCCCTCTAGCGCTTCGCTTTTTTAATTTAAGTTAAAGAAAAACCGCCGCACTAAAAGTTTTGTGCGGCGGTTTTTATTTCAAAAACTAATTTTTCAAGATCCAGCTTGTTAGCTTGGTCTCTTTTAACATTAACCTTGGCGCGCTTTAAAACGGCGGTTGGTTTTGTTGATAACATAAAGACGGCCGCGACGGCGAACAACGCGGTTATCGCGGTGGCGCTTAGCAAGCGACTTAAGTGAATTTCTAATTTTCATTGCTCACCTCATATGAGTTTGATTGATTCAAAGGTGCAAAAGGATTTGTTTCATTTACCTTCTTTTCTCAAAACCAAAGCTATATTTCATATTTTAAAAATATTGACTGTGATTTAAAGAAAAAGCATTCAATTAAGTTTATCGTTGCTCTTCTTTAAAAAGTAACGCTCAGCACTTAATATTGCACTCAGTTTGAAAAAATCTAATTGATAAAATGGTCTGTTTTATAAAACACAAAAGGTCAGCGCTAGACCGACCTCTCTTCTTGCGACTGTAATGACATAGGCATGGGAAATTGTCAACCTAACTCTAAGAGCCACTAATAAGTAATATTCTGTTCTATATTTTTGATTTTCAATCAGCGCCCCAACAATTTATGGTACTGACTATTATTGCTAATTTAGCCTTCTTTAGCTTGTTTTCTTTAATAATGCTGCTTTTGAGTATTTATTCATATAATTTATGTTTTATATATAATTTTTTTTTTGCTTTTGCTGATGATATTTTCGTAAAAATGGTTATATTATATATGTATTAGAACTGCATCTTTGTTTCATACACATTTTCTATCTCTTAAGGAGCCCCCTTTTGCGTTTAACATTACATACAGACTATGCCCTTCGAACACTTATTTATTTATCAATGCATGAAGGTAAGTTAGCGACGATTAATGATATCTCTACTCGCTATGATATATCTAAAAACCATATGATGAAGGTTGCGCAGGAGCTTGTTCATCATGGGTTTGTGACAAGTGAACGGGGCCGTAATGGGGGCTTAAAACTGGCCAAAGCCCCAAAAGATATAAATCTTGGTGATGTGATTGAGAAGATGGAACCTGATTTTGCTCTTGTTGCTTGCCTTAGTTCAGGGCAAAAGAATTGTAGAATTATGGGGGCTTGTGGCGCACAAAGATTTATGAATGAAGCGCGCGATGCTTTTATGGATGTATTGCGGAAATATACACTTGAAGATTCTGTTCCAAATCGGGAACATTTACTATCACTTTTGCTTGTTGAATAAGTTTTTTCACCTCGTTCTTTGGTCACTGGCACAGAGCAAAGATCAATGGCTAGCAAACTGTTAACAGATGAAATCGCGCCTCTATTTTTATCGCTTGGGCTTACTGTCTATGCTAGATAAAGGTGATGGATGAGGCCGGGCACGTTCTTAAACAAATTTTTGGTTATGATGACTTTCGCGGCACCCAGCGCGAGGTAATAGAAGCGCTTGTTGGCGGTATGGATGCCCTCACATTAATGCCAACGGGAGGCGGTAAATCTTTATGTTATCAGATCCCTTCCCTGATACGATCGGGCACAGGTATTGTTGTCTCTCCCCTCATCGCTTTGATGCAAGATCAGGTTGATGCGCTTTTACAATTAGGTGTAAGAGCGGCTTTTTTAAATTCATCACAAACAGGTGCCCAACAATCAGAAGTTAAGGATAAGCTCTTAAAGGGTGAGCTTGACTTGTTATATGTCGCGCCAGAGCGGCTCTTATCTCAGTCTATGATCGAATTAATGGGGGCTACAGATTTGGCTTTGTTTGCCATTGATGAGGCGCACTGTGTCTCTCAATGGGGGCATGATTTTCGCCCTGAATATCGCCAGCTTTCTCAATTGGCTGATTATTTCCCCCATGTGCCGCGCATTGCCCTCACTGCCACCGCAGACGAAAAGACACGCGCTGAAATTATTGAGCAGTTGCGGCTTAATGGAGCCAATCAGTTTGTTTCTAGTTTTGACCGTCCCAATATTTGCTACACCATCAGCGAGGGGGGCAAAGCAAAAGAACAGTTGTGGCGATTTTTAGAAAATGATCATGGGCAAGATGCAGGGATTATTTATTGTCTATCACGTAAGAAAACCGAAGAAATCGCAGACTGGCTTTGTACCAAGGGGCGCAATGCTTTGGCATATCATGCCGGGCTTGACCAAGAGGTGCGCCGTGAGAGGCAGGCGCGGTTTTTGCGCGAAGATGGCCTTATTATGGTGGCGACGGTTGCCTTTGGGATGGGTATTGATAAGCCTGATGTACGCTTTGTGGCCCACTTAAATTTACCAAAGTCTATTGAGGCTTATTATCAAGAAACTGGACGGGCGGGGCGTGACGGGGAGCCTGCCAATAGTTGGATGGCATATGGGCTTAATGATGTCATCACTTACCAACAGTGGATTGACCAGTCGAATGCTTCAGATCAACAAAAACGATTGGAGCGACAAAAGCTGGATGCGCTGTTAGGGTTGTTTGAGGCTAGCGGTTGTCGGCGCCAGCGCTTGTTGTCTTATTTTGGTGAGGTGCTTGAGAGCGGGTGCGGGAATTGTGACAATTGTCTTTCTCCGCCTGAGACGATGGATGGCAAGGAAGCGGCGCAAAAAGCACTCTCGACTGTTTATCGCACGGGGCAGCGGTTTGGGGTGTCTTATCTGATTAAAGTGTTGCTGGGCAAAGACGATGAACGGATCTTAGCCAATCAGCATGATCAAATCTCAACCTTTGGGATTGGGCGTGAGTTCTCAGATAAAGAATGGCGCGGGGTGTTTCGGCAATTAATTGCACAAGGGTTCTTGATCTCTGATACGGAAATTTATGGTGGGTTGAAGATGTCTGATACATGCCGCCCCTTATTAAAAGGTGATTTACCCTTTGAGCTGCGCCGTCTGCGCAAACAATCACGCCCCGATAAGAAACGACGCGAAGTTAGCTCTACGATTTCGGTTGGCAATATGCCTTTATGGGAAGCGCTGGTAGCCGCACGGATTGAATTGGCACTAGAGCAAAAAGTGCCCCCTTATGTTATTTGTCATAATAAGACGTTGTACGAACTTGTGGCAAAGCGCCCTGCTTCCTCACAAGACCTCTATGATATATCGGGATTAGCGGAACGTAAGATTGCGCGCTATGGGAAAAAGTTTTTGGATGTGATTGCACAAACCCCCGTGATCGCTCTTTTGGACAATAAGCTATCTGATACAGTTAATCAGAGCCTTTATAGCTTGCACCAAGGGCATAAACCAGCTGAGATTGCCGATGAGCGTAATTTGCAATTAGCAACGGTGCATGGGCATTTGGCTGAAGCGATTGAGGCCGGGGTTATTGAACTTGATGTGCTTGACGAACTCGATGAGATAGCTGTGGAAGAAATTAGCACTGCTCTTGAAGAACAAAATGCCTTGGAAACCGGCCAATTGAAACCTTGTTTTGAGGCGCTTGATGGGCGTTATAATTATGGTCTTTTAAAATGCGTGCTCGCTGATCGGATGCTTAACGCATAAGATTGTGACCTAATCTGTGGGTTTTAATTTGGAACTGATTTTATCTCTTAATTTTGCCTGCCTTTTGTACTATTTACATTGATCTTATATCGCCTCAACAGATTTTAATTTAGTAAGAGACCTTTTTATGCCCCCCATTTCTATTGCTCCCATTGAGACACTGATCGCAGGCGAAATTAATGCTCGGCCAAATCAAGTTGAAATTGCTATTTCGCTTATTGATGAAGGGGCTACCGTTCCGTTTATTGCCCGTTATCGCAAAGAGCAAACTGGTGGGCTTGATGACACGCAGTTACGCGCGCTTGAAGAACGGCTGACCTATTTGCGCGAGTTGGAAGCGCGGCGGATAAGCATTTTATCAACCATCAAAGAGCAAGATAAGCTTACGCCTGATTTAGAAGCCAAGATCAAAGGGGTTTTGACCCGGGCTGAGTTGGAAGATCTCTATTTACCCTATAAGCCGCGCCGGCGAACAAAAGCGCAAATTGCGCGCGAGGCTGGTTTGGAGCCTTTGGCATTAGCGCTTGTGGAGCAACCAGGCACGGACCCTGTAGCCCTTGCGCGTGATTATCTATCACC
>JAJFHF010000024.1 GCA_021775775.1 Hyphomicrobiaceae bacterium
AGTGCTTGGCGCAAAATTAGAAAACGGCCTCTTACACATAGAGCTCAAACGTGAATTGCCTGAAAAAATGAAACCAAAACAAATTTCAATTGAGCGCGTTGATCAAACAACCTCAAAAACAATTGAAGCAGAAAAAGAAACCCCTGCAAGTCAATAAAATCATTTGATGATAATAAAATAAATGATTGAATGAAAGACAAACGAAGAAATGGGCGGCACTTTTAAAAGGGCCGCCCATTTCTTTCAAATCAATTTATTAGTCTTAATAATTATAGCGACTATAATGACGATTACGATAACCACACCAACCAATTTGACGACGTCTCATAACTTCACCCCAACGATTGATACGCATTTTGAAGCGTTTACCGTGTTTACAAGCGCGAGCTTTATAAACGGGAAGATATCTGTCAGTGAAACGAATTTTATAAAATCCACGGTGACGTAATTTATTACGAATGCGATGAATAGGAACACCATACCGTACATTTACTTTAAATTTCTGGTGCTTACCTTTGTTATAGTAAAACTTACCCTGTGACTTATTTTTATAGCCACCTTGCTTATGGTTTTTGGCTTTATAGCCACCTTGCTTATGATTGTCAGCTTTGTAGCCCTGCGAGCGGGCTGAGGCGGTTGATACAGTTGTTGTAAAAGCCAAACCAATCAACGCTATGATTGCGAAAGTTTTCTTAAACATGAGGGGGCTCCTTAATCTCTTTATTTGCTGTCATGTGTTTATGAGATTTAATCTACCCCCTACCACCTGAACACAAATAGAACCCCTCGTTCATATTCACGTCATATCTCTAACAGTTTGATTTTTATAGATTTAAAATCGATTAAATACAGAATTAAAAAAAGCGGCTTCCTTTTTCAAAACCATTTCAATGGTTTTTCCTCCCCGAAACCCATGCCCCTCCTCTTCAAATTCATACAATTCACTCACGACCCCTTTGGCCCGTAACGCCTCATACACAGCTCGTGGTTGAGCCGGCGGCACAACCTTATCTTCCAACCCTTGAAAAAACACAACAGGTGCGTCTATCTTATCAAGATGCGACAAAACCGAGACGTCCTTTAACTGCTCTTTTGCTGTATCAACCGTTGTCCCGGTCAAAGCATAAATATAGCCGGCCTCAAACTTATGCGTGATCTCTAACAGCTGGGCCAAATCTGTCACCGGATAGCTACAAGACGCACATTGAAACAAATCGCTCTCAACCAAAGCCATAAGCGCGCTATACCCCCCAGCACTCCCGCCCATAACAATCAACTTATCGCGGTCAACCAACCCTTCTTCAATTAAAGTGCGAGCTCCGGCAATAATATCAGCCACATCAGCGCGTCCCCATTGCCCATTAAGCCGCTCTCGATAAGCTTTGCCATACCCAGAGCTCCCTGAATAATCAATATCAAAAACGCCATAGCCTCGGTTGGTCCAATATTGGGTTTTAAATTTCAGTCCCCGGTCCGCCATCCCAGTGGGCCCACCATGAATAGAAATAATCGCGGGCGGCAGCGCATCAGGCGGCCCCATTAGCTTGCTATGAATTGGTGGATAATACAGCCCATACACAGGCCCATTAGGGCCCATAAACTCTTTCAATTGCCCAACCGAGATGTCTCCTTTTATAATCTCAGCGCGAGCACTTGGACGGATCATACTCAACTCACCACCTTCAGGCTCGATAAGCATAACGCTAGCAGGGCTATAATCGGTTGTTACAATCCCAACCAACTGCTCGCCAAACATCTGCAACATCTCAACTGAGCGGGCGCTAGATTTAATCTGACCAATTTCTTGAGCTTGGATAGATTGCAACACATGCTTACCCTGCCCATAAGACGAGAGATAAACCGCGCCCGTTTTAGAAACAGCCAGGCTCTCCATGCCAAACACCCACAAAGGGCGCAACCCATCAGCCATTTCATCTTGGTGCAATACCAAGGATACAACCCCCTTCGACCAACAATAAAGCTGACCATACCCACTTTGATCGTCAACATAATAAAGAGCGCCGCTCCGATCCCACACAGGACCAAAAGCGCTGCTTGTGTCATTCCTGGTTTGATCAAACCCTCCAGCTATAATCTGAGGGATAAATTCGCCTCCCCCCACATCTGCCATCATCAAACGCGACGATTCCCACGGCATATCGGGTAAATCCCAATCTAACCAGGCAAGCGTTTTGTGGTCGGCACTAAGGCGTGGACTTCCATAAAAATCATGGGTCTCATCCAAAACCACGATTTGCCCAGCCTCTTTACCTTTCAACGGAACAACAACAAGCATATTTTTGGGTAAACTATGAGTATCCCCATCATCAACGAGGTCATGTTTCTCAGCTACGGCAAAAAGTCGCGGGCCTAAAGGGTCATATTGCAGGTCAGCAAACCTAAAGTCATCAAAATCAGTAAGTTTCAAAGGAGCCTCTTGAGGAAGGCAGCTATAAATCTGCTGATCACTTGCATTTACAAAGTAAATTTTATCCCCGCCCAAACAAAAATCACCACCGCCATATTCATGTACGCGCGAACGCGCCGAAAAAGGCGCGTTAAAACAATCCACAAGCCCGTGCTCTTGTGACCAGCTCATAAGGCCAGAACGCCCCCCCTCATCTGGGCGTTGCTCTGTCCAATAAACAACATCACCTTGAACTTTTAAGGTACCAATTCTATTAGTTTTTTCGGTAAGAACAGACATAGTAATATGGGCATCCCAACTGCCATATTCAGCCGTTTTTTTCTTAAGCCCTGCCATATATCATCCTCTAAAGTGAAAGATCCATTTAAAAAAAACAAAGCGATACGTTAAAATCCCCAACAGAACAAAGACGATTAACATCAGACCTAAAAAAACCTTAGACTTTACTATTAAAAGTTAAATCTAGAATTTTAACGTCAAATCTTTTACGCTCATTATCGAATGTTTTGCGACACTTTAACTAAAATTGCACATCGAAACTTGTCACCTGCCCTAAAATCTGGCAGTTTAGGCAAAAAATTAGGTCAGCCATGCTGTCCTTTGTGCTTGATGCTGAGGGCTTTTTTAGGTACCTGTAGATATAAATAGCGCCAACATTACAATGTTGGCCTCTTTATATCGATTATAGACGCTATTCATTGCGGTAATTGTGTCGCTATTCACTAAGCTGCTCATTGACGAGCCAGCCGCCTTTACCAAATGGGCAAGCATTATGTTTAAAAAGGCCAAGTGCTTTTTTAAAAGTAACACTGCTTACGGCCCGAGATGATTTGGTAATTAGATAAGCTATAATGCTCATCGACTTTAAAGGGAAATCTGATTGCCCCTTAAAGCCAAAAAGTTTGACCTGTTTGAGAATAAAATTTTTTAATTTGACGCATTATATATTTTGGGATGAAACAAATTGAGCCAACATTTGATAAACAACAAAAACAATTCCCCGATAATGAAAGACCCCTCAAGGGCGCGGTCTCAAAAAACGGAGTCTCAAAATCTAGAGTCTCATAAACCTGGATCTCAAAAACCAAAAGCTCAAGGTCTCTATCATCCAGACCACGAGCATGATGCCTGCGGCATTGGCTTTGTCGCCAATATGAAAAACAAGAAAAGCCATGACATCATCGTCAAAGGCCTAGAGATCTTAAAAAACCTAGAACATCGCGGTGCGGTTGGCGCAGACCCAAAAGCAGGTGATGGCTGTGGCATACTTATTCAAATGCCTGATGACTTCTTGCGCGCCATTGCCACTCAAAACTCAATAACCCTGCCGGCTCTAGGGTCTTACAGCGTCGCGCCGATTTTTCTACCAAAAGAGCAAAAACACCGCGCCGCTATCAAATCCATCATCGAAGAAGAAATAACAGCGCGCGGCCAAAACATTCTTGGATGGCGAGACGTGCCAGTAGATGGCACAGATCTTGGCTATTCAGTTAAACCATCAGAGCCATTTCACGAACAAGTTTTTATCGGTCGCTCAGATGACATCACCAGCGTTGATGATTTTGAATTAAAATTATTTATCATCCGTCGGTGCATAGAACTTCGCATTGCCAATGAAAAACCAGATGGGCATGAATTTTTCTACATCCCTTCTATGTCTGCGCGCACACTCCTTTATAAGGGGCTGCTATTATCATACCAACTAGGGCCTTACTTTAAGGACCTCACAGATGAGCGCATGATCTCAGCCCTAGCGCTCGTGCACCAACGCTTTTCAACCAACACCTTTCCAACCTGGTCACTGGCTCAACCATTTCGCATGATTTGCCACAATGGCGAAATCAACACGGTACAAGGCAATGTCAATTGGATGGCAGCGCGCCAAGCCACAATGAAGTCAGACCTCATCGGCGATGATTTAGATAAAATTTGGCCACTGATCCCTGAAGGTCAATCAGACAGTGCCTCATTTGATAACGCTCTAGAACTGCTCGTTCGAGGGGGCTACGATATGGCTCATGCCATGATGTTGCTCGTTCCAGAAGCCTGGGCAGGCAACCCTTTAATGGATGAAGAACGCCGCGCTTTTTATGAATATAACGCAGCCCTTATGGAACCATGGGATGGCCCAGCCGCTGTTGCCTTTACTGATGGCCAGCGCATTGGCGCAACCCTTGACCGCAATGGCTTGCGCCCAGCGCGTTATGTTGTCACCTCAGATGATCTGGTTATGCTGGCCTCAGAAATGGGCGTGCTCCCCCTTGAAGAAGAAAAAATCATCACCAAATGGCGCTTGCAACCAGGCAAGATGTTACTCATCGACCTTGAAAAAGGTGCCATCATATCTGATGATAATCTAAAATCAGATCTAGCCAAAAGTCACCCATACCGCGAATGGTTAGAAAAAGGGCAAATCAAAGTAAAAGATCTGCCCTCCATTCCCCACAGTGACCCTCAAAGCCACGCCTCTTTGCTAGATAAGCAACAGGCCTTTGGCGTCACCCAAGAGAGCATAAAGTTTTTACTCGAACCCATGGCCCGTGTTGGCCAAGAGCCAATCGGCTCTATGGGCACCGATACACCAGTATCGGCGCTTTCCAACAAACCAAAACTATTACACTCATATTTCCAGCAAAACTTTGCCCAGGTTACCAACCCTCCCATCGATCCAATTCGCGAAGAGTTGGTGATGTCATTGGTAAGCTTCATTGGCCCGCGCCCTAATTTACTAGATCACGAAAACCGCTCAACACTTAAACGGCTAGAAGTCTCTCAGCCCGTGCTTTCAAATGACGCGTTAGAAAAATTACGCGCCATTAGTGACATCCCAGATAATGATTTCAAAACCAAAACCCTAGATATCACCTACCCCGTCTCACAAGGACCCGAAGGGATGATAGAGGCCGTGACAGCCCTGGTCAAAAGCGCTCAAGAAGCCATTGAACAAGGTCATAACATCATCATCCTCTCAGACAGGGCCATCTCTAAAGACGCCATTGCAATCCCAGCACTCCTGGCCACCTCATCAGTGCACCATCACTTGATCAAAAAAGGTTTGAGAACATCTGTCGGCTTATTGGTTGAAACCGGCGAAGCCATGGAAGTGAACCAATTTGCCACGCTTGGTGGTTATGGCGCAGAGGCCATCAACCCTTACCTGGCCTTTGACACGATCGATGCCCTGGCCCCAGACTTTGAAGAAGATATCACCCCTGAACAGGCCCAAAAGCGCTACAAAAAAGCCGTTAATAAAGGGCTCCTAAAAGTGATGTCCAAGATGGGCATTTCAACGTATCAATCTTATTGCGGCGCGCAAATTTTTGACGCGATCGGGTTAAACAGTGATTTCATCGACCATTATTTCACTGGCACCCACACCCAAATTCAAGGCATAGGCATAAAAGAGGTCGCCCTAGAAACCTTCAATCGCCATGCCCAAGCCTTTGGTAACAAACAAATCTTAAAGCACGCTCTAGATGTAGGCGGCGAATATGCCTTTCGCATTCGCGGTGAAAGCCATGTCTGGACACCAGAAACCATCGCAGACCTACAACATGCCGTGCGCGGGAATTTACCAGACAAATACACCCAATTTGCCAGCGCTGTTAACGAGCAAGCAAAAGATCTAAAAACATTGCGCGGCCTGTTCCATATCAAAACAGCCCAAGAACTTGGTAAAACTCCAATTGACTTAGACAAGGTCGAACCAGCCAGTGAGATTGTAAAACGCTTTGCCACCGGCGCTATGTCTTATGGCTCAATCTCGCGTGAAGCACACACAAATTTAGCCATTGCCATGAACAAAATTGGCGGCAAGTCCAACACGGGCGAAGGCGGTGAAGAACGCGAACGTTTCACCCCAAAACCAAATGGCGATAACGAACGCTCCGCCATCAAACAAGTGGCTTCAGGCCGCTTTGGCGTTACCACAGAATATCTCGCCAATTCTGATATGATTCAAATTAAAATGGCACAAGGCGCAAAGCCTGGTGAAGGCGGGCAACTGCCCGGTCATAAAGTTGATCATGTCATTGCCAAATGTCGTCACTCCACGCCAGGTGTCGGGCTAATTTCTCCCCCACCTCACCACGATATTTATTCAATCGAAGATTTAGCCCAGCTCATCTATGATTTGAAAAATGTAAACCCACGCGCTGACATCAGCGTTAAACTCGTCTCAGAAGTTGGCGTTGGCACAGTTGCCGCCGGCGTGGCCAAAGCACGTGCCGACCACATCACCATCTCTGGCTATGAAGGTGGCACAGGGGCATCCCCCTTGACCTCAATCAAACACGCCGGCTCCCCTTGGGAACTTGGCCTCGCAGAGACCCAACAAACCCTCGTGCTCAACAATCTGCGCTCGCGCGTTGCTGTCCAGGTCGATGGCGGCTTGCGCACAGGACGCGATGTTGTCGTCGGTGCCTTGTTAGGTGCAGATGAATTTGGCTTTGCAACCGCCCCCCTCATTGCCTCTGGTTGTTTAATGATGCGCAAATGCCATCTCAACACCTGCCCTGTCGGCATTGCCACTCAAGATCCAGAATTGCGCAAACGCTTTAAAGGCACACCAGAAAACGTCATCAACTATTTCTTCTTTGTAGCCCAAGAAGCCAGAATGATCATGGCACAAATGGGCATCGCTTCATTAGATGAATTAATTGGCCATTCTGATTATCTTGAAAAAGACGAAGCAATAGACCATTGGAAAGCCCAAGGTTTAGATTTCACAGATTTATTCTATCGCCCATCAGTCGTTGATGGCGTTGAAATCTACCATACCCAAACCCAACAACATCAAATTGACGACATTCTAGATCGCCAATTGATCAAACTCAGTAAAGACGCACTTGAGACGAAAACACCAGTTAAGCTGAACTTGCCCATTACCAACGTTGATCGCTCAACCGGGGCGATGCTCTCTGGTCAAATCGCTTTGAAATATGGCTATGAAGGTCTGGCTGATGACACCATCTGGGTCACGTTCAATGGCACATCAGGTCAAGCGTTTGGCGCCTGGACCGCGCAAGGGGTTACCCTTGATCTTATCGGTGAGGGCAATGATTATGTCGGCAAAGGCCTCTCTGGTGGCCGCTTAATCGTGCGCCCACCGGTCGAATCAGCCATCGTGCCAGAAAACAGCATCATCGTTGGCAACACTGTGCTTTATGGCGCTGTATCTGGCGAATGCTATTTCCGTGGTGTCGCAGGCGAACGTTTTGCTGTTCGCAATTCCGGGGCAATCGCTGTGGTTGAAGGCACGGGTGATCATGGTTGTGAATATATGACCGGAGGTGTTGTTGTTGTCTTAGGTGAAACTGGGCGCAATTTTGCAGCTGGCATGTCAGGCGGGATTGCCTATGTCCTAGATGAGCGCGGCGACTTCGAGCAACGTTGCAATATGGCTATGGTTGACCTAGAGCCCGTCACAAGCGAAGAAGAAACACTCTCTCAAAACCATCACCAAACAGGGGATCTACAATCTCATGGCCTTGTTGATGTCATGCGCGATATGACAAGCCTTGATGCAGAACGTCTCTATCAATTAATTGCGCGCCATGTGCACTACACCGATTCAACCCGAGGCAAAACTATTCTAGAGAATTGGGAAACCTATTTACCCAAATTCGTAAAAGTAATGCCAGTGGAATATCGCAGAGCCTTAGAAGAAATGGCCCATCAACAAAGCAATAAGCAAGGCGATGAAATCGAAATTGGGTTAAGAGGAAATAAATAATGGGAAAAATTACCGGTTTTCTAGAAATCGATCGTAACGAGCGCGCTTATAAACCAGCGTCTGATCGCATTCGCCATTATGATGAATTTGTCATCCCATTAACCGATGGGGAAACAACCCGCCAAGCCGCTCGTTGTATGGATTGCGGCATCCCCTTTTGTCATACCGGCTGTCCAGTGAACAACCAAATTCCTGATTGGAATGACCTTGTCTACAATCATCAATGGGAAGAAGCCTCTCAAAATTTACACTCAACCAACAATTTTCCTGAATTTACAGGCCGTGTATGCCCAGCGCCATGCGAGGCCTCTTGCACACTAAATATAGAAGACATCCCTGTTACCATTAAAACAATTGAATGCGCCATTGTTGATAAAGCCTTTGAAAATGGTTGGGTAACGCCTCAACTCGCAAAAGAAAAAACTGGCAAGCGGGTGGCGATTATAGGCTCTGGTCCCGCTGGCATGGCAGCCTCTCAACAACTGGCCCGGGCCGGTCACGATGTCCATCTATATGAGAAGAATAAGCAGATAGGTGGCTTGTTGCGTTATGGCATTCCTGATTTTAAACTTGATAAATCCCTCATAGAGCGACGCGCTGAACAAATGCAAGCAGAAGGCGTGACCTTCCATATGAATGTGAATGTTGGCCAAGACCGCGCAATTGATGATTTAATTGATGAATATGATGCCGTTTTATTTACTGGTGGGTCAGAGGCACCACGAGATCTCCCCATTCCAGGGCGTGAGTTACAAGGTGTTCATTTCGCCATGGATTTTCTAACCCAGCAAAACCGCCGGGTCAGCAATGAACCTTTGCAAAATCATGAACAAATCTTAGCTGAAGGCAAGCATGTCATCGTCATTGGCGGCGGCGACACAGGCTCAGATTGCATTGGCACCTCCATACGTCAAGGGTGTCTTAGTGTAACCCAATTAGAAATCATGCCAAAACCACCAGAGCACGAAGATAAGCAAATGACGTGGCCCCACTGGCCGCTTAAAATGCGCACATCCTCAAGCCAGGCTGAAGGAGCTGATCGCGATTGGTCGGTTATGTCCAAAGCATTTAAAGGCAAAGGCGGGCATGTAACCCACATTGACTGCGTGCATGTCGATGAAAATATGCAAGCAATCGAGGGCAAAGAGTTTGAATTAAAAGCCGACCTTGTCTTATTGGCCATGGGCTTTGTCCATCCCATCCATAAAGGTATGATTGAAGGCGCAAAAGTGGAGCTTGATGAGCGCGGCAATGTAAAAGCCAACGTCCAAGATTACAAAACCTCAAAGCAAGGTTTGTTTGCAGCAGGCGATATGCGCCGCGGACAATCTCTTGTCGTCTGGGCCATTCGTGAAGGCCGCCAAGCAGCCCGTTCAGTTGATGAATTTTTGATGGGCACCACAACCTTGCCACGTTAGAGCAAGTTACGTTTTGGAAGACCAGCGCACCAGACCAGCCCAAGTTAAACTTTAGCAAGTACGGATAAGCTGATCGCAAAAAAAGCGCCGCCTCTCCAGAGACACAAACGCTTTTCTCACTTGAAACAGCCGTGAGAGATAGAAACAAGTCTCTCCAGACGAAAAAGGAAGTGCTCCCCCTTCGAGAGCACGAACATGACGCCGAGAGGCGTCCGGCGCTAGCGCCGCCTCTTCAGAGACTCAAGCGCTTTTCTCACTTAAAATAGCCGTGAGAGATAGAAACAAATCTCTCCAGACGAAGAAGGAAGTGCTCCCCCTTGGGAGCACGAACATGGCCTCCTGCGAAGGAGGCCCGGCGCACAAGATCAGCCCGAGCGGAGCCTTAGCGAGCACGGATAAGCTGATCGCAAAAAAAGCCGCCGCCCCTCGGAGGCTTGCCGCCTTAAGCGGCAAAATAGCCGTGAGAGACAGAAACAAATCTCTCCATACGAAGAAGGAAGTGAGCTTAGCGAACGAACATGGCCTCCTGCGAAGGAGGCCCGGCGCGAGCGCCGCGCCCTCGCAGGCTCAAGCGCTTTTCGCGCTTGAAATAGCCGTGAGAGAAAAAAAGAGCCAATTATTTTTTGAATAAAAATTGATCCGCTCGGCCAGCTTTTGGGGCCAAAGCATCACCGCGCACAACCAATTTATAATAAGGTGTCTGTGTCAAAGGCACTCGCCGATTACCATTATTCGATGACACTTGCCCGATTGAAGAAGAAATTGAAAAACCAATATGGTTATCATAAACCTCCTTCATCAAAACCGCATCAGCTTGCGCACCATCTTGCTGAGAAAACGCAGAAACCCGTTTTGAAATCGTAAACGCCGCCGCTGGAATGGCCGGACGGATGATCTTAAACACCACCTCTTTACCCGTTTGTGATTTATCAGCTGCAAGTGTAACCGAGCTATGTTGAACGGTTTCATATTTCGATCGT